>DASZUD010000185.1:0-18647 GCA_035548155.1 Polyangia bacterium
TTCGCGGGCACGGCGGCGACCGCCTCGCGGGCCGCCGCCAGCAGGTTCGCGCGCACGCGTGGCGGTACGGGGGCGTCCTCGTCCAGCGCCGCGCGCACGCGGGCGCGCGTGCCGCCCAGCGACGCGAGCTCGGCCGTGCAGCGCGGGCACGTCGCGACGTGCGCCTCCAGCGCCGCGCGCTCGTCGGGCGCCGCCTCGCCGTAGACGAGATCGAGCAGACGCGCGTTCGCGTCTTCGTGCGAGAGCGTCATCGCCCTCCCCCGGCGGGCCCAGCCGCGCGCTGCCGCGGCTCGCCCGCGTGCAGATCTTCCAGCGCCTCGCGCAGCCGTTCCAGGGCATAGCGCATGCGGCTCTTCACGGTGGGCTCGGGAGCGCCCACCACGGCCGCGATCTCCGCGAACGGCATGTCCATGACCTCTCGCAACAGGAATACCTCGCGCTGGTCCGGCGGCAAGGACGCCACGGCCGCCTCGACGCGCGCCCTCACCTCCCCGTCCGACGCCAGCCCCTCGGCGTCACGCCCGCCGTCGGCCAGCCGATCGTGCAGCGTCTCGCTCGCCTCCTCGTCGGGCCGCGTGGGCGCATCCAGCGAGCGCGCGTCGCGGTGCACGGCGCGCCGCGCGTGGTCGACGCAAAGGTTGCGCGCGATGGCGTACACCCACGTCGTGAACTTGGACTCACCCTTCCACTCGAGCCGGGCCTTGATGACGCGCAGGAAGACCTCCTGAAGAAGGTCCTCGGCCAGCACCGGGTCGCCGACGGAGCGGCGCAGGAACTGCCAGACCTTGCGCTCGTGCCGCGCCAGCAAGAGCTCGAACGCGCGAGGGTCACCCTCACGGAACGCTTGCATGAGCTGCTCGTCGGTCTCGACGTCCATGTGAAGGCCCCGCCTCGGCGCTGGGCCCCCGCCACGATACCCTCATGAGCGAATCGACGCACGGGGGCCTGTTGGGATCTGGAGGATCGACAACCCGAAACGCCCGCGGGTTCTGCGGCGTAGATCCCGAGGAGGCGTTATGCTGAACTTCAGAAGGAACGAGGGCATGTCGGACAAGGTCACCAAGACGCAGGTCACCAAGACAGAAGACGAGTGGCGCGCCACCCTGTCCCCGGACCAGTTCCGGGTCCTGCGCGGCAAGGGCACCGAGCGCGCGTTCACGGGCGCGTACTGGAACTCGCACGAGGATGCGATGTACGCGTGCGCCGGCTGCGGCGCGAAGCTGTTCGCGTCGGACACGAAGTACGACTCGGGCTCGGGCTGGCCCAGCTTCACGGCGCCCACCTCGAGTGACGCCGTCGCCACCGAGACGGACCATTCGCACGGCATGACGCGCGTCGAGGTGACGTGCGCGCGCTGCGGCGGCCACCTCGGGCACGTCTTCGACGACGGCCCCGGGCCCGCGGGCAAACGGTACTGCATCAACTCCGCCTCGCTGCGCCAGGAGCCGCTGAAGAAGTGACGCCCCTGTGACCGCGCCCGCCGCGGCGCAAGAGACGCCCGAGGCGCCTCCGCGCCCGGGCGCAGGGGCGCAGTTCGCCCTGTTGCTGGCCCTGCAGTTCTCGTTCGGGCTCGCGTTCTCGATCTTCCTGCTGCTGCCGAAGATCCTGGCCGCGCGCCTGCACGCCGGGCCCGGGGGCATCGGGCTCGTCATGTCGATGTTCGCGTTCGCGGGCGTCGCCGCCATTCCCTTCGTGGGCGCGCGCGTCGACCGCCCGGGCCGCCCCAAGCTGATCTTGGGCGGCGCGCTCGTGATGCTCGTCGGCTCGCTGGGCTTCCTGGCCGTCGATCGCGTCGGCGCGCTGGCGATGGTGCTGCGCGCCGTGCAGGGCGCCGCGTACACGGTGGTGTTCGTCACCGGCTCGGCCGTGGCCGCCGATCTGTCGCCGCCCGGGCGCATGGCCCGCACGATGGCGCTCTTCGGTACGTCGAACCTGATCACCAACGCGGTGGCGCCGCTGTTCGCCGAGCCGCTCATCGACCACGTCGGGCCGTGGGCGGCGTACCTCGCGGCGGCGCTCGTGTCGGGGATCGCGGCCGCGCTGGCCACGCGGCTCGCCGAACGGCCGGCCGAGGCGCGCGAGGGCGGTGACAAATCTGCGCGCGCCTCGCTGTGGGTCGTGCTGAAGCGCGGGCGCGCGCGGCGCATCACGATCGCGATCGGCCTCGCCGGGGTCGCGTTCAACGCCGTGTTCACCTTCAGCGGGCCCATGGCGCTGGCCCTCGGGATCCCGCGCGTGCGCGGCTTCTTCGTCGCGTACACGGTGGCCGTCATCGCCGTGCGCGTCCTCCTGCGCGACGTCATCGACCGTGTCGGACCGCAGCGCGCCTGCGTGGCGGCGCTGGGTCTCTACGTCGTCGTCGTCGCGGGAATGTGCTTCATGCCGTGGCTGGGCCTCGGCCCGCTGGGCGCGGCGTTCGGCGTCGCGCACGGGTTCCTGTTCCCATCGGCCATGGCGCTGGCGTTGCACGATCTGCCCGGCGCCGAGCGCGGCCGCATGCTGACGCTCGCGAACGCGGGCCTCATCTGCGGCGGCGTGTTCTCGCTGCCGCTCGGCGCGATCGCTGCGCACCTCGGGTATGCGGCGCTGTTCTCGCTGTCGGCGGCCGGCACGCTCGGCGCCGTCGCGCTGCTGGCGCGGTGGCCGATCGCGGGCCCGCGCGCCGTGCCGTGAGCACGACGCTCGCGGGCCGCCCCCGTCACCAATTTGACGCACGAGCGCCCGCGCATCGCGCCGTCGCTGCGATATCCTGGGGGCCGTGAGGCGATTGGCGAACGGCATCCGGACGCGGGCGGGGCGGCGGCGCGTCCATTGGGCGGCGGCGGGCGTCGCGCTCGCCGTCTCGTGCGGCACGACGCCCTTCAAGGGTGACTCGGGCATCAAGCCGTTGAACTTCGAGCTGTGGGACGTGCACTGCCCCAGCGGGCTGCGCGTGCTGTTCGAGCGCGCGCCGGGCGCGACGACGTCGGCCGTGGCGGCCGTCGTGGGCGCGGGCGCCATGGAGGATCCGCCGGGCCGCGAGGGGCTGGCCCACCTCGTCGAGCACCTGACCTTCCGAGCGCACGGCCCGGGAGAAGGCGCGCTGTGGCCGCGCCTGTGGGCGCTGGGCGCGAGCTTCAACGCCGCGACGGACTTCGAGGACACGACGTACCACGAGGTCGCGCCCGCCGTGCGGCTGCCCGAGGTGCTGGCGACCGAAGGCCGGCGGCTCCTCGATCCGCTCGAGGGCGTCGACGAGGCGACCTTCGCCGTCGAGCGCGACGTCGTCCGCAACGAGCTGCGCGAGCGCAACGAGACGCACGCCTTCGGGGCCGCCTACGCGGGCGCGTTCCGCGCCGCCTACCCCGCGGGGCACCCGTACCACCGCGATCTCGCGGGCACGCACGACAGCCTGTCGGCGCTGACGCTCGAGGACGCGCGGCGATACGTGCGCGCGCACTACCGGCCGGACAACACGACGATGGTCGTGGTCGGCGACGTCGAGCTCGCGCAGGTCGAAGACTTCGTGAGGGCCGCGCTGCCGGCGGCGCTGTACGGCGATCCGGCGCACCCGAAGCCGATCGCCCGGCCCCCCACCCCGCCGCCCGCGCCCGAGCCGCCCGCTGACCGCACGCTGCACCGCGAGCGTGCGCCCGTGACGACGCCCGAGCTGTGGATCGCCTGGTCGCTGCCGGGCGGCGCCGTCCCCGAGCGCGATCTGGCGTCGATGTGGGGGACGATCAGCTGGCAGAACTTCGCGAGCGGCCGCTTCGACGACGACGACATCGCCGACGTGTCGTTCAACGTGTGGCCGGGCGTGCAGGCCACGACGATGATCTGCCGCGTTCGCCTCACGACGGGCGCTCACCCCGAGGCCGCTCTCAAGGAGGTGGTGTCGCAGCTTCCGTGGATCGGCGGCGACGAGATCTACCTCGACAAGCGCATCGAGCGCCTCAAGCTCGCGCGCTTGTCGGCGCTGGCGTTCGACGCGGAGAACATCCAGACGCGCAGCCTCGCGCGCGCCGACTACGCGCACGTGACGGGACGCGCCAGCGCATACGGCCCCATGATCCAGACGATCCAGGGCATCACGTCGGATCAGAGCCGCGCGTTCGCCGAGCGCTACCTCTCGGCGGAGCGGGCGCGCGCCGTGTTCCTCGAGCCGCTCGGCGACGACGCGCGCCCGCCGACCCCCCTCGCGGCGGCGCAGGATCTCAAGGAGCTGCCGCCCCTGCCGCCGGAGACGCTGCGCGACCTCGCGCAGGTGCGCCGGCTCGACGGCCTGCGCAGCACCAAGCTCGACAACGGCCTCGAGGTCGTCGTCGTGCCGCGGCCCGGGACCTCCGTCGTCACGGCCGAGCTCGGCTTCCACGTCGACCGCACGACGACGGGCACGGGGCTCGCGCTCGCCGCCGACGTCGCGCGCGAGGTCCGGCTCGAGGAGTCGCCCTCGGACTTCGGCATCCAGTACGCCTTCGACGTGGACCGCGATCTGGTGTCGTTCACCGTGCGCGCGGGCGCGAAGAACCTGCCGCGCGCGCTGGGCATGCTGTCGTTCGGCGCGCGCAGCCTCGACGTCGACTGGCCGTCCGACAAGTTTCGCGAAGTGAAGGCGCCGCTCATGCGTCGCGACGAGGCTTCGCCCGAAGGGCGCGCCCTGCGCGCGGTCTGGCGGGCCATGTTCCGCGAGCACCCGTTCGGCGCGTGGCCCAGCGTCGACGACGTCGCGAGCCGCAAGGCGAGTGAGATCCAAGCCTGGATAGACCAGGTCGTCCGGCCCGCCAACGGCGTGGTGGTCATCGTGGGCGACGTCACGGCCGACGAGGCGCTCGCCGCCGCGCGCGACGCGCTCGCGGGGCTCTCCGGCGCGCCCGGACCCATCGCGGCCCCGGCGCCCGTGGCTCTGCCCGCGAAGATGGCGGACGCGCACCTCTTCGAGGGCGGCCCGGGCGTCATCGTCATGCACCGCCCGGGCTCGTCGCAGGCCGCGCTCGATCTGCGCTGCCTGCTTCCACCTGCCGACGCGCGCCGCTCCGCCGCGTACGACGTCGTGGCCGATCTCGTGACGGCCTCGCTCGAGACCCAGCTCCGCCACCGCCTGGGCTCGACCTACGGCGTCCACGTCGTCGCGGAGACCCTGCGCGGCGGCTCCGCGTTCCTGCGCGTCGCGGCCAACGTCGACAACGGGCGCCTGACCGCCTCGCTGCGCGTGCTGCGCGACTTCTGGGCCGCCACGGAAAAGGGCGGCGTCTCGGCGGAGAGAGTGTCGCGCGCACGCGACGGCGAGGCGGTCCGGCACATGCTCCGGCACGAGACCTCGCCGTCCCTCGCGGACGCGCTGGTCTGGCGATGGAACCGAGGCTGGGACCTTCGCGCGCTCGACGACGAGCCGACGCTGTTCGCGAGCGTCGAGCCCGCCGAGGTCGACGCGACGCTGGCCGCGTGCGCGGGCAACCTAATCCTCGGCGTCACCGGAGACGAACCGGTGATTCGTGCGGCGTTCGCCGCCGTGAAGGCGCCGCCGGCGTCAGTCGCGCCGTGACGGCTCGGCGTGCGCCGCGCGGATGAGCGCCGCGAACGCCCACGACACGAGCGCGACGACGATCGAGCCCGCCATGGCCCCGCCGAACGTCGCGACGGTGAAGCCCGGCACCAGATACGCCGCCAGGCCGAACGCCGCCGCGTTGACGACGAAGTAGAAGAACCCGAGCGTCAACACGGTGAGCGGCAGCGTGAGCGCGACCAGCACCGGGCGAATCACGGCGTTCACGAAGCCGAGCACGAGCGCCGCGAACACGAGCACGGGCCCCGACGAAATGTGGATCCCGGGCACGAGATAGGCGGCGGCGCCCAGCGCGACGGCCGTCACGAGCCAGTGCAAGACGAAGCGGGCCATGTCGAACGAGATGCTAGCAGGTCGCCCGCACGGGTGAGCGCGTCAATAGCGGGCCTGCGGGCCGGGCGTGACGTCGAGCGCGATGGAGACCGACGCCGAGGCGCCGATGCGGGTCGCGCCCGCGGCCACCATGGCCAGCGCCTGCGCCCGCGTGCGGATGCCGCCCGAGGCCTTCACGCCGATCGCGGGGCCCACGGCCTCGCGCAGCGTGCGCACGGCCAGCTCGCTGGCGCCGCCCGCCGAGAACCCGGTGGACGTCTTCACGAACGCGGCGCCGCCCGCGACGGCGGCGCGCGCCGCGGCCGTGATGCGCTCGGGCGACCACAGCGACGTTTCCAGGATCACCTTCACCGCCGCGCCGCGCGCCGCCTGCACGACGGCGGCGATCTCGTCGCGCACGGCGGCGTCGTCGCCGGCGCGGATCGCCGCCAGGTTGGCCACGACGTCCAGCTCCGTCGCGCCGTCGTCACGCGCGCGCGCCGCCTCGGCCACCTTCGTGGCCGTGACGCTGGCTCCGTGAGGGAACGACACGACCGACGCGACGCCAACGCGACTGCCGGCGAGGGTGCGCGCGGCGCGCGCCACCCAGACCGGCTGCACGCACACGGTGGCGAACCCGAAGCGCAGCGCCTCGACGCACAGGTTGTCGACCTCGCCCCCGTCGGCGTCGGGCCGCAGCAGCGTGTGGTCGATCATCGCGGCCAGCTTGCGATCCAGCTCAGGCACGGGCAGCCCCCACCCCGAGCCCGATCGCGGCCCGCATCGCCTCGGGCAGCCGCTGGACGCGCCCCTCGCGGTTGATGCACGCGTGGACCGTGTAGCCCGAGACCAACTTCTCGGGCGCACCGCCCTCCTTCGCCGCGCGGTGGATCTCGTACTCGAAGCGCACGGACGCCGCGCCGCGCGCGAACGTCGCCGCCGAGATCACGAGCTCGTCGTCGTAGCGCGCCGACTTGTGATACGCGACGTGCGCTTCTACGACGGGCAGCATGAGCCCGTGCGTCTCCTCGAACGCGCGGTAGTTCGCGCCCGCCGCGCGCAGGTACTCGTTGCGCGCGATCTCGAAGTAGCGGAGGTAGTTCGCGTAGTAGACCATCCCCATCTGGTCGGTGTCGCCGTAGATGACGCGCACGCGCGCGACCTCGCGCAGCGCGGCGGGGGCCGATTCGGGGGCGGCGGACATTCGCCGAAGTTACCCGCGACGGCCGCTCGACGCCAAGTGCCGGATCGCGACGGATTCGCGTCGCGGGGTCATCTTTCCCATTTTGCCGCGCTCGAACGTCTCATCGGGAGCCCATGCCTGCTCCCGACGGCGGTCGCCCGGTCCCCATCGCCTGGGTGCCCACGAGCTACCTCGCGATGGGCCTGACGTACGTCACGGTGGGCAGCCTCGCCAACGTGTTGCTCAAGAACGTGGGTCTGCCCAACGCGCAGGCGGCGTTCTGGTCGAGCCTCCTCGGCCTGCCCTACACCGTGAAGCCGCTGTGGGCGCCGCTGGTGGAGCTGGCGCGCACGAAGAAGCGCATCGTCGTGGCGACGCAGATCGTGCTGGCGGTCTTGCTCGCGGGCGCGGGGCTCTCGCTCGCGCTGCCGGGCGAGGCGTTCATGGCGCCGCTGCTCGCGCTGCTGGCGCTGGCGGCCCTCGCGGGCGCGACGCAGGACATCGGCAGCGACGGCGTGTACGTCACGACGCTGGACGCGCGCGAGCAGGCGCGCATGACGGGCGTCCAGAGCATGTGCTGGAACCTGGGGCCCATCCTCGCGATGGGCGTGCTCGTGCGCGCGAGCGGCACGCTGCACGAGCGCACGGGCACCTGGCGCGCGGCGTGGATGACGATCTTGCTGGTCATCGCCGCGCTGCTGTTGCTGCTGGGCCTCTACCACGCGCGGCGACTGCCGGTGGGCGCGCGCGCCGCCGGTGCGCCGGTCAGCGCCGCCGACGCCGCGCGCACGTTCGGCCGCGCCTTCGCGACCTTCTTCGCCAAGCCCGGCATCGGCCGCATGATCGCGTTCGCGTTCTTCTACCGGCTCGGCATGGGCCTGCTCGACAAGGTGGGGCCGCTTTTCATGATCGACGACCGCGCGCACGGGGGCCTCGGCCTGCCGAACGAGCTCCTCGGCGACATCAACGGCACGTTCGGTACGGGCGCGTTCATCGCCGGGTCGTTGCTGGGCGGTCTCTACGTCGCGCGCCGCGGCCTGCGGCGCTCGCTGCTGGCGCTGTGCCTCGCGCTCAACGTCCCGAACGTGACGTTCCTCTACCTCGGCCGTGCGCTGCCGGAGAGCCACGCCCTCATCGCCGCCGTGGTCACGCTGGAGAAGCTCGGCTGGGGCTTCGGCGCCGTGGGCCACATGATCTACATGATGCAACAGATGGCGCCCGGCCCCTTCAAGACGGCGCACTACACGTTCGCGACGGCGTTCATGGGCCTCTGCATGATGGTGACCGGCATGGCCAGCGGCGCGCTTCAGCACGCGCTCGGCTACCCGTCGTTCTTCGTCGTCGTGCTCGGGTGCGCGCTGCCGTCGATCGCGGTGACGATCCTCGCGCCGTGGCCCGAAGAGGCCCTTGCGCCCGGCGCCAGCGCCATTACCTCTTCGGGAAGTCCCCCCCGAGGAGTGGCGCATGGCCCCATCAGTCCCGCCGGATAAGCTCAAGGTGCTCGTGTTCGCCGCCTCGCTGAGGGCAGAGTCGCTGAACCGGAAGCTGGCCGAGGCGGTGGCGCGCGGGGCCGAACGCTTCGGCGCCACGGTCGACCTCGCCTCGATGCGCGACTTCGACGTCCCGCTCTACGACGAGGATCTCGAACGCGAGGAGGGAGTGCCCGAAGGCGCCCGAGAGCTGCAGCGGCGGCTGCTCGCCAACGACGCGTTGATCATCGTTTCACCCGAGTACAACGCCTCGATGCCCGGCACGATCAAGAATCTGATCGACTGGGTATCGCGCTTCCGGCCGCAGCCGTTCGACGGGCGCCACGCGCTGCTCCTGTCGGCGTCGCCCTCGCTCGCGGGCGGGAACCGCGGCCTCTGGGCGCTGCGCGTGCCGCTCGAGCACCTCGGCGCCCGGGTCTTCCCCGACATGTTCTCTCTCTCTCGGGCGGACAACGCCTTCGCGGGCGCCGAGATCGCCGACGTCGCGCTGCGCGGGCGCTTCGAGACCAACATCGCGGCCTTCCTGTCGCTGGCCGAGGCCGCCAAGCACTACCCGTGCATGAAGCGCGCGTGGATCGAGTTCCTCGGCGAGACGCCGGGCGCAGGGGCCGACCGCGTCGACCCCCTCGTCAGCGGCGACGGGCAACCTCTCAGTACGTGAGCGATCCCGTGATGACCAGCGCCGCCTGGCCCGCGATCATGACGCGCTCGCCGTGGTCCTCGCAGCGGACGTCGCCGCCGCGAACGCTGACCTGACGCGCGCGCAGCGCCGGCTTGCCCAGGCGCGCCGCCCAGTAGGGCGCGAGCGTGCAAAACGACGAGCCCGTCACGGGATCCTCGGGGATGCCGTGCGCGGGCGCGAAGTAGCGCGAGACGAAGTCCGCGCCGCGCGCGGCGGCGTCCGCGGGCGCCGTCACGCACACCGATGTGCCGAACCGCGCGACGGCCGCCATGTCGGGCGCGAGCTTGCGCACCTCTTCGGCCGTCTCGAAGGTGGCCAGGACGATCGCGCCGCGCAGCACGTCGACCGGGCGCGCGCCCAGCGCCGCCGCGACGGGGCCAGCCAGATCGGGCGCGGGTTGCGAGGGACGCGCGGGGAAGTCCATCACGAAGAGGTCGCTGCCCTTGGCGTCGATCTTCTCGCGGCGCACGGTCAGCGTGCCGCTCTTCGTGCGGAACGCCACCTCGGTGCGCGCGGGCTCGAGCACGGTCATGAGGACGAAGGCCGACGCGAGCGTCGCGTGGCCGCACAGGTCCACCTCGACGGTGGGCGTGAACCAACGCAGGCTGAAGGCGTCGCCCTGGCGGTGGAAGAACGCCGTCTCCGAGAGATTGTTCTCGGCGGCGATGTCCTGCATGAGTGCCTCGGGGATCGCCCCCTCGAGCGGGCACACGGCAGCGGGGTTCCCCGTGAACGCGCGGTTTGTGAACGCATCGACCTGATAGAGCGGCAGCGTCGGCATGGCGGCAGTATGCCGCGATTCGGCCGGGATCTGCGTGGGGCGCTTCGCGCCCGTCCTGACGCTCTCTGACGCCGACGGCGACCTTGGTCACAGGCGCGCGGTGCTGACGGCGGCCCTTATCGCGTTATCCGGCGAACGGCCGCGTCGCAACTCGCGAACTCACACTCGAACGCCCGCGGAACGCCCCGGCGAGATTGCTGTGGCGACGGATTATCCAACTGTGGAGAATACGAGTTGGGCGGACAAACACATGGTCGACGAATCTGCAACCACGACCGCTCCCGATCGGCTCTTCGATGCCTGCGCCGCCTCCCTGAGGGTCGAGCACGGCCCCGCCCCCGACCCCCTGTACCACCTGACGGATTCTGCGGGCCTCGTTGGAATCATTAAGGAGAAGTGCCTCTGGGCATCCCTGGCTACCACTCTGAATGACTCCTTGGAAGTCGCGCATGGTCGCACCATTGCGACGACTCTGTTGGAGACACGCCTTCGAGAGCACCCGAGCTTGTACGAATGGGCGCTGCTGACTTACCTGCGAGATCCGTCCACCGTACCGGCTTCTCACCAGTTCGAAACGGATCCTCTCGTGATCTCGTTCTGTGGACGCTGCGACAAGAGCGGACAATGGTTACACTACGGCCGGTCTGGCCGAGGGGTCGCCCTGGGTTTCTCGCCAATACTAGCCCAGGTTGCAAAGTACGACCTGGTTCAGGTCGACTACGACGAGGACTCGCAGCGCAAGAAGATGACAGCGCTTATCGAGCTTGGTCGCAAAGCTCTCGCTGAGGAAAAGCCGTCCGTTCTCCGCGATCAAAATGTCATCTATCGTACGGCGCACATAATCTCGCTCTACGTGCCACTCCTTGCGATCGGGATGAAGCATCCCTCCTTCTATGAGGAAGAAGAATGGCGCTTCGTAGCGCATGTCATGAGCTTCAACGGCAAGCGGGAGAACGTGACTGGCGATGACAAGTCGCTCAAGTTCAGGCAATCCGGCGAGCGGCTGGTCCCTTATGAGGAGATCTCATTTGCTGCATCTCGCGAGATGCTGAAGGAGGTCGTGATCGGACATTCGTCCCCTCTTGCACCGGATGCAGTGCGCTTGATGGTCCGAGAGGCGCAGATGAATCCAAGGATCTCACGCTCGTCGGTTCCTGTAAGATGAGCGCGCCGTCCAACCCGGCGTTGAACCTGCCGGCGCTTCGCGCCGCAGGTTAACGCCAGTATCGTTAGCCGGACTCCATCGAGGCGGCGCAGGCGGCATGGAGCCGAGTTGTCGGCTCTCTATCCGTCATTGATTCATCGCTTCGAAGATCGGGTAACGAGACACTCCGAAAACACATTGAGTCGGCCGGAGCTGCTAATATCCCAACGCCATGAGCGCGAAGATCAACACACCTACGGTGTCATTCAGCACGCTCGCGAAATTGATGGGTCCGTGCACTCCAGTGAGGCAGGCGTCCCTCATTCGGGCACACAAATATCCGACCGATGGGCCCAAGCGAAGCTATCAGAACGCCCGCTCCCAAGTTGTCGACCACCTCGTCAACCAATCTCCGTTGAACCCTAGCGCTTTGCGCGACCACGAGCGTGATGCGATCCAGGCCTTCGCCGCTTCCGGATACGTCCTCGCGCCTGGAGTGTCCGCAACTCGACCGACAACGCGTTCACCGCATTGGCGCTTCGGCGGCGTCGATATCTCCGTGTTCCCTGACGTGGACTTATCGTCGGCGGCGGGTCTTGGCGCGCTCAAGGTGCACTTCAACAAAGAAGCGCTTCCTCGCGGTGTCGGGCCATCGATGGCAGCCCTCCTTCACGCCTACAAGACGAATGTATTGGGGCAAACCGCCAGCCCACGACATTGCTTCATCTATGAAGCGCGTACTGGAGCACTCCATGCGTGTGGCGGCGCGACTTCGCGCCTACTTTCGAACGTGACGGCAACCTGTCAACTGATAGCGTCGCTGTGGCCCTCTCTGTGATTGAGCCGACGCCGGCTAACCCGACGTCGGACCTGGCGAACGGTTCCGTCCCTTTGGTCGATCGTTCGCAGGTTAACGCCAGTATAGATAGTTAGCCGGATTCTCCATGAAGCCAACCGTCATCGCAAATCAGATCTTTCTTGGATACCCTTGGGATCCCTACAAGACAATGTGGGAGACGCTCGTCCAGCAGTTACACAAGAAGTACCCCGTTCACTTCCTCGCCATTGGTCGAGAAGCGGGACAGCCTGCTACCCAGCTCCTAGTGAACATCATGTCCGCGCTGGACTCGAGCAGCACGGCGGTCTTCGACGCCAGCACCGGTAACGCGAACGTGTCGCTCGAGTACGGATACTTTCGGGCCACCCGCGGCGAGTCCAGCGCCTACCTCTTTATTGATGAGGACGCGAAGCTACCCGCGGGGAAGACTCCGATCATCTCTGACCTGGCGGGCGCCGTAGCGAACAAGTACAGACCGACAGACAATCGGCTGCGCGATGCACTTCACGCGATGTGCGACAAGCACGAGTACGTGCGCCGCTTCGTGAAGTTCTGCGGGCAGCGCAGATACAAAGGCGGGCCCCGCACGTTTCTGATTCGAATGATCCGGCAACTCGACGGCCGTGGCTCAATGTTACGGCGCGAATTCCTCGACGACCTGATGCATGACACGAAGAAGCCCGAGGGTCACATCAACAAGTACCTGAAGGAACTGCACAACGCGGGTCTCGTAACTGTGTCCAAAGGGAACAATTTTTCATCACGGGTGGCGGTGGCGGGCTGAACCGGCTAACCGCGCGTTGCAGCGGACGGCGCTTGCGCTCCGCCGCTGAAACGCGTGATTGTTAGACGGACACCGTGAAGCCCGGGGTGGAACTGATCGACGATGCCGCGGGCCTTGGGGCCCGGGTCGAGAAGAAGGTCTTTTACGACTTCCGGCTGCGCATGTGGCTCAGTCGTGGCGAGCCAGTTCGCTGGAGTAAACCTTGGGGGCTCTGTGATCGGGCGCGGATCGAGGACGATGGCACCACGCTATTCGCGTCGCTGAGGGTCGATCGCGAGTACATGTTCGCCGGTCTCTTCTACGGAGTCGAAGGTATGCGGGTCGGCGGGACGCGACGGATCCGTGTCGCGCCGCATCTGGGCTATAGGGAGGTCGGCGTCCCCGGTGTCGTCCCGCCGAATGCCCTACTCACGGTCGAAGTCTACGTAGTCGCCGAGCGGGCTGCCGATCGTTAGGCGGTAGACGTGCGAGCGTTGTGGATAAGTGTCGTTGTTGCGGGCGTTAGTGCCTGCGCTCATCAGCTGAGTCATGCTTCGCCCGGCGAGTGTACGGACGCGGTCAGCGCCGAAACGGCAGCTCTCGCTCTCGTGGATCGGATGGGTGTGTCGGGTGAACTCCTGCTCGCCGAACGACGGACATTCAACCTCGACGGCACCCAGTGGAACGGCTTCCTGGGGACAGGCCATTCAAGCTGCCAGCCTCAGCGCGTCATTGGCCGAGACAGAGCGCTCTGGCAACCACCTGCGCCCCTCCAAGAGCCCGTTTCCACCGCGCGGTGGCGGTGCACTACCGGCGCGCGCGCTGATTCAAAGAAGGCCCTTCTTGGCGGCGAAGAGCCTCGGTGCTCGGCGGCGCGAGCGCGCGAGCCCGCCCAGCCTGAGAACGACGAGCCCGCCCCCGCATAGCCATCCGACCCAGTCGCCCCAACGCGCGGCGAGCGGCACCCCTCCTCGCGAAGCGACGTCGGCCACGAGCACCGCCGGGCTGCCCTGCGGCGTAATCGCCGTCGCCACCAGCGCTCCTGCGCCGTCGACGATGACGGAGTCACGTGAGTGCTCCGACTTCACGACGGCCGCGCCGGTCTCGAGCGCGCGGAAGACCGCGAGGACGTAGTGCTTCGTCGAGATCTCGGGCCAATCCGCGGACGGCACGGCGATTATTTTGGCGCCGCCGAGGGCGAGCTTGCGCGGCGTGTCCGTGAAGTCGATGTCCGCGCAGATGGCGGCGCCGACGACGCCGAACGCGGTCTCGTACGTCGGATACGTCCCGCGGGTCACGCTCGTCTCGTGCAGGAAGCTGACCGGATGGTCCTTGCCGTATCTCCCGAGGAACGCGCCGTCGGGGCCGATCGTCACGACCTCGTTGCGATTGCCGGAGGGCGTCTGGAGTCGGTAGCCGACGAAGAGGTACGCGCCGATCTCGCGCGCCAGCGCGGAGAGCGGCGCGCGATAGGCGATCTGCGGATCGGCGTGCAGCGCCGATTCCGGCCAGACCACGAGCTTCGCCCCTTGCGCTCCAGCCCGACGCGTCTGCTCGGAGAGGACGTCGAGGAGGGCGCGATCGCGCGCCTGCGCCGTGCTCCCGAGCTCCCTCCATCGAACGCCGGGCTGAAGCGCCGCGACGCGCACAGTCGGCTCGCCCTCCGGGCGCATGGCGACGCTCGCGGCGCCCCAGAGCACGCAAGCGACGCCCACCGCCGCGCACCAACGCACCGCGAGGGACAGCGGGACCAGGGCGTCCTCTCGGTCGTCGCCGCTGCGCCGCCGATCGAGCCAGGCGACGAGCAACATGCTCAGCGAGTAATTCACCAGCACGATGAGCACGTCGAGGCCGTAGGTGCCGAAGATCGACACCGGCTGGAGAAACCAGGTCTGACGAAACATCGCGTAGCCGAGGAACCCCCACGTGCCGAGCGCCGGGATGAACGAGCGTGCGAGCTCGACGGCGACCCACCCGAGCGCGCCCTGGAGGGGCCACGAGCCGGAGAGCGCGCGGCGCGCGCCCGAGCTCCCGGCGAAGACGACGACGCCAACGACGATCGGCAGCGCCTTCATGTACCAAGCCGCCCCGGCAGGGAAGACCCCGCCGAAACAACCGGCGACGAAGCCCCCTACGCTGATCGCCGGTGCGAGCGCCGACCAGCGAGCCGGCAGCACCCGATGCTGCGCGACGAGCATCGGCGCGAAGCCGATCCACACGAAGAACCACGCGCCGTGCGGGGAAAACGCGAAGGCGAGCATCACTGCGCTCGCCGCCGCCAGCGCGCATCCGAGCGCGACGCGTGGCCCGTCTGCCAAATCGAACCTGGCGCGCGCGATCATGATCAGCCCGTGTGCTTTCGTCCCCAGACGAGGAGCGCCTGGAGGGCTGGACCGAGCTCGCGCCCCTTCGGCGTCAACACGTACTCGGCGCGCGGCGGGTGCTCCTCGTAGAGACGACGCGCGACGATGGCGTGCTCCTCGAGGTTCTTGAGGCGCGCGGAGAGCGTATTGGGACTGATGCCGCGCAGGGACGTCTCGAGCTCCTGGAAGCGCCGCGATGGATTCGCTAGGAGGTCACGCAGAATGAGGATCGTCCAGCGGTCCCCGACGATGTCGAGCGTCCGTGCGACAGGGCAAGGCTCGCTCTTGGAGCGACTCACTATTATTAGTGTAGTGACTGCTTCTTTGATAGTCCACTCGATCTCGCGAAAGCGGTCGCCGCCGCGAGCGTGGCGGCGACGCCCCCCAGGTGGAAGACGAGCAGGTGCAGGGGGGACAGGCCATTCAAGCTGCCAGCCTGCCGCGCCGGCGGGCGTGTTCGCCAGCTTCATGCTGTCGACGCCGCTGCGGCTCGCGGGCGCGCTCCCGCGCGGCCTCGGCGCCTTCGACGCCGCCTCCGTGGTGACCCTGCGCCTCATGGGCGTCGAGCTCCCCGTCGCGCTGTCGGCGCCGGTGACCTGCAGGCAGACGTCGTGCTTGCGGTCGGCCCAGTCGATGCCAATGAACGCGGCGAACTGGACGGCCACGTCAAGACGGACTCGCCGTAAGATCCGTGGTTGCTGGATAACCCGTTGCAGCAGCCGCACGCCACCCAACGTCCGCACGCACGAGGGCTGGTTCCGCGATTCCGCGGAGCGACGCTAAGCCTTCGCGGCGGGCGTTGCCCCTGCGACGATTTGCCGCTCGCGCGCGTAGACCAGCTCGGCCTCTTCGCTCATGTTCGTCATCGCGAGGCGGGTCGCGTGCCACAGGTTGACGCTGGCCCACACCATGCCCGCCGCGCCGACGACGCCCGCGGCCAGCGCCAGCGACGCGAGCAGCGTGAACCCCGAGTGCAGAGGCGACGCCGCCGCGACGGCGCCCAGGATCGAGATGAGGCTCGCGCTGACGAAGCTGCCGATCGCCACGTACGCTGCGCGCAGGCCGTCCAAGAGCAACCGCGCTTGCCGCTCGACGCGCGCGAGCTGCTTGACGAGCAACGCGCGCGCATCGGCCGCCTTCGATTCATCGTAGCGGCCCGTGAGCGCGCGCAGCCGCTCGCTCGCGCGCAGGAAGCGGTTGCTCGTCGAGAGCGCCAGCACGGACGCCGAGTTCGTCAGCACGGCCGGCGCTGCGATGAGCGACAGCAGCGCGAACGGGTTCTGCGCGATCGTGGCGACGTCGGCCATGGGCCGACGGGCATTCTACTCCTTCACTGCATCGTGAACGCGTCGACCTTGCCGTCCTTGAGGACGACGCGAACCTCGTAGTCCTCGTCCCCGCCGTTCGGCTCCAGCTTCCACAGCGTGATCGCGCCCTCCTTCTTGCGCAGGCGCGCGAGGTACGTCGTCTTGTAGCCCTTCTTCAAGACCGGCGCGAAGTGGGCGCTGGCGATGCCGAAGGAGCTCTTGCCGAGCGACTTCATCGTGGGCGTGCCGTCGGCGACGAACGCCTCGTACGACCCGGCCTTCACGGCGTCGAGCATCTTCTTCATGAACGCGTCGGCGGGGTCCTTCGCGGGCGTCACGGTGGTGGCGATCAGGGCAAAAGCGGCGGCGAGGAGCGTCATGGGCGCGAATCTACACCGCCCCTCTTGGCATCTCAGTGAAAGTCCGGAGACACTCTCCGCCGGCCACATGAAACGCCGAGACGCCCTCAAGCTGATCGCGACCGCAGGCGCTGCCGCGCCCGCGCTGTCCGCGGCCGGCTGCCGGCGCGAGGCGGTCCTGGAGCGCGCCATGTCCATGCCCCACACGCCGTCCACGAACAAGATCCCGAGCATCTTCCTCGCGCACGGGTCGCCGATCCTCCTCACCGACCGCGCCTGGATGGGCGAGCTCAATCATTGGGCCGCCACGCTGCCGCGCCCGAAGGCGATCCTCATGCTGTCGGCGCACTGGTTGGACAAACCCGTGACGCTGGGCGCGACGACGACCGTGCCGCTGGTCTACGACTTCTACGGCTTCCCCGCCGACTTCTATCGCACCGAGTACCCGTCGCCGGGCGCGCCCGAGCTGGCGGCGCGCGTGCGGGCGCTCCTCGGCGCAGGCCAAACGATCGACGATCCGAAGCGGGGCCTGGACCACGGCGCGTACGTGCCGCTCGTCGCGATGTACCCGGCGGCCGACATCCCCGTGCTGCAGGCGTCGCTGCCCAGCCTCGAGCCGCCCGCGCTGCTGGAGCTGGGCAAGAAGCTGGCGCCGCTGCGCGACGAGGGCGTGCTCATCGTGGGCAGCGGCTTCCTCACGCACAACCTCCGACGCATGAGCTTCGATCCGAACGCGCCCACGCCGCAGTGGGCGGCCGACTTCGACGCGTGGACGGCCGACGCCCTCGTGCGTCGAGACGTCGACGCGCTGATGACCTACCGCGAGAAGGCGCCCGGCGTGCGCGAGTCGCTGCCGACTCACGAGCACTTCGTCCCTGTGATCGTCGCCCTGGGCGCGGCCCTCGCGGATGGCCCCGGCGTGACGTTCCCCATCACGGGCTGGGCCTACGGCTCGGGGACGAAGCGGTCGGTTCAGTTCGGGTAGCCCCTTCTTCCCCCTCCCCTTCGAACGGCGCGCTGCGCTCGCTCCGGTCGCGGGGCGTGGAAGCGGTGAAACGGACTGGCAGCAGCCGCACCGTGGCGTGCCGTGGCATAAGGTCCCACACCCGGCCAAAAGGGCCGTTAGAACAGGGGCCTACGCCTCCGATAAAAAAGGCGGCGACGTGGTGACACTTCCCGCGCGAGGCGGTGTTTCCCCGGCATGAGGGAGGACGCGCGGACCACGACATGGCACTCGACGTCGAAGCGACATACGTGCAGTACGGGCCGCTGGTGCTGCGGCGCTGCCGCAAGCTCTTGCGTCACGACGCCAAGGCTCAAGACGCCATGCAGGACGTGTTCGTGAGCCTGCTCCGGCACGAGGCGCGCCTCGACGACACGGCGATGTCGGCGCTGCTGCTGCGCATCGCGACGAACGTGTGCCTCAACAAGATGCGCGCCGAGCGCCGCCACCCCGAGGATCGCGACGACGAGCTCCTCCAGCGCATCGCCGCCGCCGACGACGGCGGCACCGGCGACGGGACGGGGGAAGGCCGCACGGTCGCGCGCAACCTGCTGGCGAAGCTGTTCCGCGCCGACGATCCGCTCGCGGCGTCGACGCGCACGATCGCGACGATGCACCTCGTGGACGGCCTGACGCTGGAAGAAGTCGCGGCCGAGGCCGGGATGTCCGTGTCGGGCGTGCGCAAGCGCCTGCGGACGCTGCGCGGCCGGTTGCACGAGCTGGAAGGAGTTTGAAGATGACGACGTCGAAGGACAGGACGCCCGATTGGCTGCTCGAGCGGCTGGCGCTCGGCGAGCTGGACGCCGCCGCGGCGGCCGACGTGCGGGGCCGCCTCGCGGCCGAGGGGCGCGACGCCGACGCCGAGATCGCCGCGCTGGCC
>DASZUD010000186.1:0-8170 GCA_035548155.1 Polyangia bacterium
GACGGCAAGGACACCGACGGCGACGGCAAGATCGATCTCGCCGATCCCGAGTGCACGAGCCCGGCGGACAACGACGAGAGCTCGTTCGCGACGGGCATCCCGGGCGACAACGTCGACGCGTGCAAGCAGGACTGCTTCTTCGACGGCAACTCGGGCATGGGCGACGACGGCTGCCTCTGGGAGCTCAAGTGCGACCCGAAGAGCAACACCAGCAAGTGCCCGTACGACGCGAGCTACGCCCAGAAGCACCAGATGGAGTGCTCGGTCAGCGACTCGCAGTCGCAGAGGTGCATCGACAACTGCCGCAAGTACGTGCCGAACGGCTGTGACTGCTTCGGCTGCTGCGCCGTTCCCGGCGCGGCCACCCCGATCCGCCTCGATCCGACGTGCACGTCGAAGGACTTCAACGATCCGACGAAGTGCTCGCCCTGCACGCAGGTCACGCAGTGCATGAACCCCTGCGACCGCTGTGAGATCTGCGTCGGCAAGGACAGCGTCCCGGCCGACTGCCAGGCGCCCAAGCCCGACGGCGGCGCGGGCGGCATGAGCGGCGCCGACGGCGGCAACGGCGCGGGCGGCACGACGGGCGCGGGCGGCACCTACGGCACGCCGACGTGCACGGGCGGCATCTCTTGCACGGTCGGTGGCGCGGCGTGCCCGTCCGGCTTCGCCTGCGTCACGGGCTGCTGCCTCGCCATCATTCCGTAGCCATTCACGCGGGGCCAAACGCGAAAAGGGGCGGCGGCGGGCCGGTTCTTCACCTCGTGCCTGAAGGACGCAACAAGGTGAGGAACCGGGGGTCGCGCGGGCCGAGCTGCACCGCGAGCTCGGCCCGCCGGCCCAGGGAGAGATCGTGATGTCCCTCGCGGCCGATCGTCTGCATGGCCTGGACGATCGCGCGCTCCGAGACGTCGGGCTTCGCGGCGACGACCGCGCGGAGCTGGGCTTGCGCCTCTTCGACGTCGCCGATCTCGGCCAGCGCGGCGGCGAGCGCGAAGCGAGCCTGCGCGAAGGCGAACGCGATCATCTGCACGTGCACCTCGGGCAGCGCGCGCTCCGCGTCCGTCGGGGTGATCGCCGCGCGCCACAGGTCGACGGACCGCTGCAGATCGCGCGGCGTCAGCGCCGGCGCCAAGCAGTAGAGCAGCCCCACCGGCACGAGGCGCATCGACTCGGGCCCGAGCGGCACCGGCTGCGTGAGGCAGATCGGGCGCGCCGCGCGAGCTCCGCCGATGAGCGCGGGCAGCCACTCGTCGGCCTCGGCGGTGGGCGGCCAGGCGACGTCGGGGTGCCGGCGCGCGAGCTGCTCGACGTACCACCCCGCGATCTCGTTCGCGCTGACGACGATCACGTCGGCGCGCGCGTGCTCGACGGCCTGCTCGTACGTCAGCACGTGCGTCTCGGTGTCGCCGAAGGAGAGGACGATCGCGCCGGCCGGCGCGGCGCCGATCAGCTGGCGCGCGTAGTCACGCACGATCGTCGTCCCGCGCAGGCTCACGGACGTCCAGGCCGCCGCCACGCCGGCGAGCGCGACGATCGGCAGCACCACGCGCGCGCGGCCATGCCACGTCGAGAAGCCGACCCCCGCGGCGACGGCGAGGGCGAGATACGCCGGGATCAGATACGAGTCCACGTCGATGACGTTGTAGAGGGCGGCGAAGAGGACGCACGCGCCCGCCATCCACGCCACCACACCGAGCTGTGCCCGCTCCCCGCGGCGACGCCAGAGGACGAAGCCCACGGGCGCCGCCACCAGCGCCACGCCCAGCTCGACGGGCAAGCCCAGCGCGAACCGGCCGAGCCGCCCGAGATCCGTGCCGAAGGTCCCCGCGCCGAGGTGGCGCACGTAGGCCTGCGCCGTGACGACGTCGAGGAACCTCGCGAGCGTCACGGGCGCGCCCATGGACAGCGCCGGATTGCGCCGCGCGGCCAGCGGCAGGTACGCGTAAATCAGCGCCGAGGCGGCCAGCGCGCCGACGGCGCACGCGAGGAGCGGCAGGCGACGCCCCGAAGCTCGGACGGCCCGCGCGAGCACGACGAAGAGCGGCGCCAAGAACAGCACGTTCACGTTGCGGTGGCCGATCGCGAGGCCGATCGCGAGACCGGCCGCCACGAAGGTCCGCGCCGCGGGCGCGCGCGCCGCCTCGAACGAGGCCAGCAGCGCCAGCGCGAGCAGGAGCGCATTCAGCGCGTGCACCTCCGCAGCGAGGCACTGCGACCAGAACGTACGGCCGACGGCGAAGGCGATCGTCGCCGCGAGCGCGGCGATCCGATCGGCGCCCAGGCGGCGCATGAGGATCCACAGCACGCCCGCGGCGCCGGCGCCCGCCGCCGCCGAGAACAGGTTCGAACGAAGGCCGAGATCGCCGATCGGCAGCGCGCGCGTGAACAAGCCGCCCATCAGCGTGTAGAGCGGGTACCCAGGCGGGTGAGGGACGCCGAAGGTCGCCACCGCCGTCGAGAACTCGGCCGAGTCCTCGACGAAGATCGTCGGGCACAGCGTCGCGACGTAGAGCGCCAGCGCGCCGAGCGCGATCAGGCCCGCGATCGCCAGGTCGCGCCTGCCCAGATCTCTATCGTCGGCGCACGTCACCGCGCGCTTCGTCATCCACCTCGCTCCTTCACGTCAGCGGGCGAGCGCCGCGTGGCTTCGCCGTGCGGAGCGAGGGGGGACCGGGGGCGTGCGGGCGGCAGCGAGCCACGCCCCCGTCAGACGGCCGCGAGCGAACGCAGCACGTAGTGCAGGATGCCGCCGTGCTGGTAGTAGGAGATCTCCTGGGGCGTGTCGATGCGCACCAGCGTCTTGATCTCCTTCACCTTTCCGTCGGCGGAGGCGGCCTTCACCACCAGCGTCTTGCCGCCCGCGAAGCCCGAGTCGAGCATCTGCGGCAGGCCCACCGTCTCGAAGACCTCCTCGCCCGTGAGGCCCAGCGAGGCGACGTTCTCGCCCGCCTGGAACTGCAGCGGCAGGATGCCCATGCCGACCAGGTTGCTGCGGTGAATGCGCTCGTAGCTCTCGGCGATGACCATGCGGATGCCCAGCAACATCGGGCCCTTGGCCGCCCAGTCGCGCGACGAGCCCGAGCCGTACTCCTTGCCGGCCAGCACGAGGAGCGGCACGCCCTCTTTCGCGTAGATCTCGCTCGCGTCGAAGATCGACATCGGCGCGCCGTCCGGCAGGTGTCGCGTGACGCCGCCCTCGGTGCCCGGCGCCAGCAGGTTCTTGAGGCGCACGTTCGCGAACGTACCGCGCACCATGACCTCGTGGTTGCCGCGGCGCGCGCCATAGCTGTTGAAGTCCTTCGGATCCACGCCGTGCGCGATGAGGTACTTGCCGGCAGGGCCGTCCTTCTTGATGCTGCCGGCGGGCGAGATGTGGTCCGTCGTGATGCTGTCGCCCAGCACGGCGAGCGCGCGCACCTTCTTGAGCTCGGTGACGGAACGGGGAGCCTTCGACATGCCCGCGAAGTACGGCGGGTGCTTGATGTACGTCGAGTCGTCCTCGAACACGTACGTGTCGCCCGTGGGCACCTGCAGCTTCTGCCAGCGCTCGTCGCCCTGGAAGACGACGCCGTACGACTTCTTGAACATCTCGGGCTTCACCGCCTTCGCGACGGCGTCGGCGACCTCCTGGGTCGACGGCCACACGTCCTTCAGGTAGACCGGCCCGTCGCTGCCCTGCCCGAGCGGCTCTTTCTCGAGGTCGAGATCGATGCGGCCCGCGAGCGCGTACGCGACGACCAGCGGCGGCGACATGAGGTAGTTCGCGCGCACGTCGGGGTGAACGCGGCCCTCGAAGTTGCGGTTGCCCGAGAGCACGCTCGCGACGACCAGCGCGCGATCCTCGATCGCCTGCGAGACGGGGCCCGGCAGCGGGCCCGAGTTACCGATGCAGGTCGTGCAGCCGTAGCCGACGGTGTTGAACTTCAGCTTGTCGAGGAACGGCTGCAGGCCCGCCTCGGCCAGGTACTCCGTGACGACCTTCGAGCCGGGCGCGAGCGACGTCTTCACCCACGGCTTCGTCGCGAGGCCCTTCTCGACGGCCTTCTTCGCGACGAGGCCGGCGGCGATCAGCACCGACGGGTTCGACGTGTTCGTGCAGCTCGTGATGGCAGCGATGACGACCGACCCGTTCACCACCTCGGGCTGCGCGTTGCCGAGCGGCGCGAAACCCACCGACGTCTCACGCGTGGGGCGCGCCTCGGGAGCGCCCGCCGGCGCCGCTTTTTTGGGCTTCGCCAGCGAAGGCAGCGCGTCCTCGAAGGACTTCTTCGCCTTGTACAGGCTCACGCGATCCTGCGGGCGCTTCGGGCCCGCGACCGACGGCTCGATCGACGCGAGATCGAGATCGACGACGTCGGAGTACTCGGCCTCGGGCGTGCCGGCCTCGTGGAACATGCCCTGCTCGCGCATGTACGCCTCGGTGAGCGCGACCAGCTCGGGCGCGCGCCCCGAGAACGTCATGTAGCGCAGCGTCTCGGCGTCGACGGGGAAGATGCCGCACGTCGCGCCGTACTCGGGCGCCATGTTGGCGATCGTCGCGCGGTCGGCCAGCGCCAGCGCCGCGACGCCCGGGCCGAAGAACTCGACGAACTTCCCGACGACGCCCTTCTTGCGCAGGATCTCCGTCACGGTGAGGACGAGGTCCGTCGCCGTCATGCCCTCGCGCAGCTTGCCGTGCAGGCGCATGCCGACCACCTGCGGGATCAGCATCGACATGGGCTGGCCCAGCATGGCCGCCTCCGCCTCGATGCCGCCCACGCCCCAGCCGAGGACGCCGAGGCCGTTGATCATCGTCGTGTGCGAGTCGGTGCCGACGAGCGTGTCGGGATAGGCCTGGACGACGCCGTCCCGCTTCGGATCGTTCTTCGACGTCGTGAACACGACGCGCGCCAGGTACTCGAGGTTGACCTGGTGGACGATGCCCGTGTCCGGCGGCACGACCGAGAAGTTGCGGAACGACGACTGGCCCCAGCGCAGGAACGCGTAGCGCTCCTTGTTGCGCGAAAATTCAATCTGGGCGTTCAGCGACAGCGCCTTGTCGCTGCCGAACTCGTCGACCTGGACCGAGTGGTCGATGACCAGCTCGGCCGGGATGAGGGGGTTGATGCGCGTGGCGTCGCCGCCCAGCGTCTTGATGGCGGCGCGCATGGCGGCGAGATCGACGACGGCGGGCACACCCGTGAAGTCCTGCAGCAGCACGCGCGCCGGCATGAAGGCGATCTCCTTCGTCGGCTCGGCCTTCGGGTCCCAGCTCGCCAGCGCGCGGATGTCGTCCGCCTTCACCGCGCGGCCGTCCTCGGTGCGCAGCAGGTTCTCGAGCAGGATGCGCAGCGAGAACGGCAGGCGTCCCGGCCGCAGCCCAGCCTTCTCGAGGGCCGAAAGACGGAAGATCTCGTACTCGCTGCTGCCGACCTTGAGCGTAGACCGGCTCCCGAAGCTGTTTGCCATGGGAGCGATCTTTAGAGTCTCGGGGCCCCGCTGTCGAGAGCCCTCGCGCGGCGGCTCGATTTCTAGACGATCTGGTTACACGGCACCCCCGACGAGGCGGGACCGACCGTCTACTTCTTGGGCCAGCTCAGCCAGATGCGGCTGTGCCGGTTCGTCTCGACCGTTTGTCCGGGCGGCGGGCTGTCGTCCTCGACGATCCACGCGTCGAAGCTCTTGATCGTGTCCGCGGGGTTCCCCGTTCGCTCGGGATACCGCAGCACCCACTCCTGGAACGCCGTCCAGTACTCACCCTTGAACGGAATGCGGGACGAGTAGTTGAAGAAGAACGAATCGTTGTCGAGCCGCGGCGGGATCAGGTCGTGGCCCGGGTTCTTGTAGCGGCCCGAGACCTCGCTGTACGGATCGACATGGCGGCCGTCGACGGTGATCGCGTCGACGACGACGTTCTCGTCCGTCATGGGAGCGTCGGCCGCGAACATCGACCAGGCCTGGATGAGCCGCGGGTAGGCGACCAGCTCCATGATCAGCGTGGGCTGCTTGTGCTTGAGGAACTTCGGGACGGCCTGGTTGATGTACAGCGTCTCGCTGACCAGCGTCGCGATGAGGAGCAGCACGCTGAGCTCGCGGATGCCCGAGATGCCCCGGCGCAGGCCCTGCCGGAAGGGCGTGGGCTCGGGCTCGGGAACCAGCCTGGGCGGCGCCGCAGCGAGCACGCCGGCTTCGCCACTTCGGGACGGGCCGCCCACCCCGCCGCCTGCAGCGGGGGCCTCGCACGCCGCCAACCCCAGCCACACCGACACAGCAGTCCGGCGCCGCGCGAACGCGTCGTAGGTGACGTTGGCGAGCTGGCGCAGCCCGGGCAGGCGCAGCGGAAAGCTCCACAGCCATCCGACCGGCAGCGCCCGCAAGATCGTCGCCATGCCGTCGGCGCGCGTCGTGAGGCTTCTCGTGCGCTCGTCGACGACGACGATCGTCTTCGTGAGCAGGTCCGTCGTCACGCCCTCGGGCAGGTCGTTCACGTCGGCGTTCGAGACGAACCGCAGGCGGCCGAGCCGGTCCATGCGCGCGAGCACGCGGGCGATCTGGAAGCACACGCCGCAGCCCGCGTCGAAGTACACCGTGACGCGCCGGGGAACGCGCGTCGCTCGGCGCGCGAGCCAGTCCCAGGCCTGCGTCGAGATCAGGTAGGGCGTGAAGCTCATCATCGTCCAGGAGAAGCAGCCCAGGTTCAGGAAGGTCTGGAAGCCCAGGTGCAGGCCGAGGATGAGCGGAATGGCGAACGTGCGCGTCCGCGGCTGCCCCACGGGCGCCAGCAACAAGACCGGCAACACGGCCTCGGTCGCGAGCGAGCCCCATGACAGGACGCGCGACAGCGCGAGCGTCATGTGGGGCCGCATCCACACGCCGAACCACGTGACCATGCGATCCTGGTACAGCGTGTAGTGCACGGCCGAGCCGGTCTTCCAGGTCTGCCCGCCCTTGTGAACGCAGTTGAAGAAGTACGTGTCGGCGAGCTGGAGCACGACGGCCAGCACGGCCAGCGACACGACGGGCGTCATGACGCCCTCGAGGCCCGCGCGGTCGTTCAGGTGGGCCGCCGTCGTCTCGCGGCGGCGGCGCAGGCTCGCGCGCAGCGAGTCGATCGAGAAGCGGACCCCGAGCGGCAGGAACGACGTCCACAGCGCCAGCTCGCCCATGGTCCAGTCGCCGCCGTTCTCGAGGAAGGTCGTGCGGCTGTGCAGGCTCATCACGGCGATGACCGACAGCACCTGCATGAGCCGCGTGCGCCACCCCACGAGCAGGCCGACGTACACGAGGCCGCACAGGATGAAGCCCACGGTGGCCTCGTCGGGCCACGACGCCATGAAGAACAGCGAGAACATCCACTGCGTCGGCGGCCGCCACAGGTACGTGTGGTTGGGGAGGAGCCCCTGATTCGAGTACCAGAGCTCGATGCCGCCGCGCGCGCGGTGGTAGAGGTCGAACAGCAGCAGCAGCGCCAGCACGATGCGGCCGAGCCCCAGGCTGCGCGGATCGATCGTGAGGTAGCTGCGGGCGAACGCGTCGCGCAGCCGCGCCCAGCGCGCCGACGACGCGGCCGTCGCGATCTCGGGCGGAGCTTCGTTGGGCGCGCCTTGCTCGGGCGCGCTCATTTCTTCGTCTCCGGCGCGGGCGCGGCCTGGGCGGGCGGCGGCGCGGGCGGCGGCTCGTGCCACTCGAGGAACAGGTGGCGCTTGACGTCGCTCGTCGCCGTCTCGCCGGGCGGCGGGCTCGCGTGCTCGAGGTTCCAGGCCTGGAAAGACACGATCGCGTCCCCCGGGTTCCCCGTGCGCTCGGGGTACCGCTGGATCCACTCGAGGAACGCCTGGTGGTACGCGGGCATGTTCGGGATGCGCAGGATGTAGTCGCACCAGAACGAGTCGTGGCCGAGGCGCTTGGGGATGTCGTCCACCGGCAGCGTCGCCACGCGGCTGGCCACCTCGTTGAGCGGATCGACGTGGCGCCCGTCGCGCGTGACGGCGTCCACGACCACCATGTAGTCGCGCAGCGGCGCGTCCGGCGAGAACATCGACCAGCTCTGGAAGATGTGCGGGTACATCACGGCCGAGACCATCCACGACGGCCGCCGCTCCCAGCGCAGCGCCGGCGGCACGCCCGCGTTGGCCACGGAGAGATCGGCCGCGAAGATCAGCATCACCAGCGCCACGCCGAGCTCGCG
>DASZUD010000187.1:0-9136 GCA_035548155.1 Polyangia bacterium
GGCCGATGGCCTCGACCAGCGCGTTGGCGTACGGGCGCGCCGCGAGGATCGCGTCCTGCGCGCCACGCAGCTTGGCCGCGGAGACCAGCTTCATGGCGCGGGTGATCTTCTGCGTCGATTTCTTCGACGCGATCTGCGTGCGGATTGATTTGAGCGACGGCATCTTCGGGTTGGCTTCGCGGGGGCTTGCTCAGGCGGCCGCCTGGGCGTCCGGCGAGAACTCCTTGCCGAACTCGCCCAGCGCCGACTTCATGGTCGCCGTGAGGGCGTCCCACGCCTTGCCGTTGTTGCCCTTCTCCTTCAGCTCCGACCACACGTCGGGGCGACGCGAGTCGATGAACGCGTAGAGGTCGCGCTCGTAGCGGCCAAGCGACTCGACGGGCAGGTTGTCCGTGAAGCCGTTCGTCACGGCGAAGAGGATCAGGACCTGCTTCTCGACGGGCAGCGGCTGGTACTGGCCCTGCTTGAGGAGCTCGGTCATGCGGGCGCCGCGCGCGAGCTGCTGCTGCGTCGCCTTGTCGAGGTCGGAGCCGAACTGCGCGAACGCCGCCAGCTCACGGTACTGCGCGAGCTCGAGGCGCAGCTTGCCGGCGACCTTCTTCATCGCGGCGATCTGCGCGGCGCCGCCGACGCGCGACACCGAGATGCCGGCGTTCACGGCGGGACGCTGGCCCGAGTAGAAGAGATCGCTCTCGAGGAAGATCTGGCCGTCGGTGATCGAAATCACGTTCGTCGGGATGTACGCCGACACGTCGCCGGCCTGCGTCTCGATGATGGGGAGCGCCGTCAGCGAGCCGGCGCCGTCCTTGTCGGACAGCTTGGCGGCGCGCTCGAGCAGACGCGAGTGGAGGTAGAAGACGTCCCCGGGGAACGCCTCTCGGCCGGGCGGACGCCTCAGCAACAACGACAGCTGGCGGTACGCGACGGCCTGCTTCGACAGATCGTCATAGACGATGAGCGCGTGGCGGCCGCTGTCGCGGTAGTACTCCGCCATCGTGACGCCCGTGTAGGGCGCCAGGTACTGCAGCGGCGCCGACTCGGACGCCGTCGCGGCGATGATCGTCGTGTACTCGAGCGCGCCGTGCTCGCGCAGCTTCTCGACGACGGCGGCCACCGTCGACTGCTTCTGGCCGATGGCCACGTAGAAGCAGCGCATGTTCTGGCCCTTCTGGTTGATGATCGCGTCGGTCGCGACGGCCGTCTTGCCCGTCTGGCGGTCGCCGATGATGAGCTCGCGCTGGCCGCGGCCGATCGGGATCATCGAGTCGATGGCCTTGATGCCCGTCTGCATGGGCTCGTGCACCGACTTACGCGCGATGATGCCGGGCGCCTTCACCTCGATCTTGCGCGAGTCCTTCGTCGTGATCGGGCCCTTGCCGTCGATCGGGATGCCCAGCGCGTTGACGACGCGGCCCGTGAGCGCGTCGCCCACGGGGACCTGCGCGATCTTGCCCGTGCGCTTGACGGTGTCGCCCTCGCGGACGTGCTCGTAGTCGCCGAGGAGCGCGACGCCGACGTTGTCCTCTTCGAGGTTCAGCACGAGGCCGACGACGTTGTGGCCGAAATCGAGCAGCTCGCCGGCCATGGCCGACTCGAGACCGTACACACGCGCGATGCCGTCGCCGGCCTCGAGCACGGTGCCCGTCTCCGAGACGGTGACCTTCTGATCGAACCCGTCGATCTCTTTGCGAATGATCTGGCTGATTTCTTCGGCGCGAATTTGCATTGTTTTTGTCCTGACTGCCTTTTGCCGCTTTGGTCTAGCTAATTGAGAAGCTTGTCACGCAGGGTCTGGAGCTGCGTGCGGACGCTGCCGTCCAGAACCAGATCGCCCACGCGCGCCACCAGGCCGCCGATGAGGGCGGGATCGACGGACGCCTCGACGATGACCTGCTTGCCCGTGCGGCGCGCCAACGCCTTCTGCACGCGCTCGAGCTCGGCCGCCGCGAGCGGCTGCGCGCTGGTGACCGTCGCGCGAACGCGCCCCGTGTGCTCGTCGGCCATGTCGCGGTAGGCGCGCGCGATGTTCGGCACGGCCGGAAGCCGGCGCCGCTCCAAGAGCAGCAGCACGAACTTCTGCACGTCCGGCGTGGGCGCGAGGCGCGGCAGGATCTTCTCCAGCACGGCGCGCTTCTCGGAGGCCTTGAAAACCGGGTTGGCCAGGGCCTCGCGCAGCTCGGTCGAGCCGGTCCAGAGCTCGGCGACCGCGTCCAGCTCCTTGCCGAGCTGCTCGAAGGTGCCGCGATCGACGCCGATCGAGAACAGCGCGCGCGCGTAACGACGAGAGACGGATCCGGCGGCCATCAGGCGCTCCTTCCCGCGTTGCCGGCAGGGGTGGTGACGTCGCTGACGAACGCGTCGACGAGGCGCTGCTGATCGGAGCCCGTGAGGGCCTTCGTGACCGCGTCGGTCGCGACCTTGAGGGCGGCCTCGCCGACTTCGCGGCGCAGCGTGACCTCGGCCTCCTTGACCTGCTGGTCGAGCAGGAACTGCGTCTCGGCGGCGATACCCTTGGCGCGCTCCTCGGCGGCGGCGATGAGGCGGGCCTTCTCGTCCTCCGCCTCCTTCTTGATGTTGGCGCGGATGCTCGCGATCTCGCTCTCGAGGCGCTCGAGCCGCTTGGCCTGCTCGGCGGCGCGGGCCTCGGCGGCGGCGCGCGCCTCGGCGGCGGCCTGGAGGTCCGCCTTCATCTGCTGGTGCCGGGCGACGAGGGCCTTGTTGACGGCCTTGCCGCCGAAGAACCCGATGACGCCCGCGAGCACGGCGAAGTTGATGAGCTGGAGGACGAGCTTGCCCGTGTCGAGCTTGGGCGCCTCTTCGGCCTCGGCCCCACCTTCGTGGCCGCCACCCTCGTGAGCTGCCGCCGCCTCCTCTTCGGCGCGCGCCATCGAAGGCACCACCGCGACGAGCGCGAGCCCGAACAGCGCGAGCCGAAACGCCGCCAGCGCGCGGGTCACGCCTGCACCTCGCGGCCCAGGATCTTGCGCGCGGCCTGACGGCCGATCTCGGCCGCAGTCTGCTGCAGCTTCGCGCGCTCGGCCGCCAGCGCGGCGCTCACGCGGGCGCGCGCGTCGGCCAGCGACCTCTGCGCGGCGGCGTTGGCGGCGGCCAGCAGCTCCTGCTCGCGCACCTGCGCGGCGTTGCGCGCCGCCAGGCGCTCGGCAGCACCCTCGCGGCGCGCCTCGGCAAGCACGGCCTCAGCCCTGGCCAGCCGCTCGGCCGCCTCGGCCTCGAGCCGCACCGCCTCCGCCCGATAGCCTTCGACGCGCGTCGTGCGCTCGCCGAGGACCTTCAGGTAGGGGCGCCAAAGGAATTGCCGCAACACGAGCATCAGCAGAAGGAACAGCCCGAATTGCAGGAAGGCCGTGCCGTCCAGATCGATGAGCTGGGGCTCGTGCGACTGGGGCGCGGCGGTGGCGAGCAGGAAAAGCGCGGAACTCATGAAGAAAACCCGCGCGTCCCGTATCAAATCGGGGGACCCTAGTCAAGGACCACAGACCGGCCCGTCGACAAAATGGTCGAATTTTGCGAGCCGACCCGACCCCCGGCTGTCTCGCGGCTCAGTCGGGCGAGGACTCGGAGCCGGAGGCGCCCACGCTGCGGCCCTTTCCGGCGGGCGCGCCGCTCGACTCCATCTGGCACTGGCCGTCGAAGATCACGCCCTTGTCGATCGAGAGCGACGGTGTGGCGATGTTGCCGCGCACGCGCGCCGGCGCGCGCAGCTCCACAGAGCGCTTCGCGTGGATGTTCCCGCGCACGACGCCCTCGACGATGACGGCCCCCACGCTGATCTCGGCGTTCACCTCGGCGCCCTCGCCGATGATGAGGACGTCGTCGGTGAAGATCTCACCCGAGAGCTTCCCGTCGACGCGCACCGTGCCCTCGAACGACAGCTTGCCCTCGAACTCGCTGCCACGCCCGAGGAGCGTCGTGACCTCACCCGAGATCGCGGTGCCGCCCGTCGCCAAGGAGCCCGGTGTGGTGGCCATCGCTGCTTTGTTAGCGCCGGGCGGATCGCCTGTCAATGCGCCGCGGCGGCGGTCAGAGCGGCGGAGCGGTGATGGCCGGGCAGAACCCCGGCGACGGGGTCGCCTTGCAGGCGTCGTCGTTGAACGGGCGGTCGCAACCGGACATCGGCCCAACGTGCACGCGCGCCGCCGTGCCGCGCTCGGCGGACAGGTCCTCGCCGAACAGCACGAGCGACTGGGGCGGCGTCACCAGCGCAGCGAATCCGGACCAGAAGGAGCCGTGCGAGGAGTCGACCTCCATGCCGAGGAGGTGCGCGTACGGATCCCCGAACAGCGTCACGTGGACGCGCTCGGCGGGGATGCGCTGGCCGGTGAAACCGCCGCCGGGCGCGGTCTTGCCCTCAGGCGTCACGGACGCCAGGATGAGCTCCCCGCCCGAGCGCGTGATGCTAGGGACGAACTCGTCCTTGTCGCGGAACTCTCGGACCGCGAACGTGAGGTTGCCGTCGATCTCCAGATCGAACTCGAGCACGTACTTGCTCGCGGAGACGGCGATCGCGAACTCTTGGCTGTCGAAGGGCAAGAGCAGCTCGTCGCGCGCGGTATCGATCACCGGCGTGCCGCTCGTGAGGGCGATGGGTGACAACCGCGCGCTCCCCGGGGTGCTCCAGTCCCAAAGCCAGGTTCGCCCGCAGGCGGCCGCGCGAGAGAGGGTGGCTGACGAGCCATCTCGCGCGTCCGTCCCCGCCTCGGAGACAGACAAGTCGGCGGTCGGCGCATCCGGGACCGATGCGCCCACGACGTCGGGCGACGCATCCGGTGCGGAATCGCCTTTCCCGTCCGCGTCAGGGGCGTCGCCCGCTTCACCCGCGGGTGCGTCGGACAGCGGCGAAGTCTCCGCGTCGAGCGAGCCGCCGTCCCGTGCCCGTCCAGCATCCCCGGCGTCGCGCGCCGCCGGCCCGGTGGCGCCGCAGCCCACGACGAAAGCGAACCCTACGTTGAGGAGAAACGTCCGTCTGACCAGTCGGGTCATTTCTTGGGTCGATCGAACGACGTCACGATGACGGCGCGAACCGACGAACGCACGAAGCGCGTTCAAATTTCGGATGCGTCGGCCGGTTTTGCGGGCGGCGCACCTGTTTGAGTCGACCTCTACTCCGCGGGACGCAGGATTGGCGGGTACCGGCCGAGCGGGCGTCTTCGGCGGTGTATCCCAAGGCGGCATCCACGCGAGTTCATGACTTGTCTCTTCGCCATGCCGGAATCTCCGTCTTCGACAGATCCAGTTCGGCGCCCGGCGCGCCGCCCGGGCCGTTCGCCTGCGCGTGCGCGGCCGCGACCACCGCGGCGAGCGCCGCCGTCTCCTCGTCGGGTGAGGCCGGCTGGAGCTCGGCCTTGTGGCGCTCGATGAAGCCGGTGTCGTACTCGCCGGCGATGAACGCCGGGTGGCGCATGACCTGGCGGTGGAACGGCAGGTTCGTCTTAATGCCGCCCACGTGGTACTCGGCCAGCGCGCGCCGCATGCGACCGATGGCCGCCTCGCGCGTGTCGGCCCACGTGCACAGCTTCGAGATCATCGGGTCGTAGTGCACCGAGATCACGCTGCCTTCGGTGACGCCCGAGTCGTCGCGGACGCCGGGCCCCGACGGCACGCGCAGCGACGTGATCGTCCCGGGCGACGGCAGGAACTTCACGGGATCCACCGCGTAGACGCGGCACTCGATGGCCGCGCCCCGCCGCGGGATCGCCTCTTGCGCCAGCGGGATCTTCTCGCCCTGCGCGACGGCCAGCTGCCAGCGCACGAGATCGACGCCCGTGACCAGCTCCGTCACCGGGTGCTCGACCTGCAGGCGCGTGTTCATCTCCAGAAAGTAGAAGCCCTTCGAAGCGCCGTCGTAGAGCATTTCGATCGTCCCGGCGCCCACGTAGCCGACGGACTTCGCGGCGCGCACCGCCACCTCGCCCATCTTGGCGCGGGTCGCGTCGTCGATCGCCGGCGACGGCGACTCCTCGATGACCTTCTGATTGCGGCGCTGGATCGAACAGTCACGCTCGTAAAGGTGAACCGCGCCGCCGTGCTCGTCGCCGAACACCTGGATCTCGATGTGGCGCGGCCGCACGATCGCCTTCTCCAGGTACACCGTGTCGTCGCCGAACGCCGCCTTCGCCTCGCGCTGCGCCCCCGCGAGCGCCGCCTCGAGCTTGTCCTCCGAGTCCACGAGACGCATGCCGCGCCCGCCGCCGCCCGCCGCGGCCTTGAGCATCACCGGGTAGCCCACGCGCGCCGCGGCCGCCTTCGCCGTCGCGACGTTCGGGAAGCCCTTGCCGCCCTCCCCGTTGTCGCCCGGCACCACGGGCACGCCCGCCGCTTGCATCAGCGCGCGCGCCGCCGTCTTGCCGCCCATCGCGCGGATCGCCGCGGGAGGCGGTCCGATGAACGTCACGCCCGCCGCCGCGACCGCCTCGGCGAACGCCGCGTTCTCGGACAAGAAGCCGTAGCCCGGGTGGACACCGTCCGCGCCCGTCTTCTTGATGGCGTCGATGATCTTGTCGACCACCAGGTAGCTCTCGCGCGCGGGCGGCGGCCCGATCGCGACCGCCTCGTCCGCCATGCGCACGTGCACGGCGTTCGCGTCCGCCTCCGAGTACACGGCGACAGTGCGCACGTCGAGCTCGCGACACGCGCGAATCACGCGGCACGCGATCTCACCCCGATTCGCGATCAACACCTTCGTAATCTTCCGCGCGGGCATCTCGTTCCTTTCCGAAGCTGATTTATCGACGGGAGGCGCGCCTAGAACCCCGCCGGGCCGGAGGGGCTGCGCGGCTCCGACGCGGCGTCGATGCCCTTGTCGGTGCGCACGAGGACGTTGACCTTGCCGACCATCGGCACGGGCTTCACCTTCTGGCCCGTGCGCTCGAGCGCCTTCACCGTCGCCGCCGGCACGGACGGCTCGAAGCCCAGCACGTCGGGGAACCACTGGTCGTGGATGCGCGGCGCGATCACGGCCTTCTGCGCGTCCATCTTCCAGTCGACCACGTCCAGCAGCACCTGCGTCGTCGACGTGATGATCGTGGGGCCGCCGGCGCCGCCCACCGCGACCTTCACCTTGTCGCCGTCCATGACCAGCGTCGGCGTCATCGACGAGAGCGGGCGCTTCTTCGGCGCCACCGCGTTCTGCTCGTTGCCGATGAGGCCGAACGCGTTCGGCACGCCCACCTGAAGGACGAAGTCGTCCATCTCGTTGTTGAGGATGATGCCCGTCTTGCCGGCCACGAGGTGCGCGCCGAACGAGAGGTTGATCGTGGTCGTGAGCGAGACCGCGTTGCCCGCGGCGTCGATGACCGCGAGGTGGGTCGTGCCGCCGTCCTTGGGCGGCGCCTTCTTCGGGCCGAGCGAGCCGTACGCGTCGCTGGGCAGCACTCCGCCGGGCGTGATGCGCTTCGCGAGCTCGGCCGCGTACTCGGTGCTCGTGAGCCTGGGCACGTCGACTTGCACGAAGTCGGGATCGCCCAGGAAGCGCGCGCGATCGGCGAAGGCGTGCTTGAACGCCTCGGCGAGCGTGTGCAGGTACGCGGGCGATTCGGCGCCTTCCTTCGGTAGCGACTCGAGCGTCGGGTAGCGCGCGTCGAGGATCTTCAACGTCTCGACCAGCGCGACGCCGCCCGAAGACGGCGGCGGCATCGTCAGCACGCGCAGCCCGCGATAGGTCGCCTCGAGCGGCGTGCGCTCGGTCGGCGTGTACGACGCGAGATCCGCCGCCGTCATCACGCCGCCCGCGGCCGTGACCGCCTTGACGATCTCCGCGGCGATCGGCCCCTTGTAGAACGCGCCCGGGCCGCCCGCGCGCAGCTTCGCCAGCGTCGCGGCCAGCTCGGGCCGCTTGTAGACGTCCTTTTCCTTCACGACGCCCGAGCCGACGAACATCTTCGCGAACACCGGATCGGCAGGCGGCGGCTCCTTGGCCAGCGTCTCGAGCGCCTGCGCGAGGCGCCATGACGCCGGGGCGCCCTTCGCGGCCAGCCGCTGCGCCGGCTCGACGCACGCGCCGAAGCCGCGCTTGCCCCAGCGCTTCACCATCTCGCCGAGGCCCGCCACCTCGCCCGGTACGGCGACGGCCAGCCCGCCCTCCTTCGAGAGCGAGGGCACGGCCTTGCCGTCCTTCAAGAACTTCGCCGCCGTCGCGTCGGCGGGCGCGCGCTCGCGGAAGTCGAGCGCGTGGACCTTCTTCTCCTTGGCGACGTAGATCAGCGCGAAGCCGCCGCCGCCGATTCCGGAGCCCTCAGGATGAAGCACACCGAGCGCCAGCGCCGTCGCGCACGCGGCGTCGATGGCGTTGCCGCCCGCCTTGAGCGCGGCGGCGCCCGCCGCCGACGCGAGCGGGTGATCGGACGCGACGGCCGCGTGGGCCGCGTGGAACGGCTCGGTGGGCACGGGCCCGTGCGAGACGGGCGCCGACGCCGACGAGACGGCGGCAGGAGCAGGCGGGGCCGCGGCGGGCGGCGTCGCCGCGGCCGGGCTCGACGCCACGACGACGGGCGCCGTGGACGACGGCGAGCCTGCGCGGGCGGCGAGCTGGCCCAGCCCGAACGCGCCGCTCGCGAACACCGCGGCGGACAGAGCGACGCGGAGGACGACGCCGGCCGTACGTCGGTCACGACCCCCGTGGCGGGAACGACCAGGTGACCTCGGCCTCGGTGACATTGGAACGCTCCCGCGCATGGGTGTGGTTTCCCAAAATATCAGGGATAATCCTGCCTTTGCAAAGCGCGATCGGGACCGCGTATAGTGCGAAGACCCGTCGCGTCGTCGTTGAACGTCTACATCGGCGTTCGCCTCTCGCCGCTGGGATTCGACATTCCATGGATCAGCCCACCTCGAAAGAACCCCGCGGTCCCGTCAGCCTGCGAATCAAGTTCCGCAGCGCGAGCCTCGACCAGTTCATCGAACGGTACGCCGTCGACGTCAGCCGCGGCGGCATCTTCATCCGCACGCGCGAGCCGCTGGCCGTGGGCACGCCGCTGCGCTTCGACTTCCAGCTCCAAGACGGATCGGCGCTGCTCGCGGGAGACGGGACAATCGTCTGGATTCGTGAAAACGATCCATCGCGCGCCGGCGTGACGCCGGGCATGGGCGTCCGCTTCGACAAGCTCTCGTCGACGAGCCA
>DASZUD010000188.1:0-10150 GCA_035548155.1 Polyangia bacterium
CGCGCCGGCTGCCGTTCGCGGTGCGGCCGCCGGGGGCGCCGCCGGCGCGTTCGGCCCGCGGAGGCGCGCCGGCGCGTCCGGCGCTCTTTCGGCCGGTGGCCGCCTCTTCGGCTTCCTCGCGGGCGCGCCGCCGGCGCTCGAGCTCCGCCTCGAGCTCCTCGTCGGACAGGCTCGAGAGCTCGCCCCAACCGTCTTCGTCTTGCTGGTGCCGGTCGTCGATCTCGGCCGCCTTGTCGAGCAGCGCGTTCAGCTCGGACCGCGCGAGATCGATGAGGCGCTTGCCGATGCTCATGCGCCCTTCGGCTCCAGGAGCGAGCGGCCGTCCATTTCGCGCGGCTTCTCGATCCCGAGATAGTCGAGGATCGTCGGCGCGACGTCGGCGAGGCGACCTCCCTTTGCCAGCTTCCGTCCCACGAGGTCGTCCCCCGCCGCGATGAGCGGCACGGGGTTCGTCGTGTGCGCCGTGTGCGGCTGCCCCGTCTTCGCGTCGACCATCGTCTCGCAATTGCCGTGGTCGGCCGTGATGAACACCGTCGCCTTCGCCTTGCCGGCGGCCTCGATCACGCGGCCGATGCACTGATCGATCGTGTCGATCGCGCTCACGGCGGGCTGCAGCTTGCCCGTGTGACCGACCATGTCCGGGTTCGCGTAGTTGACGAGGATGAAGTCGGGGCCGCCGGGCGCCAGCGCCTCGACGACGCTGTCGGTGACGGGCACGGCCGACATCTCGGGCGCGAGGTCGTACGTCGCGACGTCGCGGTTCGAGGGGATCAGCCTGCGCTGCTCACCCGCGAACTCCTTCTCGACGCCGCCATTGAAGAAGTACGTCACGTGCGCGTACTTCTCCGTTTCGGCCGTGCGCAGCTGCGTGAGGCCCGCCTTCGACAGCACCTCGCCCAGGATCATGTCGAAGCTCTGCGGCGGGAACGCCACGGGCACGGGCACCTTGGCGTCGTACTGGGTCATCGTCGCGAACGCCGCCAGCTTGGGGCGCGGCCCGCGGTCGAAGTGGGCGAAGTCCTCGTCGCGCGCGGAGAGCGCCAGCGTGAGCTGGCGCGCACGATCAGACCGGAAATTGTAGAAGAAGCACCCGTCGCCGTCCTTGATCACGGCGAGCGGCTTTCCGTCCGGGCCTTTCTTCAACAGCGGCGTCACGAACTCGTCCGTGATCTCCTTGCCGCCCTCGGTTCCTTCGCCGCGGTAGCTCGCTTCGACGGCGGCCGCGAGATCGTCGACCAGCTTGCCCTCGCCGCGCGTGAGCATCTTCCACGCGACCTCGAGGCGATCCCAGCGCTTGTCGCGATCCATCGCGTAATAGCGGCCCACGGCCGACGCGAGCTGGCCGACTCCGATCTCCTTCAGCTTGGCGGCGACGGTGCGCAGATACCCGGCGGCCGACTTGGGGGGCGTGTCACGGCCGTCGAGGAATGCGTGCCAGGCGACCTTGGTCAGCCCGCGGCGCTTGGCCATCTCGCACACGGCGTACGCGTGCTCCAGCGCCGCGTGCACGTTGCCGGGGCTCGTGAGGCCGAAGAGGTGCAGCGTGCCGCCGGTCTTCTTCACGGCGTCGATCGTCTGCGCCAGCGAGGCGTTGTCGTAGAACGTGCCGTCGGCGATCGCCTTGTCGATGCGGACGATGTCCTGGTAGACGATGCGGCCCGCGCCCAGGTTCAGGTGGCCGACCTCGCTGTTGCCCATCTGCCCGTCCGGCAGGCCGACGTCGTTGCCCGACGCGCCGATCAGCGTCCACGGGTACTTCTTGTAGAGCGCGTCGAAGTGAGGCGTGCGCGCGAGGCGCACGGCGTTGGCATCCTTCTCGGGGCGTTCGCCGAACCCGTCCAACACGACGAGGACGACACGGGTCTTCTTGCTCATTGCGGGGAATCTAACACGCGCCTCGCCGCCAGCGAGATTGAGCCCTTTCCTGTCGTCCGCGATTTGCGCGCTGCCTCCCCTGTCCGCGCTCCCACCCGCTCGTAGCGTACCCTGCCAAATCTCGCTGGCGGCCTCCCGCCTCCCGTCACCACCCGGTCACGTCTAGGTTCACCCCGCGCCCGACCCCACTTGCCGTCCCGAGATCAACTTACGGGAGAGACGGTCAAGGTGATGTTCCGCGTTGGTGTTTTCTCTGTGTCAGTGGTGGTACGGCTCGCCGCGGATGATGGTCATCGCGCGGTAGAGCTGCTCGCACAGCACGACGCGCGCGAGGCGATGGGGCAACGTGAGGTTCGACAGCGAGAGCCGGCGCGACGCCTTCGCGACGACGTCCTTGGGAAGCCCCAGCGCGCCGCCGATCACGAAGGTGATCGCCGGCGTGCCGTGCAGCATCTGCTTGCCGACGTGCTTCGCGAGCTCTTCGGTGGTCCAGGCGTCGCCGCCCGGCTCGAGCGCGATGATCTCCCCACGCGCCGGTAGGCGGCGCGCGAGCGCGTCGTCGTCTTCGAGCTCCAAGACCTCGAGCGGCAGGTGCCGCCGGGCGCGCTGGACGTAATCGTCACAGATCGCCGCCATGTGGCGGTCGCGCATCTTGCCGACCGCGATGATTTGCAACTTCACGCCCCGTCACTCTCGCGCCTCTCCCCCGCGGGGAGAGGCGCTCATCAGAGAGCCCCGTAGTAGGTCTCGGGCTCGTTGACCATTGCTTCGGGGGGGACGTCGAGCTGGACGCGGGGCGCCTCGATCCACAGGCTCTCGAGGTCGTAGAACTCGCGCACCGGGTGATAGAAAACGTGGATGACGACGCTCCCGAAGTCGAGCAACGTCCAGCGGCCGTTGCCCGTGCCTTCGGTGCCCAGCGTGTAGCGGCCCCGCTCCTTCATCGTCTGGCGGATGCTCTCGGCGATGGCGTCGACCTGGCGGTCGCTGCGGCCGCTCACGACGCCGATGAAGTCGGTGTAGCTGGCCATGCCCGACACGTCGATCAGCACGGGCGCCAGCGCCTTCTTGTCGAGCGCGGCGTCGATGGCGGCGATCGCCAGCTCTCGCACTTCGGCGAGATCGGCGCGCGGCGCGGGTGGCACGGCCGGGGCGCGGTCGATCACTCCGCCGGACTTCCCGGACTTGCCGGGCTTGCCCGACTTCTTCGTGGCCCCGCGGACCGGGATGCGCGGCTTGCTGGCCTTGGCGCTCGCCGAGGATTTGGCGCTCGCCGACTTGCTTGCCGTGGCCGCCGGCTTGGTGCTCTTGCCCCCGGATCGCGTCGAAGTCTTTGTTTTCTTCACCTACGCGAATCGTAGCAAAGGGGTGGGACCCTGGCTAGACGTCGAGTGGGACGTCCACCGCAACGTTTGCTGGAACTCGGCGCAATCGTCACGGGCTCGGCGGCGCGCCGTCGGGAGGCGGCTCGGCGGCCGCGCGCGCGTTCTCGGCCGCGCGCCACCGCCGTTCGAACGTGCGCACGAGGTGCACCAGGTACTCCTGCCCGATGCCGAGCTTGCCCTCGACCGCCGACGACGCGCGATCGAGCCAGCGGGCTTCGTCGCCGCTCTCGTCGTCGTCGCCCGGCAGCGGATCGGTGCTTTGCCCGCCGCTTTGCGCCCAGCGGCGCGCCGCGCGCTCGATCTTCGCGTTCGCCCACGCGGGCGCCTCCAGCAGCGTCTGCCCCAGCACGCGGCTGCCCTCTCGGAAGGCGTTCACGATCGCGGCGCGCTCGGCCTCGGCCAGCGACGCGTGCATCACGTCCCGCAGCTCGATGGCGCGCTGCCGATCCAGGCCGGCACCGACGTGCACCCTGGCGCAGTAGTGATCGAACAGCGTCGCGAGCTGGAACGTCGACGCCATCTCCTCGGCGCGGCGGCCCACGGCCAGGATCGCGAAGAACTTCTTCCACGCCAGCTTCAGGGCCAGCAGCGTCGCCGCCGTGAGCGTCGCGTTGCGCATCGCGGTCGTGCCGCGCGGATCGCCGAGCAGCTCGGCGGACGACGCCGCGAGATCGACCTGGCGCCGCTCGGCCAGCTTCATCAGCATGCCGGCCTTCACGCGGCCCGCGAGGTACTCGTCCATCACGGGCAGCGGGACGACGCCGCCCACGGCCGTCGCCAGCAACGACCGCCGCACGATGAAGCGCCGGTTCGCCGCCAGGTGATCCAGCTCGCCCGGGACCACCTTGCCGGCGCCGCCCGGCAATACGATCAGCTCCGGCTGCTCGCCGTCGTCATCATTGGGGGGGCCTCTCATGGCGTCAGCCCCTTGCCCTTGCCCGGGGTCAGACCCTTGGGCTTGGGCGGCGCGGGCGGCGGCACGCGCGTGCTGGGAAGCCCGCCCAGAAGCTCGCGCTGCTCGGGCACGGTGCGCTGCCGCAGCGCCAGATCTTCGGCCGCGGGCGCCGTCACGGCGGCCGTGCGCCCCACGTCGGACAGCGCGCCGTGAACCTCGACGGCCCCCTTGAGCTCGCGGCCGTCACGCTTGGTCGTGAACGTCGCCGACAGGTCGAAGTCGCGCAGCGCTCCCGTCGCGTCGTCCACGAGCGCGCGGCCCGACAGCTGGTCGACGACGACGTCGGCGCGCCAAGCGCGCAGGCCCGTGGCGGCCTCGCGCGCCGCCGGAGCTTCCGTGCGCGCCGTCGCCCGCTCGAGCTGGTACTCGGTCGCGCCGGGCTGCTTCCCCTGGGCTCCCGCGCGTTCGGCGGCCGCCCAAGGACCGGCGATCTCCCACGCCGCCCAGGGGCCGCCCAGCGCTTCCTCGAGCAGCCGCGTGGGCTCGGGCTCTTCGGCGACTCGGCGAATCATCTTTCCATAGCGTAGCGCAACGAAGAGCTCGCGGCCGGCCCGGACCACCTCGCGGCCGCCGTCCCGGTCGTTCGTCTCGGCGATCCGGTAGTTGTGCCGCTGGTCGACCCAGACGTCGGTCGTGGTCGTGACGCCCTCGTCGGGCGTCGTCAAGCCCGCCGCGAAGCGCGCCGTGCCGTGGTAGTGGGCTCCGCCCGCGCGCTGCACGGCCTCGGCGAAGAATGCCGGGCGGAGCGCCTCGGTGAGCGTCGTCGAACGGCGCGCGTCCGGGCCGGGCCCTCGCGAGCACGCGAGGGGCACGAGCACGGCCGGCAGCGCGAGCCAGCGGAGGAACATCGGGGGAAGGATTCGCCTCAAGCCGGCCGACACCTTAGCATTGCCGGGGCATGCCCGAGCTCGCTGCCTGGCTTTCTTCGCCCTTCGCCGGCGCTGTGGCGGCGATTTTCGGCGCGATCTGGGGCAGCTTCTTCAACGTCTGCATCGCGCGCGTGCCAGAGAAGCAGTCGGTGGTCAGCCCGGGCTCCCGGTGCGGCGCGTGCGGCGCGCCCGTACGCGCGTTCGACAACGTGCCGGTGCTCTCGTACCTGTGGCTGCGGGGCCGCTGCCGTGCGTGCGGCGCGCGGTTCTCGCCGCGGTATCCGCTGGTCGAGCTGCTGGGCGCCCTGCTGGCGGCGGCGCTGTGGTGGCAGCTCGTCGCCGAGGATCCGACCGGCGCGTTGGGGATCCGCCTGGCGCGCTTCGTCTACTACTTCGCCTTCGTCGGCGTGCTGGTCGTCCTCTCGTTCATCGATCTGGCGACGCTGCTTCTGCCCGACGTCATCACCCGGCCCGGCGTGGTGCTCTTCTTCCTAGCCGGCTTCGGCGTGCACGAGGTCTCCTGGCTCGAGCGCCTCATCGGCGGCGTCGTCGGCTACGCCGTCATCTGGGGAATCGGCGAGCTCTACTACCGCCTGCTCGATCGCGAAGGCCTGGGCCTCGGCGACGCCAAGCTGCTGGCGCTCATCGGCGTCGCGCTCGGTTGGAAGGCGCTGCCGTTGGTCGTCTTCGCCGGATCGGTCTCGGGCTCGCTCATCAGCATCCCCGTCTTGCTCTTCAAGCGGCGGCGTCGCGCGCCCGGCGAGTCGTTGCGCGAGGTCCAGATCCCGTTCGGTCCGTTCCTGGCGCTCGGCGCGCTGGTGTATCTGTTCGCGGGACGGGCGCTGCTCGTCTTCGCGACGGGCGGCGCCTGGAGCTGACCCGAGCTCGGTCGTCACTTTACCGGAACGACGACAACCCCGAGTCGCCGCGCGGCATAAATCGCCGGGTGCGACATCATGTCGCATGCCCGGTTTGGGGTGCTTGGTGTCTGATCGTACACAATGCGCTGGCGTTTTCCCCACCCGAGCGAGAGCGCCGCCAGAGAAGGGGTCCTCGCCCGTATCGACGCGTGGTGGCAGGCCTTTTCGGTCACTGCGCCGCGTCTCGACGGCTTCTTCCGCCGCCGAGAGCCGTGGGATCTCGTGTCCTGGATGCGCACGCACCTCGGCGCCGTCGACCCGCGCATCATGTGGGAGTTCGGACCGGGGACGGGCGCGGGCGACGGGCACCGGCTGGTCCTGACGCCCGAGGGGGACCACCACCTGCGGCCGCTCGTCGAGGTCGTGTTGTCACGCGCGCCCGTGCTCGCGGGGTGGGAGTTCCACGGCCACCGCCTCGCCGAGCCGCTCGCCGTCGCGCTGCGCACCGTGGGCGAGCGGACGTCGCTGGACCTCTCGACCTGGAGCGCGCGCGCCGACATCTCGGACGAGGGCCTGATCGACGTGACGTTCGCGCCGCCGTCGCCGGCCGCGCCCACGCGCGAGGCGCAGAGCGCCGCGCTCCTGTTCGTCGAGGCGCTCGTGGGCGAGGAGGTGATGAACGTCTGGATCGGCGAGGTGTCCGTCGAAGAGCGCGCGAGCGATGGCGCGACCCTCTCGGAGCTGGCGGAGCACCTGACGTTTCTCGTCGAGGCGCGCCGCGCCCTCATCCCCCAGCAGCCTTTCTGGCAGCGCTCGGCCGAGGCGTCGTGGACGCTTCTCAGGCTCGCGCCCAAGGCGAGCGCGACGGCGCAGGGCGGTGGCGCGTCCGACTACCCCGCCCAGACCGACATGCTGGTCGCGAAGACGCTCGACTTCGCGCTGTGGCGGGCGCAGCACGGGCGGCGTCCGTTCCACTCGCGCCGCTTCTCGCGTTCGGGCGAGGTCATGGCGACGCTGAAGATCGACGGCAGCGAAGGCTTGCCGGTCGACGGCCTCTCCGACAAGGCGGCGATCGAAGACGCCATCACGGCGGCGCTCGAGCCGCGGGGGCTCGGCTGCCAGATCGGGGGCGGCACGGGGCTGCGGTACTCGTACGTCGATCTCGCGCTGACCGACGTTCCGGCCGCCATGGAGGCGCTGCGGCCGGTGCTGCGCGCGGGCAAGCTGCCGAAGCGCACCTGGCTTCAGTTCTTCGACGCCGATCTCGCCCACGAGTGGCTCCCGCTGTGGGAGGACACGCCGCCGCCGCCGCGCTGAGCGCGTGGCCTTGTTTCGCTGGCCCCGCGCCCTATCTGTCGTAAGGTCAGCGCGAGCGAGGAGGGGGGAGCTTTGTGTTGAAGGCCAAGGCCAAAGAGCGGGCTGGGGCGACGGCGGAGGTCGTGCGCCACGTGCTGGCGGACGTGACCCTCGCCGAGGGCGAGCGCGGCCAAGGGCGGCCTTTCGTGACGCTCGCGTGGGCGCAGAGCATCGACGGCAGCATCGCGCTGGCACCCGGGCGCGGGTTGCCGCTGTCCGGCTCCGAGTCGCTCGCGCTCACGCACGCCGTGCGGGCGGCGCACGACGCCATCCTCGTCGGGATCGAGACGGTACTCGCCGACGATCCGCAGCTTTCGGTCCGCCACTGGCCGGGGCGATCGCCTGCGCCCGTCGTGCTCGACAGCCGGCTGCGCACGCCGCCCGACGCGCGCGTGCTCGCGCGACCTGGGGTCGACCGCGCGGACCACAACGCGTGCACGGAAGGCGCCGACGCCGTTCGCGCGGCGCCGCTCGCGGCGCGCGGCGCGCGGGTGCTGCGCTTGCCGGCGTGGTCGAACGGCTGGGTCGATCTCGAGGCGCTGCTCGCGGCGCTGGCGGGCGCTGGGGTGCAGCGGCTCATGGTGGAGGGCGGCGCGCGCGTGCTGACGAGCTTCCTGCGTGCGGGCCTGGGCGATTACGCGCTGGTCACCGTCGCGCCGCGGCTCGTGGGCGGCCTCGCCGCGCTCGGCACGCTGGACGAGGCGCGGCCGCCTCGGTTCGCCGCCGTCGCGACCCACCGGCTGGCCGACGACGTCGTCATCGCGGGGCCGCTCCGCTGGGGACGCGCGTGAACCGGCGCGCCGTCGTGTTCGCCGGGCCTCGCCGCGTCGAGGTCGTCGACGAGCCGCTCGCGCCGCCGCCCGCGGGGCACGCCCTCGTGCGCACGCGCGTGTCCGCGATCAGCGCGGGGACCGAGCTGCTCGTGTACCGCGGCGAGCTGCCGGCGGATCGCCCGCTCGACGAGAGCCTGCCGGCCCTCGCGGGCGCGGCCTTCCGCTACCCGGCGCGCTATGGGTACGCGGCGGTCGGCGAGGTGGTGGGCGCGGGTGAAGGAGCGCGCGACTGGCTGGGCCGGCGCGTGTTCGCGCTCGTGCCGCACGCGAGCGCGTTCGTCGCGCCCACGTCGGAGCTCGTGGAGGTGCCGCCTTCGATCGGCGACGAGGCCGCGGCGCTGTTCGCGAGCACGGAGACGGCCGTCACGCTGGTGCTCGACGCGCACCCACGCCTCGGCGAGCGCGCCGTCGTCGTCGGGCAGGGGGTGATCGGCCTCCTCGCGACGTCGCTGCTCGCGCGCTTTCCCCTGGCCGCGCTGGTCGTCGTCGACGCCGACGCGGCGCGCGCGCGGCGCGGCCGTGACCTCGGGGCCACCGCCGCGGCCGCGGATCTCGCCGAGGCGCGCGCCGCGCTCGCGCGCATCTCCGAAGATGCGTCGGCCGATCTCGCGCTCGAGGTCTCGGGTAACCCGGCGGCGCTCGACGCGGCGATCGGCCTCACGGGGCGCGAGGGGCGCGTCGTCCTCGGCTCGTTCTACGGCGCGAAGCGCGCCAGCGTGGATCTCGGCACGCACTTTCACCGCGGCCGGCTCACGCTGGCCAGCAGCCAGGTGAGCCACCTGCCGCCCACGTTGGGCGGCCGCTGGGATCACGCGCGCCGCCGCGCCGTCGCGTGGAGCGCGCTGGCGCGCGTCGACGCCCAGGCGCTGGTCACGCACCGCTTCGACGTCGCCCGTGCGGCCGACGCGTACGCCCGCCTCGACGCAGGTCCGGGCGACGCGCTACAAATTCTGCTCACCTACGATCGAAAGACGGCGGAGGCGAGATGACGATGGGGCGATTCACTGTGGGCGTATGCCGCGACTTCATCGCGTCGCACTTCCTGTTCGGCGGCGATGGGGGCCCCGAGAACCACCCGCACGCGCACCACTACCGGCTCGAGGCGATCTTCGCGGGCGACGAGCTGGATCGTCACGGCTACCTGCTGGACATCGCCGTCGTCAAAGAGCACCTCGACGCGCTGATCGCGCGCTTCCGCGACAAGATGCTCAACGATCTGCCCGAGCTCGCCGGGCGCAATCCGGGCCTCGAGCCGTTCGCGCGCGCTCTCGCCGACGGCCTGGCGCGCACGCTGGTGCCGGCGCTGCCGCCGCGCGCGCTCACCTCTCTGACTGTCAAGCTGTGGGAGAACGACGAGGCCTACGCGACCTTCACGCTGGCGACGCCGTGAGCGCGCCGCGGAGGCCCCTGCGCATCGCCTTCGTGCTGCTCGGCGATCTCGATCGTGTCTCCGGCGGGTTCATCTACGATCGTATGCTGGTCGAGCGGCTGCGCGCGCGCGGGCACGTCGTCGACGTCGTGGCGCTGCCCTGGCGATCGCGCACGCGCTCGGTGACGTCGAACCTGCGCTCGCTGCCGCCCGAGCTCTCGCAGGCCGATGTCGTGCTGCAGGACGAGCTGGCCCACGCGGCGATGTTCGCGCGCAACGGGCAGCTGCGCCGCGCCGGCATCCCGGTCGTCGCGCTCGTGCACAACCTCGGCAGCCTCGAGCCGCGCGGGCGCGGGCGTGGCGTGACGCGAGCGCTGGAGCGGCGCTACCTCCGCACCGTCGACGGCATCGTCGCGGTCTGCCAGTCGACGCTGAGAGACGCGCGCGCCGAGCTGGTGCGAGACGTCCCCTTCGTCGTCGCGCCCGCCGGCGGCGATCACCTGCCGGCGAAGCGCCCGGACGGCGCCGCCGTCGCGAAGCGGGCGCGCGCCGCGGGTCCGCTGCGCGTGCTCTCGTCGGCGACGGTCTCGCGCGCCAAGGGCCTGCACCGGCTGATCGACGCCGTCGCGCGCGCGCCCGGCGAAATCG
>DASZUD010000189.1:0-26577 GCA_035548155.1 Polyangia bacterium
TCCCGCCGCGCCCTGCGTGCCGGCGCCCGCCGCACCCGTCGTGCCCGCCGTGCCCGAGCCCGTGCCCGAGGCGCCGTCGCCCGCCGTGCCGGGGCTGGAGCTGCCGGCGGCGCCGGTCGTGCCGGCCGCGCCCGGCGCGCCCGAACCTGCCGCACCGGACATGTGCCCCGGTTCGGAGCTGGTACAGGCGACGCCGGCACCTGCGAGCAACAGCGCTGCGGCCACGAAGAAACGAGAGCGATCGCGGGACATGACTCCTCCTGACGCAAGAAGCCGGAAGCGGGGGGATAGAGGGAGCGAGGCTAGATCGTGTTTGGGCCAAGGACGTTGCGCCGCGCAGGCCCACCTTGCACCGTTGGACCGTCGACGACGCGCCGGCCCAGTTGACGAGATGCGACTCAATCGCCGCGCGGCTCAGCCGGTTGGACGATAATCGTCCCACTCTAAAGGAACGATGAAGCTCGTCCCCTCCTCCGGTCCCTTCGTCGCCGCGCTCCTTTGCGCCCTGGCCCCCGCGGCGCTGGCCGCCCCGACGGGCTGCGTCTGCTTCAGCCGCGCCGAGGGGCCCGGCGCGCCGAACCCGCAGCCGATTCATTTGTCGGGGACGCAGGGCGGCAAGCGACGGAAACTGGTCGACCTCAAGGGTGACGCGAAGGCTTGCGCGACGGTCCCCGCCGGCAAGTGGACCCTCGAGGCGCGCTCGGCCCGCGCGGGGGCCAGCCGGAAGAGCGCCGACCAGAACGAATGCAAATCGGCGCCGCTCGAGATCGACGTCGCCCAGGGGGCCAGCGTGAACGTCTTCGTTTCGCCGCTGGGCGGGCCCGCGATGATGTGCGGCTGGGAGCTGAACTAGCCGTGCGACGCGCCTCGGGGCGCGCATCGTGAGTATGCTGCGCGCATGCGCATCCTGATCGTCGGCGCCTCGGGCGTGCTGGGGCGCGCCACCCTGCCCCATCTCGCCGGACACGAGATCGTCGGGACGACGCGCTCGCAGCACAAGCGCGACCTCCTCGCCAGCCTCGGCGCGACGCCGGAGCTCTGCGACGTCTACGCGCCCGGCGCGATCGAGCGCGTCGCATGTGCGGCCAGGCCCGAGATGGTCGTGAACTTCCTCACCGACCTCGCAGCCGGGCCCGGTCCCGCGAACAGCCGCATCCGCGTCGAGGGCGCACCCCTCGTCAGCGCGGCGGCTCGCTTGGCGGGCGCGCGGCGGCTCGTCGTCGAGAGCATCGCCTTCGAAACGACCGGCGCTTCGGCTGCGGCGGTCGCCGCCCTCGAAGAGGACGCGCGCGCCTCCGGCCTCGAGGCGCTCGTGCTGCGCTTCGGCCTCTTCTGGGGCCCAGGTACGTGGTCCGAGGGCCCGCCCGAGCGGCGACCGGCCGTCCACGTCGCCGAGGCCGGCCGCCGCGCCGCCGCGCTGATCGTGGGCGGCGCGCCCGGCGTACACGTCGTCGCCGATCCCGAACCGTGACTCTCGCGCGCTACTGGTCCATCAGCAGCTTGTCCGCCGACGACTCCTCGCCGGCGGCCGGCGCGACCTCGGTGGGGGCCGTGCCCGCGATGAACACCTCGTCCATCGTGTTCTCCTCGACGCCGGGGCGCGCGAGCAGTCCGGTCGCCTTGTCGATGCGCTGGATGACCACGCCGGGCGGAGGCGCGAAGTCCTTCGTGGGGCGGCCCGCGAGCGCCTTCGTCATGAACTCCGTCCAGATGGGCAGCGCCGCCGTCGCGCCCGTCGCGCCGCGGCCCAGCCCATGCGGCTCGTCGAAGCCGACCCACACGGCGGCCAGCAGGTCCGGCGTGTAGCCGATGAACCAGGCGTCGATCGTCTCCGACGCCACGGTCTTGCCGCCGACGACCACCTTCCGGTTCGTCGTGCCCGTCTTGCCCGCGGCGGGGCGGCGCAGGCGGCTCGCCGCCGCGCGCGCCGTGCCCTCGTCGACGACGCTGCGGAGCATCGACGTCATGACGTACGCCACCTCGGGCTTCAGCACCTGCGAGAGCTGCGCGGGCGGGCTCGCCTCGCCGCCCACCTTCTTGAGGAACACGGGCGCGCCCTCGAGGCCGCCGCTCGCGAACGTCGCGTACACGTTCGCCATGTCGATGGGCTTCACCGACGAGACGCCCAGCGCGAGCGCGAGCCCCGCGTCCTGCGGCAGCGGCGTCGTGATGCCGAACCGCGTGGCGGCGGCCTGCGCCGCCGGGATGCCCACGAGGTTCAACACCTTGACGGCGACCGTGTTCTTCGACTCGGCCAGCGCGAGCCGCGCCCTGATCGGCCCCGCGAAGCTTTCCTTCTCGAAGTTGTCGAACTTCCAGTCGCCGATCGGCATCGGCGCATCGTCGATGATCGTGGCGGGCGTCAGCTTCCCCGCCTCGAGCGCGGCCGCGTAGACGATCGCCTTGAACGACGACCCCGGCTGGCGCTCGGCGCGCTCGGCGCGGTTGAAGCCGCCCGACTTGAAGCCGTAGCCGCCCACGATCGCCAGCAGCTCGCGCGTGCGCGGATCCATGACGACCATCGCCGCCTGCGGCCCGAGCTCGAGCTGCAGCGGCGTGGGGCCGCCTTCGGAGTGAGGGCGGTCCATCGCGACGCGCACGCGCACGACGTCGCCCGCTGAGAAGCGCGTCGCGATCGGCTTCGCGCCCTTCGCGTAGCGCGGCTCGAGAGAGAGGTCGACGACGCCCTCGCCCGCGCCCAGATCGACGAACAGCTTTCCGCCCGCGTCGAGCGGCTTGCCCGCGTCCTTTCCGGGGGCCGCCGCAACGGGCGTCGTCTCGACGCGCGTCACCAGCCCCTCGATCAGCTCGCCGTCGCGCACGCCGCCTTTGTGCGCGGCGGCCAGCGCCGCGCGCCGCTTGTCGAGCGCCTTGCCCGTGAGGTGCCCCGACGGCCCGCGGAAGCCCTGCCGGGCGTCGAAGTCCTCGAGACCGCGCTCGAGGCTCGCCCGCGCGAGCTCCTGCATGCGCGCGTCGATCGTCGTCTGCACCGTGAGGCCCGACTCGCTGGCGTCGCCCCGGTCCGCGAGCGCGCGGCCCACGCTGTCGACGATCTCCGTCGCCATGCCGCGCGCACCGAGCGGCTCCTTCGCGAGGCGGATCGGCTCGGCCGCGACCTTGTCGGCCAGCTTGCGATCGATGAAGCCGTGCTCGGCCATCTGCCCCAGCACGTAGCGCTGCCGCGTCTTCGCCGCGTCGGGGTGCTTGCGCGGCGATAGGCGCTCCGGGCTCTGCGGCAGGCCCGCCAGCAGCGCCGCCTCGGCGAGGTTCACGTCGCGCACCGACTTGCCGAAGTAGTAGCGCGCCGCCTCCTCGCACCCGTAGCGGCCGTGGCCGTAGTAGATCTGGTTCAGGTAGAGGGCGAGGACTTCTTCCTTCGACAGCTTTTGAGACAGCTGCCTCGCGAGGATGATCTCCTGCACCTTGCGGCGCATCGTGCGCTCGGGCGTGAGCAGCATGGTCTTCACGACCTGCTGCGTGATCGTCGAGCCGCCCTGGGCCGTGCGGCCGCGCAGCACGTTCTCGATGAACGCGCGCAGCATGCCGCGATAGTCGATGCCCTCGTGATTGAAGTAGTCGGCGTCCTCGGCGGCGACGACGGCGTTGACGAGCAGCTTCGGGATCGCCGCGAAGGGGATCACCGTGCGCTTCTCGATGCCGAGCTCGCCGATCGGCGTGCCCGCGCGGTCGAGGATGCGCGTCACCTGCTTGGGGTGAAAGTCGTCGAGCTTGCTGATCTTGGGCAGCTTGGGATCGCTGCCGTAGTAAGCGAAGAGGCCCACGAGCCCGGCCACGCCCAAGAACGCCGCGAGGACGCCCAGCCAAAGCCCCAGCTTCACGAAGCGCATGGCGCCTCCCGACGACGCACGCCCGCCGCCGCTTCCCTTCTTGGCCGCTGCCTTGAGCGGCTTCGGCTTCTTGTTGGCCTTGCCCTTGGCGCGGCGAGGATCGCGATCGTCGAGCGAGGGACCAGCCGCCATCCGTGGAGTCTATCCAGGGGGGCGCGTCGTTCAAGAAAGCACTTTGCGCTCCCACTCTTTCGGCGCCAGCGGTGTGACGCGTCGCTCGCGACGCCGTCGGGGCGGGTGTATGGTCTCGCCGTGTCCGACGGTGGTCACCCTCTGATTCGTGCGCGCTCGCTCGAGGTGGGTCATCGCGGCGTCGCCATCCTGCCGGCGCTCACGATCGAGGTGGCACGCAACGAGCTGTGGGCCGTCGTGGGCCCCAATGGAGCGGGCAAGTCGACGTTCCTGCGCACGCTGCTGGGGCTTCTGCGGCCCGTCAAGGGCGAGATCACGTTCGCCCCGGGCGCACGCCTCGCCTACGTGCCGCAGCAGGGCGCCCTCGATCCGATCTTCCCCGTCTCGGTGCGCGACTTCGTGCTCATGGGCACCCAAGGTCCGCGCGGCGTGCTCGGGCGCGCGCGGCGTGCGGACCGCGCCGCCGCCGACGCCGCCCTCGCCGAGGCGGGCGCCTCCGAGCTCGCGCGCCGACAGCTCCGCGATCTCTCGGGCGGGCAGCGCCAGCGCGTGCTCATGGCGCGGGCGCTCGCGCGCGACGCCGACGTCGTCTTCCTCGACGAGCCGACCGCCGCGCTCGACATCCCGTCCGAACGCGAGGTGCTGGCGCTGATCGAGCAGCTGCGCGCCAGGCGCGGCGCGGCCGTCGTCATGGTGACCCACCTCGTCGAGGACGCGCTCGAGCGCGCCGATCACGCCTTGTTGCTCGACCGCGATCACGCCGTGGCGCTCGCCACGCCCGCCGAGGCGATGCGCGCCACGCCCGAGTTCCAGCACGTGTACGGCCGCTTCCTCGGCCGTGCCGGGGGGGCGGCGTGATGGAGAGCGCCCCGACCTGGCAGGAGTTCTGGCAGAGCTTCCCGATCTTCCGCGACGCCATCGTGACAGGCGGCCTCGCGGGGCTCCTGCTCGGGTTCATCGGCGTGCACGTCGTCCTGCGACGCATGGTGTTCGCGTCGTCGGCGATCGCGCAGGCGGCCGCGCTGGGCGTCGCCCTCTCCTTCTGGATCGGCGGCCTGGTCAATCCGGTGCAGCACGCGGCCGGCCACATGGCGGGCGCCAACGTCCACGTGACGCCGTGGATCTTCTCGCCCGTGCTGTGGGCGATCGTCGCCTCGCTCTTGGCGACGCTGGTGTTCATCGCGAACCCCGTGCGCCTGCACCTCACGCGCGAGAGCCTGCTGGGGTTCGTCTTCCTCGCCAGCGGCGCGGGCGCCGTCATCGTGGGCGACAAGATCACGCAGGAGGCGCACGATCTCTCGGCGATCCTGTTCGGAAGCGCCGTCGTCGTGCAGGAGATGGATCTCGTGCTGGTGGCCGTCGCCACCGTCGTGCTCCTGGGCGGCCACATCTGGGCCTGGCGCGCGCTCGTGTTCGCCGGCTACGACCCGCTGGGCGCACGCGTGCAGGGGATGCCCGTGCGCGCGCTCGACACGTTCCTGTTCGTGTCCGTGGGCCTGTCGGTCGCGCTGTGCACGCGGGCGCTGGGCGCGCTGCCCGTGTTCGCCTTCAGCGTGCTGCCTGCGATGGCGGCCCTCGTGCTCACGGCGCACATCGGGCTCGTGTTCGCGCTGGCCGCGCTGTTCGGCGCGTTCGCCGGCGTGGGCGGCTACGCCGTCTCGTTCCGCGGCGAGATCCCCGTTGGCGCTACGCAGACTGCGATCGCCGCCTCGATCCTCGCCGCAGCGCTGTTCGTGCGCGCGGTCGCCGTTCGGGTCGCCGCGCGCGGCGACACGCGCCCGGCCGAGGGTCCTCAGACGCCGTCGCGACCGGCGACGTAGCGAGCGACGACGGCATCGGCGCCGCGCACGGACGTCGCGTAGAAGCGGGCGCGCAGCGCGAGCTGCTCGGCGGCGTCCAGATCGCCCTCCGAGCGCAGCGCGCGACGACGCAGGGCCGCCGCACGCTCGGCGATCAGCGCGGTCGCCACAGAGAGGTTGAGGCTGGCCGTCATGCCCGCCATCGGGATGCCGAACACGCGATCGGCCGCGTCGATGGCCGCGCCCGTCAGCCCCTCGTGCTCGTTGCCCATCATGACGGCCGCGGGGCGCGCAAAGTTGAGATCGTCGACAGAGATCTTCGAGCCCGGCACCGCGGCGTAGATCACGAAGCCGTCGCGTCGCAGAGACTCGACGGCGTCTTCGAGCGTCTTGTGGCGCACGACGTCGAGCCACTTCTCGCAGCCCTGCGTGACCGTCGACGAGAAGCGGAACCGCTCGGTGGACTCGATCACCTCGACGCGCTGGATGCCGAACGCCTCGGCGCTGCGCAGCACGGCCGCGCCGTTGTGCGGATCGTGCAGGTTCTCGATGACGACGCGGAGGCCCCCGAGGCGGGCGGCGACGGCGGCGTCGATGCGCGCGCGGCGTTCGTCGAGCAGGAGCGGCGCGAGGGCCGCGATCATGGTGGCGGGATCAGTGGAAGCGAGGTCGTCTGGCATGTAAGACCGGCCACGCGCGGAAGGCCGAGGCTCGGCGCCGCCAGTGTAAGGCGGAAAGGCCGCCTTCGTTCCGTCTGTTTTCTGTAAAATATCCGTCGCGATGATGAAGCCCTTCATGTTTGCCGCCGCCCTCTCCCTCGGGTCGCTCTCCGTCTCCGCGGCGCCCGCGGGCACCGCCGCTCCCGCAAAGGACGCGGCCGCGCAACCGGGAGCGAAAGAAGTCACGCTCAAGGGAAGCCTCGGGTGTGGCAAGTGCTCGTTCCACGAGGCCAAGGCCTGCGAGAACGTCCTCAAGGTTCAGGCGGGCGACAAGGTCGAGACCTACGTGCTCGCCGACAACGAGGTCAGCAAGGCCAACCACGAGAAGGTGTGCGGCCCCGCTTCACCCGCCACGGTGACGGGCACGGTCACGGAGAGCAAGGGCAAAGGGAAAGACGGCAAGGCGAACAAGAAGGTCCTCACCGCCACGTCGATCAAGTTCGACTAGTGTGCACGCGCGGCGTGCGGCGAGGCCGCGCGTTGGCGGCCGCCTGCGACGAAGAGGCGTCGCAGGTTCTTGCGCGCGGAGTCCGCGACGCCGCCGCCCTCGTCCGAGTCTTCGTCCATCTCGGGCGGCGCGTCGGCGTCGGTGCGCGACGGCGGCACCATCGACTTCACCCAGTCGAGGCACTGCTTCTCGTTGAACGTCGCCTCGCTGCGATCGAACACCAGCGGCGTCGCCGCCCACTGCGCGGCCTCCTCGTCGGTCAGCCGCCCGCGCTCGTGCACCTTCGCGACGATGCGGTGCACGTACTTGTCCCACGGCGGGAACAGCTGCCCGTGGCAGTACTGGATGTAGCGCCGCTTCGGGCTCGGCAGGATAGACGAGAAGAACGCCGCCTCGACCGGGTTCAGGTCCGCCGGCTTCTTCCCGAAGTAGTGGCGCGCCGCCGCGCCGATGCCGTAGATGCGCGGGCCGAACTCGATGGCGTTGAAGTAGAGCTCGAGGATGCGCTCCTTGGGCAGGTTCTGCTCGAGGTACCAGACCAGAAACAGCTCCTGCAGCTTGCGCGAGAGCGTCTTCTCCTGGCTGAGGAGCACGTTCTTCACCATCTGCATGGTGATCGAGCTCGCGCCCAGGCGGAACCCGCCTTGCGCGAGGTCGCGCTTGAGCGCGCTCTTGAACTCGGACGTCACCCAGCCGCGGTGCTTGAAGAAGCCGTTGTCCTCGGTCGTCATGATCGAGTTCACGAGGTGCGGCGAGATCTGGCTGTAGGGCGCGAAGTCGGGGTTCTCGGGACCGACGACGACGGACATCGTCTCGGTCTCGCCGGCAACGCTTGCCGAGCCGGGCGGCGGAGGAACCTCGACGTCGACGACGATCGATTCGTCTCCCGAAAGGCGCGTCACCGCCTCGGGCGCCTGCAACACCTTGCACCCGTCGATGCCCACCTTGCCCTTGAGCTCTAGATTGTCGAGCGCCGCGAAGTCGATCTTCGCGCCCACCTGCGCCTCGAACAGCCCCTGCAGCGTGAAGCCCGCGAGCTTGGGCGTCAGCGCCGGGGGGATGCTGGCCAGGAGCTTCGCGCACGGCAGGCGCGGCACCGAGAACGTGAGGTCGATCTTCGGCACGAACGGCAGCTTGCGGCCGTTGCCGAAGCGGTAGGTCCCCGCGGGCAGCTCGACGGTGCCGGAGAGGCGCGCCGTGAGGTCGCGAACCCGCGCCTCGAGGCGCTCGAGCTCGATGCGGCGCGCGAACGGCACCACCTGGCCGCGCACCGTGACGCCCATCGAGAGGTTCTCGATGGCCTCGGACGCGAGGGCGTCGTTGCGGAGGGACAGGCCCACGGCCGCCAGATCGCCGCCGAACTTCACGACGCCGCCTGTCCAAGACAGGTCGAACGCGGCGTCGATCTTCGTGTCCTCGGGCGACAGGACCGACTTCGGGAGCACGTCGGCGATCTTGTCGAGCGAGAACTGTTCGGCGCGCAGCGCGAGCGCGCCTTCGACGCGATCGAAGTCGGCGTGGCCTCTGGCCGTCCACAGGTCCTCGCGCGCGCCGCCGTAGCTTCCGTGCAGATCGATCGTGACCCCGGCGCCCGTCGGCGCCTTGCCGGGCTCGGACGGCGGCGGCGCCACCACCCCCGAGATGCCCGTGAGCGAGAGCGTGGGCAGGGGCGTCGCGAAGCCGCCCTTCACGCGCAGCGACGGCAAACCCTTCGGGCGCAGCCCTTCGAGGGGCGCCTCGACGTGGATCTCGTCGGCGCCGAAGCGCGGGCCCGCGTCGCCGGCGACGGCCAGCAGGCCGTGAACACCCTGAGCGTGCAGCGCGAGGCGGCCGTTGGGGATCACCTCGCCCGAGAGCCCGTCGAGGACGACGCCGAGGCCGCTGCCGCGGTCATACGCCTCGATCGAGGCGCTCTCGATCACGATCCCCGGCGGCGAGCTGGCCTTTGCCCCGCCCGAGTCGTGCGGCCCTCGACCGCGCAGGCGCTCGATGAGGCTCGAGACGTTGTCGTCGGTCCCGCCGCGCACGACGTGGACGCGCAGGTCGGAGACGCGCACGGGACCCGCGCCACCGAAGGCAACGCCGAACGGCGCGACGACGCGGCCGATCACGGCCAGATCGGGACCGGAGGTGCCACCCGCGACGCGCACGTCGCCGAACGTGACGTCGCCGAAGCCGGCGCGGCCCACGCCCACCGTGACGGGGCGGCCCAGGCGCTCGGCCAGCTTCGACGCCGCGGCGCGCGCGGCGATCGTCCCGACGACCGAAGGATAGAGCGCGCCCAGCACGACGGCGACGCCGATCCCCACCGCGCCGCGGTGGGCTTTGAGCCACGCCAGGGCCGTCTTTGACCTCGGGCGGGGACCAGAGGAGCCGAGCGGAGCGAGGAGCGGCGGCACGGGACCGCTGATACTACAACACGGACCGCCCGCGAGCCGCCGCGTCGTCTGTCCCCGTGCCCCCCTCGGGTGCGCCCCCGAGGACGCGTCATGAGCCCGTCGCCGCGCGCGGAGCGGGGCTGGGGCTACGCCGCGCGACCGGGCTTGGGGTCACGCCGCGCGGAGCGCGCTCGGTTCGACCACGGTCGCGAGCTCGAGCGCCAGCTTGTGGCGCGCGTGGTGGAGGCGCGACATCACCGTGCCGATCGGGCAGCGCACGATGCGCGCGAGGTCGCTGTACGACTCACCGTCGAACTCGCGCCGCTCGAGCACCTCGCGGTGGCTCGGCGACAGGCGCGCGAGCGCGCCGCGCACGAAGGCGCCCGTCTCGCGCCGGCTCACGACCCGCTCGGGCGTCTGCTCGTCGACGAGGTCGGCCTCCGTCGGCTGAAGGTCGCGCTCCTCGTCGATCGAGTGGCGCTCGCGGCGCGCCTGGTGGCGGCGCAGGCGGTCGAGCGCCGCGTTCACGACGATCCGGTGCAGCCACGTCGAGAACGCCGACCGCCCCTCGAAGCGCGTGAGCGAGCGGCACACCTTGAGGAGTGCCTCCTGCACCACATCTTCGGCGTCGTCGCGGTCGCGAACGATGCGCATGGCGACGGCGACCAACCGAGGACGCGCGTCGGTCAGCAACCGGTTCAGCGCCGCGCGATCGCCGGAACAAGCGGCGTCGATGAGCGCGTCCAAGTCCTGAACGGCGCCCGCGCGAGGCGAGATTGCGTCCCGAGCCTGGGGCGCATTTGTACCGGCGAGGAGCACAGCATCCGTGGCGTCGAGGTTTTTCATGGCTGCATGGGGTCTGTGCAACCGCGATACCGAAAAAGGGTGCCGAAAATCACGGCCTTCCCGGCCGGCGCGCGCGTGGCATTCACACCCACCTCCCCTCACCCGCCGGCGCGCCGGGCCTCCGTGGCTGCTACTATGAGCCGCCGAGTCACACGCGTATGTCGGAGATCGAGCGGATAAGGGGCTTCCTGGGCGCGATGCGCCGGCGGCTCCTCCTGCGCGCGGCGATCGAGACGGCGGGGTTTGGCGCGGCGGCGCTCATCGTCGTGCTGCTGGTGCTGGGCGCCGTGGCCGCTTCGGTCGGGCCGGCGGGCTTCTGGCCCACGTTGACGACGGGAACGGTCGTCGTGCTCGTGCTCGGGGCCGTTGCGGCGGGCGTGCTGCGACCCGCGCGCCAATTGCGCGACGAGCGAGCGGCGGCGCGGCGCGCCGGCGCGCTGGTGCCGCCGCTCGCGAGTGACCTCCTGTCGGCCGTCGAGCTCGGCGGCGTGGGGTCCGGTCATGAACAGGGGCAGGCGTTCGTGTCGGCGGGCTTGGTGCACGCGTTCCACGCCGACGTCGCGCGCTCTCTCGAGCCCGTCGATCCGCGCGTCGTGGTGCCGCTGCGGCCGGCGGCCACCGCTGTCGGCGCGGGCGCCCTTGCGATCGCGATCCTGTGGGGCGCGTCCGCGCTGTTCCCGACGCTGGCGCTCGGGCTGCGGACCCTGGTGCACCGGCCGTCGCTCTTCGAAGGGGCGGCCGTGTCGGACGCCCCGCTCGTCGGCGACGTCCGCGTCACTTACACGTACCCGGCGTACACGGGGCTGCCTCCGCGCACCATCGAAGGCTCGGCCGGCGATCTGGTCGCCGTCAAAGGCACGCACGTGCGCGTCGAGGCGCGGCCGCTGCACGCCGCGCGCAAGGCGTTGCTGCTCCTGGGCGAAGTCGGCGAGCGCGGGCAACTGCCGGCGAAGCTGAGCGACGGCATCCTCTCGGCCGAGCTGACGCTCACCGAGAACAACACGTACCGCTTCTGGCTGCAGCCGACGCTGGGCCGCTCGGTGCGCGAGCGGGCCTCGCACCGGATCGAGGCCGAGGCCGACGCCGCGCCGCGCGTGGAGATCCAGGGGCCGGCCGACCGGCTCGAGCTCGCGACGCCGCGGCCCATCGAGGTCGGATACACGGCGTCCGACGACTACGGCCTGGGCCTCGTCGAGCTCGTGTACCGCGTGGGCGACCGGCCCGAGCAGCGCACCGTGCTGCGCGACGCGCACGGCGCCAAGGCGGCGCAGGGGCGCACGCTGTGGGATCCGTCGGCCGGCGTCGTGCTCGGCGGCGAGCGCATCGCGTACCACGTCGAGGCGCGCGATCGCGACGACGTGTCGGGCGTGAAGGTGGGCTCGTCGCGCACGCTTTACGTCGTGATCCAGAACGCGCACGAGTCGCTCGAGGACCGGCTCGAGCGCCAGCGCGAGGTGCTGGAACGGTTGCTGGGCGATCTCGGTGATCGACTCGAGCGCGGACCTGCCGACACCGCGGGGCGCGCCGAAGGTGGCGACGTCGCCGCGCGCCTCGCGGCGCTCACGACCGTGCACGACGCCGAGGAGTTGCACCTCACGATGCTCGGGCGCCTGCTCGACGACGATCGTCGCGAGGGCAACCTGGGCAAGCCGCTGCGCGCCGCGCTCGCGGGCGTCGCCGATCGGCTGGCGAAGCTGCTGCGCGAGGAGACGCCACTGCTCACAGCCCTGCGCGGCAAGGTGAGCCCCGGCGGCGTCGCCAAGCTGGATGCGGCGCTCGGGCAGCACGTCGCCGAGCTGGAGCGCGACGTGCTGCTGCTGGACGATCTCGTCGGGCGCCAGCGCCTGGAAGATCTGGCGGCGCTCGGCAAGGAGCTGACCGACGCGCACCAGCGGCTGGCCGACCTGCTCGCGCGCTACAAGGCGACGAAGGACGAGAACCTGCGGCGGCAGCTCGAGCGAGAGGCGCGCGAGCTGCGGGCGCGCATCGGTGAGCTCGCGCAGAAGATGGCGGCGCTCAAGGACCGCAACGACGTCTCCGAGGAGTGGCGCAACTCGCCCGATCTCAAAGAAGTGGCCGCCCAGGCGAAGAAGCTGGACGAGATGCTCGAGAAGGGCGACATGGGCGACCTCGAGAAGGCGCTCGCGAAGCTGGGCGAGGAGCTGCGCGGGCTGCGGCAGCAGCTGGACCAGAACCTCGACAGCTTCGGCGCCGAGCGCTTCCCGCAGGAGAACCGCGTCGTGGCCGACCTCATGAAGAAAGTCGGCGAGATCGAGGGCGACGAGCGCACGCTCGAGAAGGAGACGCAGAGCCTGGCCGAGCGGCAGGAGGCCGAGACGAGCAAGCGGCTGCAGGGCCAGCTCGACGACTTCCTCAAGAAAGAGCGCGAGAAGATCGACAAGCTCAAGCAGCGCCTCGCGGGCGTGCCCACGAACGATCCGGAGAGCGAGCTCAGCGAGGACGTGGAGCGCGCGCGCGACAGCACGAAGCAGATGATGCGCCTGCTCTCGGAGCGCGATCTCGCCGAAGCCAAGGCCGAGGCCGAGCGCGCCGCCAACAACCTCGATCGCGCGATTGACCATTTGCAGGAGGCCGCGATGGCCGACGGCAAGCGCAAGCGCAAGCCGGGCGACGACGCCCGTGAGAAGAGCACCGAGGCCGTTGGAGAGGCGCGCGGCCTGGCCCAGGAGATCGCCGACGACCTCGACAAGCTGCTGCCGCGCCCTCAGGACACGATGTCACCCGCCGATCGCGAGCAGGCGCGCCAGCAGGCGGAGAGGCAAGGCGCGATCGGGGACCGCACCGACGAGACCTCCAGCGAGGCCGCGCGGCGCCTCGGCAAGATGCCCGGCCTCGAGAAGGCCGAGAGTGAGCTGAAGTCGGCGGCCAGTCGCATGCGCCAGGCCGCCGACATGGTGAAGAGAAGCGACTCGAAGGGCGCCGCCATGGCCGAGCGCGATGCCGCCGATCGCCTTTCGAAGCTGCGCGATTCCATGCAGGAGCGCTCGATGAGCGGCAGCCGCGCCAAGCACGACCCCGTGCGCATCCCGGGCGCCGACGAATCGACGGCGCCGCGCGCCTGGCGGCAGGAGCTCATGGACGCCATGAAGGAAAAGGCGCCCGAGCGCTTCCGCGACGAGGTGCGCCGCTATTACGAGGAGCTCGTGAAGTGAGGACGCGGCTCGCCTCTCTCGCGGCGCTGGCGCTCTCGCTCGCGGCCGCGGCGCACGCGCGCGCGGACGTCACGGCCACGCCCGACGAGATCGCCACGAGCGCGCGGGTCGCCGAGAAGCAGCTCGACGAGTGGCGCTTCGCCGAGGGGCGCTCCGGCGTGGCGGACCTGGTGCGCCTCGCGCCCAAGGCGCCCGAGACGCTGTACCTCGAGGGCTACGAGCGCTTCCTCGAAGGCGACTACGGCGCCGCCGTGCAGAAGCTCGACGCCGCGCTGGGCGCCGGGGCGCGCGAGGCGCTGGCCGCGAACGCGCGCGAGCTGCGCACGCTGGCGTCGGAGGCCCGCGACGCCGTCAAAGACCACAAGGAAGAGCGCTTCGGACACTTTTTGATCCGCTACCCCGCCGTCGACGGCGTGCTGGTCCCCTACGCGCGCGAGGCGCTGGAGGCGGCGTACCGCGCGCTGCACGACGACCTCGGCTTCGAGGCCGAGCTGCCCATCCGCATCGAGCTCTACCGCAGCCCGTCCGATCTGGCCGCCGTGTCGTCGCTCACCGTGGCCGAGGTGGCGCGCACGGGGACGATCGCGCTCTGCAAATGGGCGCGCCTCATGGTCACGTCGCCGCGCGCCCTCGCGACGGGCTACCCGTGGCTGGACACGATCAACCACGAGCTGGTCCACTACGCCGTCTCGTCGCTGACGCGCGATCGCGCGCCCGTTTGGCTGCAAGAGGGCCTGGCGAAGTTCCTCGAGCGGCGCTGGCACGAAGCCCCTGGCGGCCGCATCCCGCCCGCGATGGAGCACCTGCTCGCAAAGGCGCTGCGCGGCGGCAAGCTGATCTCGTTCGAGGCGATGCACCCCTCGATGGCGAAGCTGCCCTCGGCGGAGGACGCGACGCTGGCGTTCGCCGAGGTGGCCAACGCGGTGGCGCACCTCTACGCGCAGAAGGGCGCCGCGGGGCTGCGCGACGCCATCAAGCGCGTGGCCGACGGGGAGGACGCGCGCGAGGCCGTCGCGGCGGCCGCGGACGTCACGTGGCCGGAGTTCGAGCGCGGCTGGAAGGCGTACATGGCGGCGCAGAAGTACAAGACCTTCCCCGCGATCGACATCCCGACGACGCACATCCGGAAGGCTGGCGCGATCGCCTCGCAGCGCAAGCCGACCGAAGACGAGGCGCTGTCGCCGTCGGGCAAGATGGCGGCGCCCGCGAAGTTCCTCCGACTCGGCAACATGCTGCTTCGTCGCGATCGGCCGCGCGCCGCCGTCATCGAGTACGAGAAAGGGGCGAAGGCGGCGGCCTCGGCGGGGCACGGCCGCGCGAACGACGCGGGCGCGGCGGCCTGGCTGTTCCCCGTGAAGCTCGGGCGCACCTATCTGGTGCTGGGCGAGCCCGATCGCGCGCTGAAGGCGCTGGAGCCGATCCAGCCCGTGTACCCGGATCTGCCGTGGCCGCACGTCATCGCGGGCGCGGCCAAGATGGCGAAGGGCGAGCCCGCCGCCGCCATCGTCGAGCTGCGCGCGGCGTTGGCGACGAACCCGTTCGATCCCGAGGTGCACTGCACGCTGGCCGACGCGTACGAGCGGGCGCCCGTGACCGACGCGGTGGCGGCCGGCGCCTCGGCGGCCGATCTCGTCGCGCGCGAGCGCCGCTTTTGCAAAGAGCTGCAGAGCGGCGATCCAGGCGACGACGCCGAAAACGCGGTCGGCAAGCGGTGATACAGTCGATCCATGCGCCGCGCATGGATCGGGATGGTGCTCCTCGGCTCCGGGCTCGCCTGTTCGAACGGTAGCGGCGGAAAGTCGGACGGCGGCGGCGGCTCCGGCTCGAGCGGCCAGGCGGCAGCCGGATCCGCTGGTACGTCGGGCAGCGCCGGAACCTCCGGGACGGCCGGGACCTCCGGCGCTGCTGGAACGTCCGGCACCGCCGGCGCCTCGGGCGGCGCGCCCACGGTCGGGGGCCTGTTCACGAAGCCCGAGCCGTGGACGAAGGACGTTTCGAAGCTCGCGCCTGCGACCCGCTCCGCGGCCATCATCAAGGCGCTCGACGCGAGCGGCGGCTGGGGCGCGGGCCGCCTGCAGATCGACTTCTCGATCCCGCTGTTCTTCGCCGACGGGACGACGCCGCGCCAGACCATCACGTCGCGCGCGGGCGAGCGCTATTGCTACGGCGGCACCGATTGCGATCCCGTGCCGCTGCAGATGCCGGTGCCCGCGAACGGGAACTTCGAGGGAAGCGCAGACTACGTCTGCGACACGAGCTACAAGACCGACGGTCAGGGCGACTGCCACCTGCTGGTCGTCGAGACGGCGCAAAAGAAGCTGTACGAGCTGTACAACGCCACCAAGGTCGGCGCGGCGTTCACGGCGCTGGGCGCGTTCGTCTGGGACCTGTCGACGGCCTACCCGGACAACGAGCGCGGCGATCAGTGCACCTCGGCCGACGCGGGCGGCTTCCCGATCGCGGCGCTGCTGCCCACGGCGGACGAGGTCGCGGCCGGCTCGGTCGCGCACGCGCTGCGTTTCATCCTGCCGAACCCGCGAATGAAGAAGGACGTCTACGTCCACCCCGCGTCCCACGCCGGCGGGCCCGAGAGCACCGACGCGAACGCCCCGCCCTACGGCGTGCGCTTTCGGCTGAAGCCGACGTTCGACGAGACGAAGTACAACGACGGCGAACGCGTGATTCTCGAGTCGCTCAAGAGGTACGGCATGCTTCTGTCCGATGGCGGCAACATCGCCCTCACCTTCGCCGACGACCGCACGACGAAGGCAAAGTGGGACAGCGTCGGCATCACGGCGCTGTCGTTCTCGGCGATCAAGCCCGACGACTTCGACGTCGTCGACCTGGGCGCGGAGATCCCGGTCACCGACGACTGCGTCCGCAACCCATGACGACGCACGCGTTCCCGAATCTCTCCCCGATCGACGCGGCTCCCTGCTGAATCACTGCCCAATCAAGATCGCGCCGCGCGCGCCCCTTCCTGGATCTCTGCTCAATCAAGATCCGCGGGCCGCGCACCGCCGATCTCGATTGGGCAGTGATTCCACCGTGCGAGCGAACCGCCCGCCCCGGGGCCGCGCGACTTGATTGGCAGTGATTCAGCGACGCAGCGACGGCAGGGTCTGGACGCGGGCCACTTGCCCCGCGGCAGACGCGTAGCTCCATGCCACATTCGGCTGGCCGCCCCCGACGGCGAGGAGGACGTCGCCCGTGATGGGCATGCGGTGGCCGGCTTCGTCGACGAGCGTGAGCGCGCGAGCGGGAACGGTCAGGTGAAGGGTTCGTCGTTCGCGCGGCGCCAGCGGGACGCGCGAGAAGGCCGCGAGCCAGCGGCGCGGCGCGTACGCCGGCGCGTCGGGCTTCGAGGCGTAGACCTGCACCACCTCGTCGCCCGCGCGCGCGCCCGTGTTCTCGACGTCGACGTTCACGCTCACGTCGCCGTTCGGCGCGGGCGTGCTCACGGCGAGGTTCGAGTAGGTGAACGTCGTGTACGAAAGGCCGTGGCCGAAGGCCCACAGCGGCGGCTTTTCGGCGTAGCGGTAGGTGCGGCCCTGCATCGAGTAGTCGGCGAAGGGCGGCAGGTCGTCCGTTGAGCGGGGCACGGTGACGGGCAACCGGCCGGCGGGGCTGGCCGCGCCGAACAGCACGTCGCCGAGCGCGGCGCCGCCCTCCGCGCCGGGGTACCAGACGTCGAGGATCGCGCCGACGTGCTCCGCGGCCCACGGCACCGACAGCGCGCCGCCGCCCGTGAGCACGAGGACGACAGGCTTGCCGGTCGCGACGAGCTCCTCGAGCAGCCGCTGCTGGCCCGGCGGCAAGCCCAGCGACGTCCGATCGCCGCTGGGGTTCTCGGCCGTCTCGCCCTCCTCGCCTTCGTAGCGCGCCGAGAGGCCCAGCGCCGCGACGATCACGTCGGCGCGCCGCGCGACGCGCAACGCCTCCGTGCGCTGCGCGCTGGATCCGCCGCGCCCCGCGAGCGGCGCCCCGCGCGCGTACGTCACCTCGACGCCCCGCCCGTGCCCCGCGGCGCGCAGTCCGGCGAGCAGGGTCACCGGCGACGTCGGCTCGCCGTGGTAGTTGCCGAGCAGCACCTCGACGTCGTCGGCGACCGGCCCCACGACGGCGAGGCGCCGCACGCCCGCGTCGAGCGGCAAGAGCCCCCCGCGGTTCTCGAGCAGGACGATCGACGCGCGCGCCGCCTCGCGCGACAGGGCGATGTGCTCGGGCGATTCGACGACCGACATCGGCAGCCCCGACCACGGCACGAGCGCGGGCGGATCGAACATCCCCAGCCGAAAGCGCGCCGTGAAGAGGCGCGTGACCGCGCGATCGATCGCCGCGTCGTCGACGAGCCCCAGCTCGCGCGCCCGCCCGAGCGCGCGAAACTCCTTGCCGCACGAGAGGTCCGTCCCGGCGCGCAGCGCCATCGCCGCCGCCTGCTCGACGCGGGCCGCGGCGCGGTGCCCCGAGACGATGTCGCCGATGGCGCCGCAGTCGCTGACGACGTAGCCGTCGAAGTCCCAGTCGCGCCGCAGCGTCCCCGCGAGCAGAGGCGCGCTCGCCGCGCAGGGCACGCCGTCGAGCCGGTTGTAGGCGGGCATGACGGAGCCCACGCGCCCTTCGCGCACGCACGCCTCGAACTGCGGCAGGTACGTGTCGGCGAGATCGTGCGGGCTCGGGCGCGCGTCGAACGAGTGGCGCACCGCCTCGGGGCCGCTGTGCACCGCGAAGTGCTTCGCGGTCGCGATCGTCTTCAGGTAGCGCGCGTCGTCGCCCTGCAGGCCCCGCACGAAGGCCACGCCCATGCGGCCCGTGAGCTCGGGGTCCTCGCCCCAGGTCTCCTGCCCGCGGCCCCAGCGCGGGTCGCGGAAGATGTTGACGTTGGGCGAGAAGAACGTCAGCCCCTGGTATCGTCCGCGCTCGCCGCGGCGCTGAGCCTCGACGTACTTGGCGCGCGCCTCGTCCGAGATCGCCGTGGCCACCCGGCGCACCAGCGCCTCGTCGAACGTGGCCGCGAGACCAATCGTCTGCGGAAATACCGTGGCCTTCCCCGCCCGCGCCACGCCGTGCAGCGCCTCGTTCCACCAGTGGTAGGCCGGCACGCCGAGGCGCGGGATCGCCGGCGCGTCGGTCACGAGCTGCCCGATCTTCTCCGCCGGCGAAAGGCGCGCCACCAGATCGGCGACGCGCGCGGCGACGGGCCGCGCCGGGTCCCAGAACGGTTCGGGCCCGCGCGCCGGGCCCAAGGCGCGGGGCGGGCGCGCGCAGCTCATGACCATCCCGACAGTCGCGGCGATCGCGCAGACCCTGCCCCCGAGCGGCGTCACTTCAGCGTCATCATCCCCTTGGCGTACACCTTCTCCTTGCCGCCGATGAGCCGCGTCGCCAGCACCTCGTACTTGTGGCCTTTGACGAAGCCGACGCCCGACGACAGCGCGATGCCGTTCAAAAGGACGATCTTCTGGCTGGGCTGCACGTCGATCTCGCTGAAGTTCACCTGCTCGTGCTTCGCTGATTCGTCGTAGTAGACGATGTTGATCTTGTTCGCCCCGGCGGCCTCCTTCAGGAACATCGCCACGCTGATGGTCCAGCCGCCCTCGTCGTTCGGGGCGACCTCCGCCGTCGACTGCTTCTTGATGGCGGCGATCATCGCGGCGTCGGCCGGGTTGCCGCCGCCGAACTCGGTCTGGCTCACGAAGATCTGACCCTTGGGGACCGCGGCGCTGGCCGCCAGCGCTCCGAAGGTCAGCGCGACGAAGGCGATCGCGCCCCAATACCGGCCGATCCTGCGAGTCCACGAGGGAGGCGAAGCGCCAGGCGTCATGCGACCATCCTGCGACCGGCGGCGGCGATTCGGAAGCCCTTTCGCGCGGTCGGACGAGCCGGTCCTAGCCCCACCGAAACGCCCGGAAATGTGCTCCGGCCGTGGCAAGCGGGGCGGGCGCGTGGCATCCTGGCACGGTGCCAACTGGTCCCTCCCCGGTCGCTCCCGTGACCGAGTCGCCCCCGAGCCCCGTGTCGGATCAGGACCGCGATCTGGCCGCCGTCCGCGAGATGGCCGAGGCGCGCAGTGCGATCGTCTCCGAGATCGGCAAGCGCATCGTCGGGCAAGAGCACGTGGTGGATCACCTGCTCATCTCGCTGTTCGCGCGCGGCCACTGCCTGTTCGTCGGCGTGCCGGGCCTCGCGAAGACCTTGCTGATCCAGACGCTGTCCGAGGTGCTGGCGCTCTCGTTCGGGCGCATCCAGTTCACGCCCGACCTCATGCCGTCGGACATCACGGGCACGGAGGTCCTCGAGGAGGATCGCGCCACGGGCAGGCGCATGTTCCGCTTCGTGCGCGGGCCGATCTTCGCGAACGTCATCCTGGCCGACGAGATCAACCGCACGCCGCCCAAGACGCAGGCCGCGCTGCTGCAGTCGATGCAGGAGCACCGCGTGTCGGCGGGCGGGCAGACCTACGAGCTGCCGCCGCCCTTCCTCGTGTTCGCGACGCAAAACCCCATCGAGCAGGAGGGCACCTATCCCCTGCCCGAGGCGCAGCTCGACCGCTTCATGTTCCAGGTCGACGTCGGGTACCCCTCGGAGGAGGAGGAGATCCGCATCGTCAACCAGATGACGACGACCTACCGGCCCACGCTGCGGCGCGTGCTGACGCCCGAACGCATCCTGCAGCTGCAAGAGCTCGTGCTGCGCGTGCCGGCGGCCCCGCACGTCGTCGAGCACGCCGTGGCGCTGACGCGCGCGAGCCGCCCGAACGATCCCAACGCGCCCGAGGTCGTGAAGAAGTACGTCGCCTGGGGCGCGGGGCCGCGCGCCTCGCAGTACCTCGTGCTCGCGGCCAAGGCGCGCGCGATCCTCGCCGGGCGCTACGCGGCGTCGATCGACGACGTGCGCGCCCTGGCGACGCCCGTGCTCGTGCACCGCGTCTTGCCGAACTTCCACGCCGAGGCGGACGGGCTCAAGGCGAGCGTGCTCGTGGGGCGCCTGCTCGAGGCCGTCAAGCCGGCCTAGTCGCATGGCGGACGGCGGCCAGACGAACGGCGCCGGCACGGAGTCGGGCGCGGCGCGAGGAGAAGGCAGCGCGCTCGTGCTCGACCCGGTGGATCTCGCGCGCCTCGCCTCGATGGCGCTGCGCGCGCGCGTGATCGTCGAGGGCGCCTTCGCGGGCCAGCACCACAACCCACACGCCGGCACGTCGATCGAGTTCGCCGAGCACAAGGAGTACGCGCCCGGCGACGACCTGCGGCACATGGACTGGAAGGCCGTCGCCCGCGTCGAGCGCTACTACATCAAGCGCTTCGAGGACGAGACCGAGATGCGCACGTTCCTGCTGCTCGACGGCTCGGCGTCGATGGGCTACAAGCGGCGCGGCGTCTCGAAGCTGGAGTACGGCAGCTACCTGGCGGCGGCGCTGGGCTATCTGCTGGCGCAGCAGGGAGACCCGGCCGGCCTCATCGTGTTCGACGAGCGCACGCGCCAGTACCTGCCGCCCCGCACGCGCGGCGGGCACATCCGCGATCTGCTGCTGGCGCTCGAGGCGGCCTACGCCGCGGGGCGGACGCAGCCGGGCCGCGCGCTCGCGCACGCCGGCGAGCTCGCGGATCGGCGCAGCCTCATCGTGCTGTTCACGGATCTGCTCGACGCGCCCCACGGAGGACGAGACGACCTGGCCGATCGGCTGCGCCAGCTCCGCTCGCGCGGGCACGACGTCGCGCTGTTCCACCTGCTGGATCCCGACGAGGTCGAGCTGCCCGTGAGCGAGCTGGACCTCACCGAGTTCGTGGGCGTCGAGCCCGACGACACGCGCCACCTGCTGGCGGACCCCCGCGATCTGGCGGCCTCGTTCGCGCGCGAGTCGCTGGCGTTGCGCGAGCGCTGGCGCCTCACGTGCCTCGAGGCCCGCGTCGAGTACCACTTCACGACGACGGCGACGCCCCCCGCCGAGGTGCTGCGCCAGTTCCTGTTCTCTCGCCGGCGGGGGAGGCGCTGACCGTGCCGCTGCACTTCCTCGCCCCGTCGGTCCTGCTGGCCGTCGTCGCGGCCGTTGGGCCTTGGCTCATCCACCGCATCGGCAAGCGACGCGCGCGCCCGTTCGCCTTCCCGGCCATGGAGCTGCTCTTGCGCGCCGAGCGCGAGATCTCGGCGCGCCGGCGGTTGCGCGAGGTGCTGCTGCTCCTGCTGCGCACGCTGGTGGCGGCAGCCCTGCCCCTCGCGTTCGCGCGGCCGTTCGCAGAGGTGCGCTCGGACCTGCCCGCGGCGACGGCGCGCACGCAGAGCGCCGTGATCGTCCTCGACGATTCGGCCAGCATGCGCCGCCTCGCAAGCGCGGGCGGCGACCCGATCTTTCAGCGCGCCCGCGCGCGCGGACGATCCCTCGCGGTGAACCTGTCGCCCGATTCGGACATCGCGCTCGTCCTCGCCTCCGAGGGGACGCCCACGCCGATCGCCGAGCCGGCGATCGATCGGGCGCGCGTGCTGGCGGCGCTCGACGCCACGACGTGCTCGGCGCGCGTCGCCGATTTCGGGGCAGCCCTCCGCCGCGCCGGCCAGATCCTCGCCGCCTCGCCCCACACCGATCGCGTCATCTACGTGATCACCGACCTGCAGGCCACGGGCTGGGAAGGCGCCGCGGCGGGAGAGCGCGGCGCGAACGGCCCGTCGGTGATCGTCCTCGACGTGGGCGCCGCCTGGGACAACCGGGCCGTCGTCAGCCTCTCGGCCGAGCCCGCGCCTGAAGAGGGCTCGCGCGGCGTGGCCGTCGTGGCCGAGGTCGCGAACTTCTCGGCCGAGCCCGCGCACAAGCTGGGGCTGACGCTGCGCCTCGACGGCGTCGACGTCGCGCGCGGCTTCGTCGACGTGCCCGCGCACGGGCGCGCGCGCAAGCAGTTCCTCGCCAACTTGCAGACGCCGGCCAGCGGCAGCACGGCGCACGACGCCGAGGTCGCCATCGACCACGACCTCTTCCCGCTCGACGACCAGCGCCGCGCGCGCGTCGAGGTGGCGCGCGGGCTTCGTGTCCTCGTCGTCGACGGCGATCCGCGCACGGTGCGCACCGAGGACGAGACGTTCTTCCTCGAGGCGGCGCTGCGCGCCGGTGGCGCGGGCTTCTCGATCACGACGGCCATGCCCGACGAGCTGGACACCTCCAGCCTGGCGGGCTACGCGGCCGTCTTCCTCGCGAACGTCGCCAAGCCGTCCGACGAGCTGGCCCAGGCGCTGGTGCGCTACGTGCAAAACGGCGGCGGCCTCTTCGTCTCGGTGGGCGATCGCGTCGACGCGGACACGTGGAACCAGCGGCTCAAGGCCGTGCTGCCGCAGCCTCTGGGGCTCCGGCGCACGGCGGCCGCGGCGCCCGGCGGCGCGCACGAGGGCGAGACCGTCGACCTTCGCCCCGCCGAGCGCCTGGCCCCGCTCGATCGCCGGCATCCGCTGCTGGCCAGCTTCCCCGCGAAGGGCGACGGCCTCGCGTCGGCGCGCTTCTTCCAGTTCATGCTGCTCGAGCCCGTGCCCGACGCGCCCGGGCGCTCCGTCGTGCTGCGCTACGAGAACGGCGCGCCGGCGCTCGTCGCCTCCGACGTGGGACGCGGGCGCGTGGTCCTGCTGACGACGTCGGTCGACCGTGAGTGGACCGACCTGCCGATCCGCCCGGGCTTCCTGCCGCTCATGCAGGAGACCGCCCGCTTCCTCGCGGGCGCGCCCGGGTCGGACTCGATCTCCGCGCTGACCGTCGGCCAGCGCCGCGAGATCGCCGTGGGCGCCGAGGACGCGCGCGTCGAGATCGTGAACCCTTCCGGGGCGTCGCAGTGGCTGACGCCCGAGGGGCGCGAGGCGCACGCGGGCGAAGGGCGCACCGCCGAGGCGCGCGGCCGGCGCAGCGTGACGTTCACCGGCACGGACGAGCCGGGCCTCTACCGCGTGCGCGCCTCGCGCGCCGACGGCGCCGTCGTCGAGCGCGCGTCCGAGAGCTTCGTCGTCAACGTCGACGCCGCCGAATCGGATCCCACGCGATTGCCCGATGACAAGCGCCCCGATCGGACCTCCGCCGGCGCCGGCGAGGCGGGCGTGCCCAAGCGCCGGCTGGAGCTTTGGCACTACCTCTCGGCGGCCGTGCTGCTGGCCGTGTTCGCTGAGTCCCTGTTGACCCTTCGGCGGCGACACGGCAGGTTCAAGGCGTGAACAAACAATTCGGGAACGACGACAGCCGCATCGCGGCCTACGTCGAGAAGACGTACGCGCCGGAAGACGACGTGCTGCGCGAGATCCGCGAGCGCTGCGCGCGCGAAGGCCTGCCGGACATCCAGATCGCCTCGCTCGACGCGCGCCACCTCGAGGTGCTGGCCTCCGTCGCCGGCGCCCGCAAGGCCGTCGAGATCGGCACGCTGGGCGGCTACTCGGGCGTGTCGATCCTCCGTGGCATGGGCATCGGCGGCATTCTCGACACGATCGAGATCGATCCGCGGCACGCCGAGGTCGCGCGCGAGAGCTTCCGCCGCGCCGGCTACACGACCCAGGCGCGCATCCACCTGGGCGCGGCGATGCAGGTGCTGCCGAAGCTGGCCGCCAGCGGCCCTTACGACCTGTGCTTCATCGACGCCGACAAAGAGAGCTACCCCGACTACCTCAACTGGGCGGCCGACAACCTCCGCCCGGGCGGCCTCGTGCTGGGGGACAACGCCTTCCTCTTCGGCGAGCTCGCCGACAAACCGACGGGCGCCCGCGCCACCGCCATCGCGGGCATGCAGGCGTTCCACCAGATCCTCGCGAACAGCGGCCGCTTCCGCGCCACCGTGCTGCCGACCGGCGAAGGCCTCGCCGTCGGCGTCAGGATCTGAGCGTCCGCACTTATGGCCCGGCGCCGGCTATAGGTTGAAGTGCAGGGCCGTCGTGAGGCCGAAGCTGTTGGCGCTCACGTGCTCCGTTCCGGCGACGTGGTCGGTGATCGCGAAGAACAGCAGGAGATCCCAGGCGAGGACGTCATTCGATCGCCGGTAATAGCCGAGTGAGCCGGTGGGGCCCCACGTCCCCGTCACGTCAGCGTTCAGGGCGGCGAAGCCGGAGGCGCTGTAGTTCACGCCGAAGTCGCGGATGACCCCGCCCTTGACGAGGAAGTAGTTCGGCCCTCCCGACCCGTTGGTCAAGAGGTGCGCCGTCAGCGCCAGCGGATAACGCGTGATGCTTGCGCTGCCGTTCGAGGCGCTGATGCTGTCGTACTTGAGCGAGCCCTCGACCCCCACGCCGAGCCCGACGTTCTCCGAGGGCCAAAGCGGGGTCAGCATCCCGCCAAGTCCGACGATGACGCCCGTGCCGGCGCTCAAGGTCTCGCTGTTACCGTTGCTGCTGCTCGCCTCGACGAAGTCCGTGCCTCCGAAGCCGAATCCGAGGAGTAGCGTCAGCCCCGATCCGGGCCGACGCCCCGACTCGGCTGCCGCCACGTCCGGATCGGCCTCGCCGGGGACTGCGTGCTTCGACGCGTGGGGCGTCTCGACGTCCACCGCACGCGGAGCGGCAGGCGCCGCGGCCGTGGCCGCCCCAGCCGCAGGCGGCGCGGCGCCTGCAGCGGGCGTGCCGTCGTCATGCGCGGCGACGGCCGCTGCGCGGGGCGGCAACGGATCAGTCCCTGCCCTGGGCGCCGCGGCGTCGGGGGACGCCACGGCGACCGGCCTCACCGGCACCGGCGGCTTGGGCGTCGCCGCCGGCTTCCCGCTCGTGGCGGGCGCGTCGTCCTCCGCGTCGCAAAAAGGATCGATGGGCCGCTGCGTGTTCTGGTCGACGATCTCGGGGACCCACCTGTCGCCGTTGATGCGTGCCTGGGTCTGATACAGGTGCCCCGCCTCCAGCTCGACGCAGACGACGATGGGCGCCGAGCGCTTCACGTTCGTGGTGAATACCCCAGGCGTCACCTGGTTGAGACTGATCGCCACCTGGTGGTAGCCAGGCAGCACCTCGAAGCGCGAGTAGTTCCCCTGCCCCTTCTCGCGGACCTCCAACTTGTCCACCCTGACGACCATGGTGTCGCGCGAGATCAAGGCCGCGATCTCGGAGTCCGGCCGCCTCGGCCCCTTGTAGAGCACCGTCGTGCAGCCGCCGGCGACGGAGCCGAGCGTCGCGAGGACCACCGTGAGCCAAGCCGCATTGCGCATCGGCTTCATCTTATCGAGGCTGCGCGACCGACCCTAGACTCTCTTCCAGGGTGCGACGAAGTGTCGCAGGCCACGTCAGGGTGGGACGCGAGCCTAAGAATCGACGACCGGCGAGCTCTTGACCGGCGACTCGGCGGCGGTCGCCGGGGGCGCGAACGAGCCGGCGAGCGCGCGGTGCGCGGCCGTCGCCAGCAGCGAAGGCAACATCGCCGACGGTGCGGGCGCGCCCACGCGGCAGGCCGCCTTGAGCGCCGCGACGCGCGCCGCGCTCTCTTCGACGCGCGCGCGGAAGTCCGACCGCGCCTCGGCGGCCCGCACGAGCGCCTCGTGGGCCGCGCTCTGCCGCGCCGCCGGCTCGCGCACCAGCAGGTGGTCGCAGCCGGCCTCGATGCAGCCGACCGCCAGCTCTTCGATCGGGTACCGATCGGCGACGGCCTTCATGCCGAGATCGTCCGAGACGATGACGCCGCGGAAGCCCAGCTCCCCGCGCAGCACGTCGCCCAGGATCCGGCGCGACAGCGTCGCGGGCCGATCGGGATCGATCGCCGGGTACAGCACGTGCGCCGTCATGAAGGCCTCCATGCCCGCCTGGGCAGCGGCCGCGAAGGGCGCGAATTCGACGGCGCGCAGGCGCGCGAGATCGTGCGCGACGACGGGCAGCTCGAGGTGCGAATCGGTGCGCGTGTCGCCGTGCCCGGGGAAGTGCTTGCCGCACCCGACGACGCCCGCGGCGCGCAGGCCGCGCCAGAACGCGAGCGCGTGCGTCGCCACGGCCTCGGGCGTCGTGCCGAAAGCGCGGTTGCCGATCACCGGGTTCGCCGGGTTCGTGTGGACGTCGAGCACGGGCGCGAAGTCCCAGCCGATGCCCAGCGCCGCCAGCTCCTCGCCGAGCGCGCGGCCCACCTGCTGCGTGCGCGCCGCGTCCCCGGCGCTGCCCACGGCCAGCATCGGCGGCCAGTCGGTGCCGAGGCCGCGCAGGCGCATGACCAGGCCGCCCTCCTGGTCGATCGAGACGAGGAGGGGTTCGCCCGCGGGCGCGGCGCCGCGCAGCGCGCCCACGAGCGCCGCGACCTGACCTGCGTTGGCGATAG
>DASZUD010000190.1:0-10723 GCA_035548155.1 Polyangia bacterium
GATGAACAGCCGATCTCCTCGGATCGCCTCAGGACCTGCCTTCTGCTTCGGCAGGATTGCCTCCAGGCGTCGCCATTGATCTTCGGTCAGCGCGTGCCGATGCATGTAGATCTTTGATCACACCGACGATCGCCGCACAACCTCCACGTGCGGCGGTCTGCCAAGTGATCGAAATGATCTACGTTTCGGAGCTCACGAACTAGGGACACCCCCTAGCCGAGGAGAGCGGGCCCGTTCCTCCTTTCGGGTCCGCTCTCCTCGGTGGTGGGGTCGCGCCGTCAGCGCAACCCGTGGGCGTGGGCCCCGAGCCCCGGCGAAGCGAAGAGGTGATCGGCGAACCATTGCGAGGCCAGGCGGCCGACCTCTTCGAAGGCGCCCGGCTCATCGAGATGCGTCGCTCCCGGAACCAGCACGAGCTGGCCGCGCGCGAACATCGAGCGCAGAGCCTCCTCGCTCGAACGAACGGCCGCCTTGTCGCCGGAGCCGACGATGAAGAGGGTTGCCGCCTGAACTCTCGGCACCCATTCGCCGGCGAGGTCGGGGCGCCCGCCGCACGAGACGATCGCGCGCACGGCGCCGGGCCGTTCGGCGGCGGCGATGAGCGCCGCGGCCGCCCCCGTGCTCGCGCCGAAGTAGCCCATCGGCAGTCCGCGGGTCGGCGAGGTGAGCTCCAGCCAGGCCGTCACGGCGTCGAGTCTCTCCGCGAGCCGCGGGATGTCGAGCTCGAGCTCCGCACCGGCCTCTTGCCGCCCTTCTTCCTCTTCGGTGAGCAGATCGAAGAGAAACGTCGCGAGACCGGATCTGCGCAACGCCTCGGCGACGAATCGATTGCGCGGGCTCCTGCGGCTGCCGTCACCGCCGTGCGCGAACACGATCAACCCGCCGGCGCCGTAAGGCACCGCGAGATCACCGACGAGCTCCACCCTGCCCACGGGCACCGTCACCAACTCTTCCGTCTCTTCCCTCATCGCCATCTCCTTTGGTGCCTGAATGAAACTTACGTCGGTAGAAGCAGAGGTCGATGATCGAGCGTTCGAAGCTCGATGCGCGTGGAAGCTCTCTCGCTTGCCGTCCACACTCGAGATGAGGGGGTGGAAGCGATGGCGTCGGGACGAGAGCAGCACGAAGGACTGGTGTCGAAGCTGTCGGCGCTGGCGGCCCCCGCGGGCAAGTTGGTCGACGAAGCGACCTCGGCGCCAGGCGAGCCGGTCGACGAGGGCGCGTCTGCGGCGCGAGGCGGCGCAAGCCAAACCGGTCACCTGCGAGCTCGATGACGGAAGGCCCGAGCGCGCACGCCGAGACGACCCAAAACTTGCGGCGCGGCGCGGGCTTGCGCCACTCGACGAGCCACGCCGCATTTTTCTCGCGAATACCGAGCCTGCGGCTGGCGGGTCGGACGTCTGTTGCGTCATGGCTCGATTTCACGCCCCGGCCGTGGCCCTGATCTGCCTGCTCGTTCTGTCCTGCGCGAAGGGAGCCGACAAGCCGGGAACGCCCAGCGGGGCCGCTGGCACCCGCGGCGATGCAGGGACGGGCGGTGGTGGATCGAGCGGAGGAGCGGGCGCCGGCCAGCTTGGCGCCTCAGGCCTCGATTCGCCCGTCGGCTCCTCGGGCGCGGGAGGCGGATCGGGCGGCGGGTCGCTCGGATCGACCGGGGCGGCCGGGGGCCCAGACGCGGGCTCGACCGCTGGCACCGATGGCGGGGCGAAAGCTGGCGCTGATGGAGGCGTCGCGTCCGACGGCGGGCATGACTCGGGCGGCACAAGCCGCGCTGGCAAGAAGAGCGCGGGCTGCGGCCGCCCTCCCATGGGCGCGGTGACGACGTCGTTCACGAACCACAGGTTCACGATCCCCGCCTGCGCTCCGTGCACGGTGCCGAACTGTCCGCGGAACTGCATCGCGCCGCCCTTCGTTCCGGGCGGGCGCAACGCGCAGACGGAGCCCAATGGCGAGACCTTCGTGGACCGCGACTTCGCGATCGAGATCCCCGCAGGCTACGACGTGAACCACCCCTACCCCGTCATGTTCGGCGCCGCCGGCTGCGGGCCTCAGCCGCCGCTCACGGGCCCGGCCTACACGGTCCCCAACGAAAACAACGTGATCAAGGTGGGCCTGCAGCAGGTGACGCTGCCTTCGCTCTACAACTGCTTCGCGGACGGCGCCATGCGATGCGCGGTGGATCTCAAGAACGTGGCCGACTGCGAGAACGGCCCGGAGGTGCCGTACATGCTGGCCGTCATCGACTGGGTCGAGCAGAACTTCTGCGTCGATCTCGGCCAAGAGTTCATCGGCGGCGGCAGCAGCGGCGCGTGGGAGGCGCTGCTGGCGGGCTGCGCGATCTCCGACAAGATTCGCGGCACCTATTCGGTGGCGGGCGGGCTGCGCGAGCACCGCTGGGCGTGCAACGGGCCGAGCGCCGCGTTCATGATCGTCGAGGACCAGGACACCAGCAACCCCGTGGGACCGCTCGCCAGCCTCAACGTCGCCGAGGACACCTACGGGTCGGCGCCGGCGCGCGACGAGATCCTCAAACGGAACGGCTGCGTCGGCAAGGAGACCGCGCCGTACGATCCGAAGTACCCAGCCTGCGTGAAGTACACCGGCTGCCCCGCGGCGTACCCCGTCGTGTGGTGCGACTTCCCCAAGGGCCAGCACGCCGATCCGAATTACAACGGCGTCAACTACCTGAACGCCGTCATGCCGTTCTTCATGAGCCTGCCGCCGACGCCGTGAGGCCGCATACCGCGCTCGGGTTCGGCGTACGAGAAGGCGAGCGTGACGTGTCATCCTTGCGGGAGTGAGCAAGGCGTTCACGAAGGACGACGGCCCCGCGGAGGCCCCTGTTTCTCGTCGTCGGGCACCGCTCCCGGAGCGCGCTCCAAACTACGTCACGGCCCGTGGCCTCCGGGCCCTGCGTGCCGAGCTGGCGCAACTGGGTGCCGCCGCTCCCAGCTCCGAAGGCTCCGATGGGCTTGCGGCGTGGCGAAGCGAGCTGGAAAAACGAATCGCCACGGCCGTCATAGCGCCGCCGCCCGAGCATCGCGACGAGGTCCGTTTCGGGGCGATCGTCCGTGTTCGAGGCGCCGAGGGCCAGACGCGCGAGTTGCAGATCGTCGGAGTCGACGAAGCCGACGCAGGCCGGGGTCTCCTCGCCTTCACGGCCCCGCTCGCCCGTGCGCTCCTGGGACGCCGCGTCGGCGACACCGTCAGCGTGAAAACGCCAGGCGGCGAGGAAGACCTGACGGTCGTCGACCTCGTCTACGGCTCCGACTAGCCCGCGCCGGCCAGTGACGCCTCTTCAGCGCGGCTCCCGGCAACCTCGTGTTCTCGCCCGCGAGCCTCTCGATCGCCCTCGCCATGGCATTCGGCGGCGCACGCGGCAACACCGCCAATCAGATGGCGACCGCTCTCCATTCTCGCTGCCGGCCGAGCGGCTGCACCCGACGTTCGACGCGCTCGACCTCGCGATTGAACCCGCCGGCGACGGGCACCTCGTCTTCGCGAACGCGCTGTGGGCTGACAGCCGAGTCCGCGTATTGCCGGAGTACCTCGATCTGCTCGCCGAGGACTACGGCGTCGGCGTCCATATCGTCGATTTCGCGCGCGCTCCGCCGGAGGCCGACCCGCTCGAGGCCCTGCTCGCAACATCACCCACGACGACGTTCTCGGTTTCGATGCCACAGTTCACCGCACGAGGCGCTCTGCCTCTCACACGTACGCTGGCTGCGATGGGAATGGCAGACGCGTTCACCCGCGCCGTGGACTTCTCGGGGATCAACGGCGCGCAAGATCTCTTCATCGACAACGTCGTTCATCAGGCCGTCGTCGCCGTGGACTACCAAGGGACGACGGCGAGCGCAGCGACCGCGGTGACCTTTGCAACCAAGCTCGGCGTCGAAGTGGCCGAGCCGCTGGTCCTCGACCACCCGTTCCTGTTCGCGATCCGTCATGACGCGACCGGAGCGATCCTTTTCCTCGGGCGCGTCGTCGATCCGTCGACGCCCTGACGACCCGAGCCCATCGCTCGACTCTTCGGGAGCAAGGCTCGCAAGAAGGTCGCGGAGCGTTGGGATGAAACACAAGCGCGGTCGTTGTGACCCCTTCGGGAATCGAACCCGAGATTGCGCCGTGAGAGGGCGCCGTCCTAACCGCTAGACCAAGGGGCCGCTATTCAATTTTTCAGTCTTTGCTGCAGTTCGGGGACAAGGATTCGAACCTTGATAGCCAGATCCAGAGTCTGGCGTCCTGCCGTTAGACGATCCCCGATCGACATCCCCCGTCTGGCCGGGGGCCGAAGATATGTACTAGCCGGGGGCCGCCTGTCAAGGAACTCGTATTTGCTCGCCATTCCGGTTCCGGTAGAGTCGCACGCCATGGAGCTCTCCTTCTGGGCCGCCACGGACGTCGGTAGGAAGCGCGAAGTGAACGAGGACAATTTCCTCGTCGACAAGAAGCTCTCCCTCTTCGTCGTCGCCGACGGCATGGGCGGCCACGCCTCGGGCGAAGTGGCCTCGCACCTGGCCGTCCACGAGTTCCGCAACACGGTCGACGCGAACCGCGAAGTCGTCGAAAGTTACGCGCGCGACGCCTCCGCCGTGCGGCCGCAAGAGGTGCTCACGCTCATGGAGCGCGCCGTGCAGACCGCCGGCCACACCATCCACCAGCGCGGGCAACAGGAGCCCGACAAGCGGGGCATGGGCACCACCACGTCGGCCCTGCTGATCGTGGGCGACCGCGGCTTCATCGCGCACGTCGGCGACAGCCGCGTGTACATGGTGCGCGCGGGCCAGGTCGTGCAGCTCACCGAGGATCACTCGCTGATCAACGAGCTCATCCGCCGCGGCCGCATCACCAAAGAGAACCTCGACGACTCGCCCTACAAGGCCTACAAGAACGCCGTCACGCGCGCCGTCGGCGTGTACGAGACCGTGCAGGCAGACACGCTGGACTTCGAGGTGCTGCCGGGCGACCAGTTCCTGCTCTGCTCGGACGGCCTGCACGCGTACCTGACCGAGCAGCAGATCCTCGAGTTTCTCAAGGCGGACGACTTCGAGCAGGTGCCGCACAGGCTGGTCGCGCACGCCAACGCGGGCGGCGGCCACGACAACATCACGGCCGTCGTCGTGCGCGTCGAGGGCGCGCCGGTCGCCGACCGCGCCGAAGAGCTGGCCCGCAAGGTCGACGTCCTGCGGCGCATGCCGCTGTTCCGCCACCTCATCTACAAAGAGATCCTGCGCGTCCTCAACGTCACCACCGTGCGCGAATTTCAGCCCGGCGAGGAGATCATCCGCGAGGGCACGCCGGGCGACGAGATGTTCATCCTGCTGCGCGGCAAGATCCGCCTGCACAAGAACGACGCGTTCATCACGGACCTCATGCCGGGCGCGCACATCGGCGAGATGGCGCTGGTCGACAGGCGGCAGCCGCGCTCGGCCAGCGCGACGGCCGACGAGCGATCCCGCCTGCTCAGCCTCAAGCGCCGCGACTTCTACGAGATCATCCGCAAGGAGCCGCAGCTGTCCGTGAAGCTGCTCTGGGCCTTCACGCAGGTCCTCGCCGAGCGCCTCCGCAAGACGACGGCCGACCTCTCGGGCGCGCGCCTCGAGGCCGGCGCCCAGGACCTGACGGACGAAGCCCTCTTCGAGGAGTAGTCCCCTCGCCCGCGGCCGCTCGTCACGCGGCCGCGCATGCTTACAGTAGGTGCCGCATGGCTGGCTCTGTGCGAAGAGAGACCGATTCACTGGGTGAGGTCGAGGTGCCCGCCGACGCGCTGTGGGGGGCGCAGACCCAGCGCGCCGTCGGCAATTTCCCCGTGAGCGGGCGGCGCCTGCCCCGCCGCCTCATTCGCGCCCTCGCGCTCATCAAGAAGGCGGCGGCCGAGGTGAACCGCGAGTCGGGCGCGCTGGACCCGCGCCTGGCCGACGCGATCATCCAGGCCGCCCACGAGGTGGCGATCGGCCAGCACGACGCGCAGTTCCCCGTCGACGTGTTCCAGACCGGCTCCGGCACCTCGAGCAACATGAACGCCAACGAGGTCATCGCCAACCGCGCGATCCAGATCCTGGGCGGGCAGCCCGGCACGAAGACGCCGGTACACCCGAACGACCACGTCAACAAGGGCCAGTCGTCGAACGACGTGTTCCCCACGGCCGTGCACGTCGCGGCCTCCGAGGCCGTCGAGCGCGACCTCTTGCCCGCGCTGCGCGGGCTCGAGAGCGCGCTCGACGAGAAGGCGAAGGCGTTCGACTCGATCGTCAAGCTGGGGCGCACGCACCTCATGGACGCCGTGCCCGTGCGCCTGGGGCAGGAGTTCTCGGGGTACCGGCAGATGGTGACGAACACGCTCCGCCGCGTCGCCGCCGCGCGGCCTGCCCTCGACGAGCTGGCGCTCGGCGGCACCGCCGTGGGCACGGGCCTCGGCGCCGCGTCCGGCTTCGCGCCGCGCGTGATCGCGATCCTCGCGCGCGAGAGCGGCCTCCCCTTCGTCCAGGCGCCCAACCTGTTCGAGGCGCTCGCGGCGCGCGACGGGCTCGTCGAGGCCTCGGGCGCGCTGCGCGCCGCGGCGGTGAGCCTCACGAAGATCGCGAACGACGTCCGCTGGCTCGGCTCGGGCCCGCGTGGCGCCATCGGCGAGCTGCACATCCCCGACCTTCAGCCCGGCAGCTCGATCATGCCGGGCAAGGTGAACCCCGTGATGTCGGAGATGCTGCTCATGGTGTGCGCCCAGATCATCGGGCACGACGCGACCATCGCCTGGGCCGGCGCCGCCGGGAACTTCGAGCTGAACGTGATGATCCCGGTCATCGCCGAGAACTTTCTCTCGGCCGTCGCGGTCCTCTCGCAGGCGTGCCAGCTCTTCGCGTCCCGCTGCGTCCGGGGCCTGACCGCCAACGAGGCGCGCGCCACGGCCTTCGTCGAGCAGAGCCTCGCGATGGCGACCGCCCTCAACGCCCGCATCGGCTACGACGCCGCGGCCGCGATCGCCCGCGAATCCGCCGCGACCGGCAAGACCGTCCGGGAGCTCTGCGTCGAGAAGAAAATCCTCCCTCCGGATGAGCTCGACCGCCTGCTCGACCCAAAGAGGATGACGGGCCCCTGATTTGGGGTGAGCCAAAAACGGAGCGTGCGCATTCTCCCTGGGACGTCGGTTTTCGGTGCAGCGGTCATGTGCCGAATGCACCGACAAAGGACATTCCCTGATCGACTGTCTGCCGAGCGTTCTACTAGATTACCGAATCGCCCTTTCTCCTTTTCTTTCCAGAACTTCTTTCGCCCCGTCGGCTTTCTATGGTATCCGACGGATCCGAACCGGAGGGACACATGACGCGCGTAGTTTCCGTCGGCCGCCGCTCTAAGAGCCTCCTTCTCGCTGGAGCGCTCGGCTTGGGCTTCCTGACCGTCTCGATGACCGGCTGCCCGGGCACGCTGCAGGATCCGTCGGCCTTCACGGGCGCCGCGGGCACGACGGGCGCCGCGGGTGCGCAGGGCGCCGCGGGCTCGACGGGCGCTGCCGGAACGACGGGCGCCGCGGGTACGACGGGCGCCGCGGGTACGGGCAGCGCGCAGGGCTGTGACCCGACCCCGATCTTCACGTCGCGCAATTGCTCGCTCAATGGCGCTTGCCACGACGCCGCCGGTAGTGCTGCCGGATTCAAGATGACACCCGCCGGTTGGGACACCGCTGCGGCGCTCGTCGGTAAGCTGCCTGCTGGAGGTGGCACGATCCCGTCGGAGTGTATGGGCAAGGGGATCCCCTACATCACCAAGACGCAGCCCGCGGGGGGACTGATCCTCGACAAGCTCAAAGGCAACCCGCCCATGTGCGGCGCCCACATGCCGTCGATCGGAGATCCACTCACCGACACCGAAATCGCCTGCGTCCAGCAATGGGCGAACGCGCTCGCCGCCAAGGCGCAGTAGTACTTTTTCACCCCGAGCCTCAACCTGCTGCACAGGGAGCCCTCGCGCCTATGAGAAGCATTGCCTCGTCGAATAGTGTCCGCGTCGCACTCGGAGCTGCCGTGCTGCTGCTCGGCTGGTCGTCGATGGCCGCCGCCGAGAAGAAGCGCGTCGGCGTGCCCAAGTTCGAGGGCGCTCAGGAGGCGGTCGTCCGCAAGGCCGTCATGCAGGTGCTCAAGGGTGACGGGTATGAAGTCGTCGGCGGTGGTGACATCGCGAGCGCCGCGAAGAGCGCGGGCGTCGAGCTCGACTCGAACGACGGCTTCAAGACCGTCGCGAAGGAGCTCTCGATCTCGGCGTTCGTCGTCGGTGACGTGCAGAAGAAGAAGGCGAAGCTCGTCGTGCGCAACGGCGCTGACGGCGCCGTCAGCGGCGAGGGCGCGTTCGGCGGCGCCAACGTCAACAAGATCGCGGCGGACGTGCGCGACGGCTTCTCGCGCCGCCTCGGCTCGGCGGTCGAGCGTGGCCGCGCGCCGACGGGCGCGAAGAAGCCCGCGGCGGCGCCCGCGCCCGTCGCGGACACCGCCGACGGCGACGACAGCTCGGGCGGCGACGCCAAGCCGGCCCGCACGACGACGGCCAGCAAGAGCGACGACGGCGACAAGAACGACGGCGCCGAGAAGGCCGGCACCGACGAGACGTCCAGCGCGCCGACGGGCGCCGACGAGACCGTCGCGCGCTCCGCGCCGGCGCCTGAGGGCGGCGACACGGGACCGCGCGCGATGGAGCTCTCCATCGGCATGGGCGGCTACAGCCGCAACCTGTCGTTCAACCAGGACGTCGAGCACCACCTGCGCCAGTACAGCCTCGCCCTCGGCCCCGTGCTGGATCTGCACGGGATCGTCTACCCGGCCGCGTTCTCGAGTGGGACCTTCGTCGCCAACATCGGCGTCGAGGGCCACGTCCAGCAGGGGTTCGGCGTCTCGTCGACCGCGCCGGACGGCTCGACGTTCGACACGACGATTCACGACTACTACGGCGGCGCCCGGCTGCGCTTCATCCTGGGCGGCGTCCACGAGCTCGCCGTCCTCGCGGGCGGCGGCGAGCAGGCGTTCACGTTCACCAACGGCTTGGCCGCGGACGGAATGACGACCGTCGACCACCTGACCGACATCCCCGACACGATTTACCGTTACGGGCGCGTCGGGGTCGACGCCCGCTTCCAGATCGCGCCGGGCGTGACGCTGGGCCTGGGCGGCGGCTACCGCTACATCTTCAACCGCGGCGGCCAGATCGCCGAGGCGCCGTTCTTCCCCTACCTCACCGTGGGCGGCGTCGATTTCAACGGCACGATCGCGTACATGGTCACGCCCTCGATCGAGCTTCGCATGAGCGTGGGGCTCAAGCGGTACTTCTTCAACATGAACTCGACGGTGGCTGACTCGAACATGCCGGACAAGATCAAGGTCGCCGGTGGCGCGATCGATCAATACGTCGGCGGCACGGTGGGCGCGGCCTACGTGTTCGGCGGCGTTCCCCCGAGCGCCTCGCCCGTGAGCGAGGAGCCGCCCGCCGAAGAGGCGGCGCCCGCCAAGAAGAAGAAAAAGAAGAAGGCCAGCGACGACGAGGACGCGGGCGACAGCTCGGGCGGCGGCGACGAAGGCGCGGCCAACGACTCCGACGGCTGACGGCTCCGGGGCGGCGCCACCGACGGGCCGCCCGCGCGCGATTCTGCACGTGGACATGGACGCGTTCTACGCGTCCGTCGAGCAACGCGACGACCCGAAGCTGCGCGGACGCCCCGTCATCGTGGGCGGACACGCGCAGCGCGGCGTGGTCCTGGCCGCGTCTTACGAGGTGCGGCCGTTCGGCGTGCGCAGCGCCATGCCGATGGCGCGCGCGCTGCGGCTGGCGCCGGACGCGATCGTCGTCCCGCCGCGCATGCGCGCCTACGCAGACGCGAGCGAGCGCGTCTTCGACATCCTCCACTCGGTGACCCCGCTCGTCGAGGGGCTGTCGCTCGACGAGGCCTTCCTCGACGTGACGGCGTCGACGCGTCTCCTCGGCAGCCCGGCCGAGATCGCGGCGCTCGTGCGCCGGCGCATCACCGAGGAGCTCCAGCTCCCCTCCTCCGCCGGCATCGCCGACGTGAAGTTCGTGGCGAAGATCGCCTCGGATCTGGCGAAGCCGAACGGCCAACGCGAGGTGCCGCCCGGCACGAGCGCGGCGTTCCTGGCGCCGCTCGGCATCGGGCGCCTGTGGGGAGTCGGCCCCAAGACCGAAGCGCGGCTCAAGCTGCTGGGGTTCAAAACCATCGGCGATCTCGCGCGCGTCGAGCCCGCCTACCTCGAGCGCAAGCTGGGCGCGGCCGCGGGCGCCCACCTGGCCGCGCTGAGCCGCGGCGTCGATGCGCGCCCCGTCGTCCCCGATCGAGAGGCGAAGAGCATCGGCGCCGAAGCCACCTTCGACTCGGACCTGACGGGCGCCGAGGCGCTGCGCCCGCACCTGCACGCCCAGGCGCTGCGCGTGGGCCGCCGGCTGCGCCGCGCGGGCGTGCGCGCCCGCACCGTCCACCTCAAGCTCAAGCTCGCCGACTTCACGCTGGTGACGCGCCAGGCGACGCTCGAGGCCGCGACCGACGACGGGCAGGCGCTCTACCGCGCGGCCGCCGAGCTGCTCGACCGCAACCTCCCCGCGCAGGCCGTGCGCCTCACGGGCGTCTCGGCGCACGGCCTCGAAGCGGCGGAGCCCGCGCAGACGTCGCTGCTCGCGCGCGCGCCCTCGCCTCGCGACGCCCTCAACCGCGCACTGGACGCCATCAACA
>DASZUD010000191.1:0-7671 GCA_035548155.1 Polyangia bacterium
TCGTGGCGCCCGTCACCAGGTAGGCGCGGTCCTGCAGATCGCTCACGCGCGCGCGCCGTCCTGCTCGAACGTGCCGACCAGCTCGCCGCTGGCCAGCACGTGCCCCGCGATCGCGGCGACCAGCTCCTCGCGGCCCGCGCCGTCGCGCAGCTCGAGCATGCGATCGAGCGCGAACACCTCGACGTGATAGTGGTGCGCCGGATCGCCGCCGGGCGGGCTCGGCCCCTCGTACCCGACGCCGCCGCCCGACGCCGTGCCCTGGCTCGCTCCCGGCGGATCGTCCAGCTGCGGCTCGGCCGGCACGCTGGGCGGAAGGTGGGTCGTCCGCGCCGGGATGTTCCACACGACCCAGTGCACGTAAGGGCCCGGCGAGCTCTTCGCGTCGGGATCCTCGACGAGCACGGCGTAGGAGCGGGTGCCGATCGGCCCCTCGCTCCACGCGAGCGGGAAGCTGCCGCCGCCCTCCTGAGCGGAGAACTCGGGCGGAATCACGTCGCCGTCCCCGAAGGCGCCGGAGTTGACCTTGAGGTGCTGCGACGTCTTCGTGTCTGTGAGCTCGATGGCGAGCATCGGTCGTCCTCCTTCGCGGCGTGCTCCTCGAAAGCGCGAAACATGGTCATGATTGTCGCGCTGGCCAGTGCTATGACGGCTCGCGGTTCGCGCGTGCGTGAAGGTGAATACGGGCGGACCGCACTGGCCGGATCGCGCTGCGTCGACTAAAACCGACGGCGGGACGCGGGCTGGCGGCGAGGAGGGAACGTGCCCCGAATTTTGATTGTCGAGGACGACGAGGACACGAGGGTCGTCCTCCAGGAGACGCTGCAGGATCTCGGCCATGTCGTCGGCGCGGCCAACGATGGGGCCGTGGCGCTGGAGATGGCGCACGATCTTCACCCGGAGATCGCGATCGTCGACATCGGTTTGCCGAGGATGGACGGCTACGAGCTGGCGCGGCGGCTGCGCGCGGCCGCCGACGTCGAGGCGGGGCTCAAGCTGATCGCGCTCTCGGGCTACGGCCGCGAGAAGGACCGTCGGCGTTCGCAGGAGGCCGGCTTCGACGTGCACCTCGTCAAGCCGGCCTCGGTGGACATCCTCGCCGAGCTCTGCAGCAAGAAGTGACGGTATCAGTACCCTTGGGCCGGCGGCTCTTCTCCGACCTTCTTGCCGTTGCGCCACGTGTTCTTGCACAGAGGGTGCGCGAAGATCGACGGGCCGTCGGCCTTCGTGTACCAGATGTCGTCGGCCAGCGCGCCGCCGGGCGGGTCGAGCTCGGCCTTGTCGCGCATGCGCTTGGCGATCTCGTGATCGGCGCAGGCGGTGTCGCCGCTGGCGCCCAGGCCGCCCACGCGCGTCTGCCCCTTGTAGAGCGGCACGCCGCCGCCGAAGACGATCGTCCCGCCGCAGCGCTTCGGGCCCTTCTCTGGGTGGGCCGGCTCGTCCAGGCATTCCGGGTTGAACGGGTTCGCCGCGGCGGCGCCGAACAGCGAGTGGCCTGGCTGCGCCAGCGTGTAAAGACGCGCCGTCGACAGCGGCGTCGTGTCGGAGCTGAAGGCGTTCGCCGTGTACGCCTTCGCCTTCGCGATGGCTTGGCTGCCCGGCCAGGCCGCCGTCGGATCGTCCGTCGAGACGGCGACGGCGCAAACGGCGCCCGCGCGATCGACCACCGCCGCCCACTCGGCGCGGCCGCCGGCCAGTCCTCCCGCCTCGCCCGCCGCCGCGGCCTCCTTCAAGAGGCGCTTCAAATCGCCCGCCGACGGCAGGTCCTTGCAGCTGGTCCCCGCGTGCTGGCCGGGTGACTGGCCCTTCTCGGTCAGGGCGCCCGGCTGCGGCGTGCTCTGCGCCCCCGAGGCCCTGCGCAGGATGAAGACCGCCGCGCCCAGCGCGACCAGCACGATCCCCGCGCGAATGAACGGCTCCCGCCCGAAGCGCCTGGCCGGTCTCACCTGGTTGTCGGCTCCTTGATTGTTCGTGCCGTCTTCTCCCGCCATGTCGGTCGCCCCCTTCGCAGCACGGTTGATGTGTATGTCCGTCTGCCCCGTCAACGACAGGACGCCGCCCGATGAGCGCCCGAGATGTCACAAGGTGCAGGCAGCGCAAACGGTGCGCAGCGGGCAGGCGCGGGATCCCTCGTGTTTTCCAGCTCATCGCGTTGGTACGGTTCGTGCCAACGCCGACAATGATGCTGCCGGCCTTTCGCCTCGCCGTCTCCTCACCCGTCCCCGGACACCGCACGCTCGTCGGGCGCGTCCTGACCTCGGCGCGCTTCGATCGAGAGGGCGAGCCAGAGGGCTTCGGGCCCGTCTGGTCGGACGCGGCGATCTCCGTCACCGTCACGCGCTGGGCGGCCGACGACTACGACCTGCTCGCGCTGGACGACGAGGTATGGCGCACGCTCGGGCGACACGGCCGGTGCGAGCTGCGGATCGTCGACGACGGCGCCAGCCCCGCCCTGCTGGCCGAGAGCACGCTGCAGATCGCCATCCGGTTTCAGCGCTTCGACGTCACGCCGAACCCCGCGTCGGCGACGCCGTTCTTCCAGCAGATCCTCGCCGCGCACGAGGCGATGTTCGATCGCCGCCGCCCGCTGGTGGCTGCCGATCACGATCACGCGCTGGACACCTGGCGCTGGATCCTGCGGCTCGAGCCGCACGCGAGCCTCTCGGTGCAGCTGGCGGCGCTGTTTCACGACATCGAGCGGCTCGCCAGCGAGGCTGATGCGCGCGTCGAGGGCGGCGTGCGCGACTACGTGGCGTTCAAGCGCGCGCACGCCGAGGAGGGCGCGCGCATCGTCGCGCGGCTGCTCGCCTCGTTGAACACGCCGCAGCCGCTGGTCGAGCGGACGCAGGCGCTGGTGGCCGCGCACGAGCTCGCGCCGCCAGGCGAGACCGCAGAGCCCGTCGAGCCCGCCGTGGCGCTGCTGGCGAACGCCGACGCGCTCTCGTTCTTCTCGCTGAACGCGCCCGGGTTCGCGCGGCACTTCGGGCCCGAGCACACGGCGCGCAAGATCGCCTACACGCTGCGGCGCCTCGACGACACGGGGCTCGCGTGGCTCACGCGGCTGAAGCTCCCCCGGACGATCCACGCCGCCGTCTCCGAGGCGCTGTCCGCGGAGGGCGCCGCCGCGCCGGTGAAACCTGCGCCCGCGCGCGACACGTCGTCCCCGGTGGTGGTCGCCGCGCCGGCGTTCGCCGCCGAGCCTCCCGTGTGAGCCGAGCCCATGAACATCGTCGTCTTCGGGTTGACGGTGAGCTCGTCGTGGGGAAACGGGCACGCGACCCTGTGGCGGGGTCTCGGCCGCGCGCTGGAGAAACGCGGCGTTCGCCTGACGTTCTTCGAGCGGCACCAGACCTACTACGCCGACGCGCGTGACGCCGTGACGTTCCCGGGGATCGATCTCGTCCTCTACGACAGCTGGCCCGACGTCGAGCCGACGGCGCGCGCCGCCGTGCTGGCCGCCGATGCCGCCATCGTGACCTCGTTCTGTCCCGACGGACCCGACGCGGCGGACCTCGTCCGCGGCGCCTCGCGGTTCCCGATGTTCTACGACCTCGACACGCCCGTGACGCTCGCGTCGCTCGATGGGACGCCGGCGCCGTACCTGCCGCGCGCGGGCATGACCGGGTTCGATCTCGTGCTGTCGTTCACGGGCGGTCCGGCGCTGGAGGCGCTGCGCCGGCGCCTGCACGCCGACGTCGTGCGGCCGCTCTACGGCTTCGCGGACGCCGACGCCTACGCGCCCGATCCGTCGGCCCGCCGCGACGACGTGGCGCTCTCGTACCTCGGCACCTACGCGCTCGATCGCCAGTGGACGCTCGCGGCGCTGTTCGTCGAGGCGGCGCGGCGCTTGCCGCACCGGTTCTTCCTGCTGGGCGGCGCGCAGTACCCGCGCGACTTCCCGTGGACCGAGAACACGCTGTTCGTCCGCCACGTCGAGCCAGGGCAGCATCGGAAGTTCTACGGCGCGGCGCCGCTGACGCTGAACGTGACGCGCGCGTCGATGGCGCAGATGGGCTTCTGTCCGTCGGGCCGCATCTTCGAGGCGGCCGCCTGCGCCACGGCGGTGATCTCCGACGTCTGGGACGGCATCGAGACGTTCTTCGAACCCGGCGAGGAGATCTTGCTCGCCCAATCCGTCGAGGACGTGTTGGGTGCGATCGCCCTCGGGCCCGCAGAGCTCGAGCGCGTCGGCCGGCGGGCGCGCGCGCGGGTCCTCGAGGAGCACAGCGCGGACCGCCGCGCCGACCAGTTGCTGTCACACATCGCCAGCGCCCGTCGGGGCGAGATGGGAGCGACCGCATGACGATGGGAATCATCCCCGCGGCCGGCGCGGGCAGCCGCATCCAGCCGCTGGCGTTCTCGAAGGAGCTCTTGCCGGTGGGCGCGCGCATCGAGGACCACGTCGCGCGGCCGAGGGCCGTGGGCGAGTACCTGGTCGAGCGGCTCATCCTCGGAGGCGCCGATCGCCTGTGCTTCGTCGTCGGCCCCGAGAAGTCGGACATCATGAGCTACTTCGGGGGCCGCATCGAGGGCGTGCCCGTGTGCTACGTCGTGCAGCCGAAGCCGGCGGGCCTGTGCGACGCGATCTTCTGCGCGACGCCGTTCATGGACGAGGACGAGAGCGCGCTGGTCGGGCTGCCCGACACGGTGTGGTTCCCCACGCAGGCGCTCGGCGATCTGCCCGACGACGTGCTGTCGTTCGTGCTGTTCCCGGTGGCGCGCCCCGATCTCTTCGACGCCGTCGTGCTCGACGCGCGCAGCGAGGTGCGCAACATCGAGGTGAAGGTGACGCGCCCGTCGACGTCGTGGATCTGGGGGGCCTTCCGCGCGCCCGGACCCACGCTGCGCACGCTGGAGCGGCTGTGGAACGCGCGCGACCGCGTGGACCAGCTGTTCGGCACGCTGGTGAATGCCTATATCGCCGCGGGCGGCCGCGCCGTGGGCGTGCGCTCGGGCCGCGCCTATGTCGACGTCGGCACCTTCGACGGGTACCGCGAGGCCGTGCGCGTCCTTCACGCGGAGTCGGAGCTGGAGAGCGCCGCACCGGACAACATCCCCGTCGAGGGCTCCGCATGAACAAGCATTCAGTGGCCATGTCTCCGGAAGACGTCAGGCGCGGGATCCGCGATCTCGGCGAGTGGTTCCACAACATCGATCTCGGCGGCATCCCCACGGCGCCGCACCACTTCTTGGGCGACTACCCGGCCACGAAGTGGGCGCGCATCGCGCCCGCGCTGCCCGCCGATCTGCGCGGGTGGACCGTGCTCGACATCGGCTGCAACGCCGGCTTCCACTCGATCGAGATGAAGCGGCGCGGGGCCGATCGCGTCGTGGGCATCGACAGCGACGGGCGCTACCTGGCGCAGGCGCGCTTCGCGGCCGAGCGGCTGGGCGTGGAGCTGGAGCTCGAGCAGCTGTCCGTCTACGAGGTCGGCCGCCTGCGCGAGCGCTTCGACCTCGTGCTGTTCATGGGAGTGCTCTATCACCTCCGGCACCCGCTGCTGGCGCTGGATCTCATCCACGAGCACGTCGCGCGCAACCTGGTCGTCGTGCAGAGCATGCTGCGCGGGAGCCACGAGGAGATGCACGTCGCGCCGGACTATCCGTTCAGCGAGGAGCGCGTGTTCGACGAGCAGAGCTACCCGAAGCTGCACTTCGTCGAGGCGCTGTACGCCGGCGATCCGACGAACTGGTGGGTCCCCAACCGCGCGTGTCTCGAGGCCATGCTGCGCAGCTCGGGCTTCGAGATCCTGTCGCACCCCGAGCCCGAGGTGTTCGTGTGCGGGCACAGCGCGTTCCCCGCCGAGACGCAGGCCGCCTACGCCGCGCGCGGCACGGAGTGACCCATGGTCGAAGCGGTGATGCTGTGGAACGAGCCGAACAACAAGTCGCACTGGGACTTCGAGATCGATCCCGCGTGGTCGCGCTTCGCCGACATGGTCAAGCGCGCCGCTGAGGCGATCGCCGGCGAGGGCCGCGTGACGCGCGTCCTCGGCGGCATCTCCCCCATCGATCCGGCGTTCATGGAGAACATGAAGGGGCAGGGCGTGCTGGAGCACGTCGACGCCGTCGCGCTGCACGGGTTTCCGCTCGACTGGAACCACTGGCAGATCTCCGAGTGGCCGGCGCAGGTGGCCAGCATCCGCGCCGTCACCGATCTGCCCGTGTGGATCTCCGAGGCGGGCGCGTCGTCGTTCGGCGCCGAGGAGGTGCAGGAGTTCGGCCTGCGCCGCACGGTGGAGCTCTTGCGCGGCGCCGTCGAGCGTCTGCACTGGTACAGCCTCTACGATCTGCCGAGCGCGTGGCCGGCGACGACGCGGCACCGCGAGGCCGAGGGCTCGTCGTACTACCGCCACTTCCACATGGGCCTTCTGCGCGAGGACGGAACGCCCAAGCGCGCACTGCGCGTCTTCGCCGACATGACGCCCGCCGTGGGCCTGTGCCAGTGGGTGCACTTCGAGGATCACCGCCTGGACGAGATGGTGTCCTGGTGCAAGAAGCTGGGGGTGCGCAAGCTGCGCACGGGCCTGTCGTGGGCGGACAGCCGGCGGCCCGGCGCCGACGCGTGGTTCGATCGCCAGATGAAGGCGCTCGAGCCCTTCGACGTGACGCTGACCTTCTGCTTCACGCCCGAGGATCGCGGCGAGCGCCCGCACCACACGAGCCCGCCGCGCGACGCGGACGAGTTCGCCGAGTTCTGCGCGCGCATGTCGCGGCGCTACGCCGTCTGACTTCCATGTCGGCTGACGCGCATGGCGACTGACGTGCACCTCGTCGTCGCGGCGCACCCGGACGACGAGGCGATCGGCGCGGGCATCACGCTGGCCGATGCGCCGCTCGCCTACGTGGCGTACCTCACCGACGGCGCGGCGGCGCGCGAGACGGCGGACCTTCCCTTCGCCGACCGCGGCGCCTACGCGCGCGAGCGGCTGGAGGAGGGGCGGCGCGCCATGGGCCTCGTGGGCGTCGCGCCCGATCGGGTGTTCGCGCTGGGCGGCGCCGACCAGGGCTCGTCGCTGCAGATGGGGTCGCTGGCCGTGCGCCTCGCGTGGCTCGTCGAGCGGCTGAACGTCTCGATGATGGTCGCGCACCCCTATGAAGGCGGGCATCCGGATCACGACGCGGCGGCGCTGTGCGCGCACGCGGCGGCGGCCCTGAGCGCGCGCCGCGGCCGCCGGCCCGCGCTCCTCGAGTTCACGAGCTACCACGCCGACACGGCGGCCGGGGCTTGGCGGCGCGGCTCGTTCTTGCACCCGAACCGAGCGGTCGCGGGGCGCTGCCCCGAGCCGCGGCTGCGCATGCTGACCGAGCGCGAGCGGCGGCTCAAGCGGCGGATGATCGCCTGCTACCGCAGTCAGGCGACGGTGCTCGCGCCGTTCCCCGTCGACGCCGAGCTCACGCGTGAGGCGCCGCGCTACCACTTCCTCGAGGCCCCGCACGAGGGCGCGCTGCTCTACGAGGGACAGCCGTGGGGCATGACGGGGCCAAGGTGGCGCGCGCTGGCGCGCGAAGCGTTGGCGGGGCTGGGCCTCGACCCGGCGGAGGCGTGGTGAGCGCGCGCGTGCTGCAGGTGGCCTATCCCTTCGCGCCCGTCGCCGAGGACGCCGTCGGCGGCGCCGAGGTGGTGCTGGCGCGCCTCGACGCGGGCCTCTGCGCGCGCGGCGTCGAATCGCT
>DASZUD010000192.1:0-31754 GCA_035548155.1 Polyangia bacterium
GCCGCGCTGGATGACTACACGGCCGCCCTCGCGGCGATGGCGCGCGGCGCGGCCTCGGCGAACACGATCGCGCTGCTGGCGCCCGTGGCGGCGGCGCGCGCGCTGGCCCTGGACGACGACGTCTCGCCGTCGGCCCGCCCCCGCGCGGAGGCTGCACTCCTCGCGCTGCCGGCAGGATCAGCCGATGGGACCGCGCTGCCGTGGCCGGCCCGCCTCGAGCTCGCGCGCCTCGGCGATCGCGCCGCGCGCCGGGCCGGCGACGCACAGGCGCTCGAGCGCGAAGCCTCAGGTCGAGGTTGCGCGGACGCCGTCTTCGACGCCGGCACGCTGGGATCGCTGCCTCACCTCGATCTCGACGGGCACGCGCCGGCGTCCGCGCAGGCGACGTGGCGCCCCGCGATCGTCTCGGGCTGTCGGGTCGTCGTCACGACGCGCGAGGGCCGGCCGGCCGCCGTGCGCCTGCGCGCCGCCGCCGAGGTCCCCGCGGGCACGTACGATCTGGTGCTGGACTACGACGGACAGGCCGCCGTGTTCGTCGATGGAACCGCGGCGTTCACTCACGGCTCCGAGACGCGCTTCGGCCCGCGCGTCTCGGCGTTCCCGCTCGTCGTGCCCGCGGGACGCCACGACCTCGAGGTTCGCATCGCGGCGACGGGCGGTCGCGCCGAGCTGGCGCTCTTGCTGATGCCTCGCGCCGCCGGCGTCGCGGTGCGATTCGTCGATCCGCGCGGGGGGACGCCGGGGCAGGGCGCCGCCCCGGGCTCGAGCCTTCCGCCGGTGAGCCAGGGTCCCGACGAGGCGCTGCTCCAGTACGGCCTCGCCTTCGCGGCGCACCGCGCGGGCGACACGGACGCCGCCCTCTCGGCCGCGGCGTGGCTCGCGGCGCGGCGCCGTTTCGCGCCCGGGCTCACCCTGGCGGGCGCGATCGAGCGCGACGATCCCACGCGGCCCGCGGGCGTGGCGCGTGACGCCGCGCGGGGCCTCTTCCGGGCGGCGCTCGACGCCGACGCGGGCGCCGCGCGCGCCGCGGAGGCGCTGGCGGCGATCGAGCTCGAGGACGAGCACCTGCGCGAGGCGATTGACGACGCGCGCCTGGCGGCGCGGGCCGCGCCGCGCTGGTGGGCGCCCGAGGTGGTCCTGGCCCACGCGCTGCGGGCGCGCGGCCTGGAGCTCGACGCCGACAGGGCCCTCGATCGCGCCGCAGGCGTGGGCGGCGCGCCCGGAGACCAGCCGTGCCTGCTCGTCGAGGCGCTCTTGCGCCGGGCCGACGACCGCCGCGATCTGCGCGCGCGCGAGGACCTCGAGACCGCGCTCGCCAAGTGCGACGCCACCAGCGAGGTGCGGCTCGAGCGGCTCCGTGCGCGCGGCGACCTCGGCGCCGAGGAGCGCGCGTTGCGCACCGCCCTCGCGCTCGCGCCCGACCGCGACGATCTCGGACAAGACCTGGCCAAGGTCCTGGGCGCCGAGGGACGCCGCAAGGACGCCATCGAGACGTTGGCGGCGCTGGTTCGCCGCTCGCCGGACGATCCCTTCCTGCGCGTGCGGCTGGCCGACGCCCAGGCCGCCGCCGGGCAGACGCACGCCGCGCGCGAGACGGCGCTCGGCGCGCTGGCGCTGCGCCCCGATTCGGCGGAGGTGCGGCGCATGGCGCGCGCCCTCGGCGTCGCGCTGCCGCTCGACGCCTTCCGCTTGGACGGCCGCACCGTCATCGAGGCGTTCGAAGCTTCGCGAAGGCGCTACGCCGCCCCCGCGGTGGTCGTGCTGGATCGCTCGGTGGAGCGCGTGTTCCCCAACGGCGCGACGCTGACGCTGACCCACGAGATCGTGCGCGTGCAGAGCAAGGACGCCATCGACCGCTGGGCCGAGGTGGACGTTCCCGCGGGCGCCGAGGTGCTGACGCTCCGCACGCACAAGCCCGACGGCACGACGCGCGAGCCCGAGGAGATCGCCGGCAAGGAGACCGTGTCCGCCGCGAACGTCGCCATCGGCGACTACATCGAATGGGAGCTGCTCGAGGCGCGCGCGCCTTCGCCGGCGTTCGCGCCCGGCTTTCTGGGCGACCGGTTCTACTTCCAGTCGTTCGACGCGCCCCTCGATCGCACGGAGCTCGTGCTGGTCTCGCCCCGCGGCGGCAAGCTGTCGTTCGATCGCCGCGGCGGCGCGCCCGCGCCTCAGACGACCGACGGCCCCGAAGGCACCGTCGTCACGACCTTCAAGGGCAGCGGCGTCCCGCAGCTCTACGTCGAGCGCGCGGCGGTGCCGCCCATCGAGTACGTCCCCTCGGTGCGCGCGTCGAGCGGCGTCGACTTCCGCGCGTGGACACGCTACGTCGCCGAGCAGCTGTCCGGCACGACGCGCTCGTCGCCCGCGCTGCGCGAGCGCGCGCGGCAGCTCGCGGCCGAGGCGAGTCGGGCGCCCGCCGCCGGACGTCCGGCCGCCGCCGTCGTGGCGAGCGTCGTGGGCTGGGTCACCGAGAACGTCGACGCCGTCGACGACCTTCGCGACGGAGCGACGCAAGCGCTCGCGCGCGGCAGCGGCAATCGGGTCGCGCTCATCCTCGCCCTCCTGCGCGAGGCCGGCGTGCGCGCGCGCCCGGTCCTCGCGCGGTCGCTCCTTTCGGCGCCGGCGGACGCGGCGGCGCCCGCCGAGGAGCTGGACGACTTCGCGGACACCCTGATTCAAGTCGATCCGGGAGGCGGCGATGGGCGCGACCCGCTGTTCGTCGATCCGCGCCTTCGACACGCCGAGGTCGGCTACCTGCCGCCCAGCCTGGACGGCGCCCGGAGCCTGGCCTTGCCCGACGGCGCATTCGGCGTGGCGCGCAGCTCGGCGACGGCGGATCATCGCTCCGTGGAGGTCACGATCCGGCTGGACGAGCAGGGCGGGGCGGCCGCGATCGCCACCGAGGAGCTGACCGGCTGGCCCGCGCTCGAGTGGGCGGAGCTGGTCGAGAAGCTGGGCGCCGACCGCGGGCGGCTGCGGCAGGACTTCGAGCAGCGCTGGCTGGGCGTGCAGTTCCCCGGCGCGCGCCTCGGCGATCTCGACATCACGCTCCCCAAGAAGGAGGGGGCCGCGGCGGCCGTGCGCGTGCGGTACTCGTTCGTCAGCTCGCAGCTCGCCGTCAAAGGCGACCACGAGATGCGCCTCCTGCCGACCTTCTTCCGCTCGCAGCCCGGGCGCCGCTTCGCGACCGAACCCCGCCGCTCGACGACGCTGCTGCTGGGCTTCGACGTCCCGTTCCGCATGACGGCGACCGTCGAGCTGCCGCGCGCCGCCAAGGTGGTGGACGAGCCCGACCTCGAGCGCGTCGAGCGCAAAGGTGCCTACCGATTCGTCGAGGAGCGGCGCTTGCGCCCGGCCGCGGCGACGACGGGCGCGCCGGCCAGCGAGGTCCTCGTCCTCACGCGAGAGGCGCTCTTGCCGCTGTCGCGCGTCTCTCCCGCCGAGTACCCCGGGGTCGCCGCCGACCTGCGCCGCGTCGACGGCCTCGAGCAGCGCGAGATCCGCATCCGCCTGCGCGGGGGCGTGAAAGGCGCGCGATGACACGTCTCGCGCCGCTCGCGCTCGGTGGTCTCGCCGTCTGCGTGTCGGCGTGCACGACGACCACCGCGCCCCAGTCGAGCGCGGCCGATCGGCTCGTCGTCGCGCGGCCCGCCGAGCCCGTGAGCCTGGACCCGGCCCGCGCGACCGACATCGAGTCGCTCGAGGTGGCCGAGCAGGTGTACGGCCGCCTCGTGCGGTTCGCGCCCGGGCGCCTCGAGCCCGAGCCCGACCTCGCGACCAGCTGGTCGGTCAGCGACGACGGCACCGTGTGGACGTTCGAGCTGCGCCCGGACGTCTACTTCCACGACGGCACGCCCGTGAACGCCGACGCCGTCGTGTTCTCGTTCGAGCGGCAGATCCTGGCCGATCACCCCGCGCACGAGCCCGACTTCGCCTGGACGCGCTCGTTCCACAACATCCGCCGCGTCCGCGCCGTCACGCCGCTGCGCGTGCAGTTCGACATCGATCGCCCGTACGCCCCCTTCCTTGCGAACCTCGCGACGGGGCCGGCGGCGATCGTCTCGCCCACGGCGGTTCGGCGCATGGGCGCGCAGTTCGGCCGCCACCCGGTGGGCGCCGGGCCGTATCGCTTCGTCGAGTGGATCCCGGGCGACCGCATCACGCTCGAGCGCAATCCCGGCTACTGGGACCATCCGCCGCGGACGCGGTACCTCGTCCTCCTCGTGATGCCCGACTCGCGCCAGCGCCTGCAGGCGCTCGAGGCGGGCGCCGCCGACATCATCCAGCAGCTCGCGCCCGAGGACCTGCCGCTCGTGCGGTTGCACCCCGACCTGCGCCTGGCCATGGCGCCGGCCGCGCTGGTCTCGTACCTGGCGATGAACACGCAGCGGCGCCCGCTGGACGATCCGCGCATCCGGCGCGCGATCGCGACGGCCATCCGGCGGGACGCGCTGGTGAAGCTCGTCTACCAGGGCGTGGGCATCCCCGCGATCGGGCCGCTGCCGCCCAACGTCTGGGGCGCCCGCTCCGACGTCGTGACGTACCCGTACGATCCCGAGCGCGCGCGGCGCCTGCTCGCCGAGGCCGGGTGGCGCGGCGATCGCGCGCCGCCGCTCAAGCTCTACGCGCCGTCGGCGGCGAGCCCGTACATGCCGGCGCCCGAGCGGGTCGCCGCCATCATCCAGACGTGCCTGGCCGACGTGGGCATCCGCGTCGAGATCGTCCTCAATGACCCCGCGGAGCACCAGCGCGCCCTCTGGGCCGGCGAGCACGATCTGGCGCTGCACGGCTGGTTCAACGACAACGGCGATCCCGACAACTTCCTCTACACGCTGCTCGACTCCGAGAACACGGCGGGCAGCCGGCCTTCGAACGTGGCCTTCTACAGCAACGCTTGGTTCGACGACGTGATCGGCGTGGCCCAGCGCACGACCGATCGCACCGAGCGCGAGCGCCTGTACTCGCAGGCGCAGGCCATCCTGGCCACCGACGTGCCCTGGGTGCCGCTGGCCCACTCGAACGTCGTGTTCGCGACGCGCGCCAACGTGCGCGGCCTCGTCGTGCAGCCGTCGGCGATGGGGCTCTATCGCGGCGTGGAGCGCGTGCCGTGAGCCCCACGGGGAAGTCGAAGTCGATCCCGGGCGCCGAGCCGCCCAAGAAGACCTCGGGCGAGATCGTCACGCCGCCGGGCAGCGCCGAGCCGCGGCCACGGTCCAGCGACGTCGTGCGCGCGTCGGGCCTCTATCGGCTTTCGGGGATCTTCGATCCCCGGCGCCGCAGCGGGCCGGGCAACTCGTTCTCGTCGGTGGCGCCGCTGCGCCGGCGCGGGCTGCGCCGCCGCGTCACGGCCGCGCTCCTCGTCGCCGCGCTCGGGCCGGTGATCGCCGTCTCGCTGGTCGCGATCGCGCTCATCTTCTCCAGCGTCGAGCAGGGCATCGAGTTCGAGGCGGTCCGCGGGCTGCAGGTGGCGCGCGGCCTGTTCCTTCAGCAGGTGCAGCGCATCTCCGCGGGCGCCGCAGGCATCGCCGACGATCGGACGCTCCTGCGCGCGGTGTCGCGGCGCCCGCTGCGCGACGACGAGGTCCGCCAGCGATTGGGCGAGCTCTCGTTCGCCCACCCGTCGGCCTTGCTGGAGGTGATGGACCCGCACGGGCGCGTGGTCTCGCGCTGCGCCGAGGGCGCCTGCAACGAGCTTCTGCCCGTGCCCGGGAGAGGCGCGCTCGCGGTCCCCGAGAACTCGCCCGTGGCGCGGCACGCGCTCGACTACGAGCGCACCGTCAGCATCGAGGCCGCGGCGGATCAGCTCGTCGTGCGCGCGGCGCTGCCTCTCGTCGACCCGGCGCTGCGTCTGCTGGGCGCCGTCGTCGTCACCGTGCCCATCGACGGCGCCATCGTCGATCGCCTGCGCGCCGCGCTGGGCGCGGGCCGCGAGGTCGTCGTCTACGCGGGGCGCAAGCCCAACGCCTCGACGTTCATGGGGGCGACGGGCGCGCGTCTGCCGGGGCCGCCCGTGCCGGCCTCGATCTCCGACGCGAAGCTCGCCGCCGCGACCGGACACGTCGTGCCGCTCGAGGTGGACGGGCACGCCTACACCGTGTCGTTCGGCGAGCTGCAGGACGCCGACGCGCGCGCCGTGGGCATCCTCGGCGTCGCCGTCGATCGCGAGCCCGTGGCCGCGGCGCGCCGGCGCGCGACGACGGCGCTCGCGCTGGGCGTCCTCGGCGCGTTGTTGCTGGCGATCGGGCTGTCGGGCCTGCTGGCCCGCCGCATGACCCGCCCGCTGCAGCGCCTCCACTCGAGCGCGCTCTCGGTGGCGCGCGGAGATCTCGACACGAAGATCCAGATCGACACCGACGACGAGATCGGCGACGTCGCCGAGGCGTTCCGGGTCATGACCCGCAGTCTCAAGGAGAACCAGGAGGGCCTCGCGGCGCGCGTGCGCGAGCTGGTCACCGTGCACCAGATCGGCCGCGCGTTGAGCTCGGTCGTCGATCTCAACGAGGTGCTGCGCTCGGTCGTGCGCGAGGCGCTGAGCGTGCTGTCGGGCGGCACGGCGGCCATCGCGCTGGCCATCGACGAGCCGCCGCGGACGTTCGTCGTGCGCGCCGTCGCGGGCGCCGAGATCGGCCAGCGGCTCGCGCCCCTCGCGGGCGTCGTGGCCGCGCAGGCGCGCGCGCGCCGGTCGCCCGCCGTCGAGGTCGATCCGCAGCTCATGGACAGCGCGCGCGTCGCGGGGCTCTCCGGACCCGTCATCGCGGCGCCGCTCACGCTCAAGGAGCGGCTCGTCGGCGTGATCGTCGTCGCCCGCCCCGGCGAGGCGCCGTTCGCCGACGCCGACCTGCGGCTGCTCGTCACGTTCGCCGATCAGACGGCGACCGCGATCGAGAACGCGCGGCTCTACACGGAGGTGCGCGCGTTCTCCGAGGTCCTCGAGCGCCGCGTGCGCGAGCGCACCGCCGAGCTCGAGAACGCCAAGGCAGAGATCGAAAGGACGCTGCGTGAGCTCGGCACCGCGCAGGGCCAGCTCATCAACGCCGAGAAGATGGCCAGCCTGGGCATGCTGGTCGCGGGCATCGCGCACGAGGTCAACTCGCCGGCGGCGGCCGTGCAGGGCCTCGTCGACGCGCTCCAGGACACGGTCAAGCGCCTCGGGCACTGCTCGTCGGACCTGTTCGTCGCGGGGCTGCCGCCCGGCTCGCTGCGCAAGTACTTCGAGCTCGTCGACGGGTTGCTCCCCGAGATGACGACCGCGGCGCTCACGTCGACGCTGGACTCGCGCCAGCGCGCCAAGCGACTCAAAGCGTTGCTCGCCGGCCAGGTGGACGCCGACGTCGCGGCGGCGATGCTGGCCGAGCTGGGCGAGGTGGGTGAGCGCATCGCGCCCGAGCTGCCGTCCATCGCGGGCGGCACCAGCCTGGCGCCGCTGGCCGGCTACCTGCGCGAGATCGGGTTCCTGGCGCGCTCCTCCGGGACGATTCGCACGGCGATCGGGTCGATTCGTCGCATCGTCGGCGCGCTCAAGCGCTACTCACGTCTGGACGAAGCACCGCTCGAGCGCGTGGATCTGCACGCGGGCATCGAGGACACGCTCGTCATCCTCTCTCATCAGTTGAAGTACAGCGAGCTAGGCGTTAATGTGAAGCGATCTTACGGAAAGCTGCCGCCGATCACGGCATATGTAGGTGAGCTGAACCAAGTGTGGACAAACCTGATCCACAACGCTGCACAGGCGATGGGGAACCGCGGTGAGCTCCTGATCGAGACGAAGGTCGAGGACGGGGACGTGCAAGTGGCGATTCAGGATTCGGGCCCAGGGATTCCAGCAGACGTGCTACCGCGCATCTTCGATCCGTTCTTCACGACGAAGCCGAAAGGCGAGGGGACCGGGCTCGGGCTCGCGATCTCCGCGCGCATCATCGAGAAGCACGGCGGAACGATCCGCGTGGAGAGCGAGCCGGGACGCACGCGCTTCACGATCCGCCTGCCCGTCGAAGGGCCGTCCGAGCAAGCGCTGGTTGCCGAGGGAGCCGTCGCCGCGCCCATGAGCGGAACGAGCTCACAGCCGATCGTCGTCGCGACACCGCCCGAAGGGACGCCGTCGTGAGCGCGCTGCGCGAGCACATCCTGTGCGTCGACGACGAGGAGGGCATCCTCGCGGCGCTCCGTCAGCAGCTCTCGGCGCGCTTCGGCGGCGAGTGCGACATCGCCGTCGCGAAGAACGCGCGCGAGGCGCTGGAGCTCATCGACGACCTGCAGCAGGACGGCGAGCAGCTGGCCGTCGTGATCGCCGACCAGATCATGCCCGGCATGAAGGGTGTCGAGCTGCTCGAGGAGGTTCACCGGCGCAGCCCGAAGACGGTCAAGATCCTGCTCACGGGGCAGGCGGGCCTCGACGCCGTGGTCTACGCCATCAACAAGGCGGCGCTCGACCAGTACATCCCGAAGCCGTGGGACGAGCCGGATCTGCGGCTCACGATCCAGAACTTCCTGTCGCGGTTCCGCCTCGAGCGCGAGCGCCAGGCGCTGCTCGAAGAGCTGCAGACGAAGAACGCGGAGCTGGCGATCCTGAACTCCTCGCTCGAGGAGAAGGTGGCCGAGCGCACGCGCGAGCTCGAGGCGCTGAACGCGCGGCTGTCGGAGCTCGCCATCACCGACGGCCTCACGGGACTGCACAACCACCGGCACCTCCGCGAGCGGCTGTCACTCGAGATGGAGCGCAGCAACCGCACGGGGCTTCCGCTTTCGGTGCTGATGATCGACGTCGATCACTTCAAGATCTACAACGACCGCCACGGGCACCCCGCGGGCGACAACGCCCTGCGCGGCGTCTCGAAGATCCTGCAGCACGGGCGGCGCGCCAACGACGTCGTCGCGCGCTACGGCGGCGAAGAGTTCGCCATCATCCTGCTCGACGTGGGCAAGCAGGCCGCGCGCGAGGTGGGCGAGCGGATCTGCGCTCAGGTCGCCGAGTTCCCGTTCGAGTTCGGGGGCTCGCAGCCGCTCGGCAAGCTGACGATCTCGCTGGGGGTCGCTTCGTTCCCCGACGACGGGTCCGAGCCGGCCCAGGTGCTCGCGGCCGCGGACCGCGCGCTCTTCGCCGCGAAGAGCGCCGGCCGCAACACGGTCCGTGTCGCAGGGCAGTAGCGCCGCTCGAGCATGAGAGTCGGCGTACTCGGCGGCGGCGCCTGGGGATCCGTCCTTGCGGCGCACGCCGCGGCGCGTGGGCACGACGTCGCGCTGTGGGAGTTCGATCCGCGCGAGGCGGCCGCGCTGGCGCGCGATCGGGCCGGGGCGCGCTCCGTGCGCGGCTTTCGACTCCCGGACGCCGTCGCCGTCACGAACCAGATCGGCGACGCCGCGCGCGGGCGAGAGCTGGTCGTGGTCGTCGTACCGTCCGAGACGGTGCGCGCGACCATGATGGGCGCACGGGAGGCGATCGCCCCCGGCACCGTCATCGCGTGTGCATCGAAGGGGCTCGAGCCGCAAACGCGGCTCAACATGGCGGGCGTCATCGCCGACGTCGCGCCGGCCGCCCGCGTCGCGCTGCTTTCGGGGCCGTCCTTCGCGCAGGAGATCGCCGGGGGCCTTCCGGCCGCGCTCGTCTGCGCGTCGACCGACGCCGCCGCGAACGAGCTCGTCGTCGCAGCGCTCGGCAGCGAGCGCTTCCGGCTCTACACGTCGGACGACGTCGCGGGCGTCGCCGTCGGCGGCGCCCTCAAGAACGTGATCGCCATCGCCGTCGGGTGCAGCGACGGCTTCGGCTTCGGACTCAACGCGCGCGCGGCGTTGATGACGCGCGGCCTCGCCGAGATGAGCCGCCTCGCCGTCAAGCTGGGGGCGCACCCGCTCACGCTGGCCGGCCTCGCGGGATTCGGCGATCTCGTGCTCACGTGCACGGGCGAGCTGTCGCGCAACCGGCAGGTGGGCCTGGCGCTGGCGCGCGGTGAGACGCTGCTCCAGATCGTCGCGTCGCTCGGCCACGTCGCCGAGGGGATAGGCACGGCGAAGACGGCGCGGGCGCTCGCCGACGAGCTGGGCGTCGACCTGCCCATCACGCGCGCGGTCGCGGCGGTGCTACACGACGGCCAGACCGCGCGCGAGGCCGTCGGCGCGCTGCTCGCCCGCGACCCCGGGTGCGAACGGGGCTAAGCGCGGCGGCGGCAGAGCGCGACGGCGCCCGCGACGGCGACGATCGCGAAGACCGCGACGACCGTGAGATCCGTCACCGCCGAGCCGGCGCCGACGAGCCCCGCGGGGACCGCGCCGCCGTGGAAGCCGCGGCGCGCCGCCGAGACGACGTACGTCATCGGGTCGGCGGCCATCAGCACCTTCATGACGCCGCCGCCCGCGGGCGGGAACATCGCGCCCGAGAGCATCCACAGCGGGATGAGGGCGACGCTCATGACGGCGTGGTAGCCCTGCGTCGAGTCGATCCACCACGCCATCGCGAAGCCCAGCGCCGTGAAGCCGACGCCCGCGAGGATCAGCGTGCCGAGGAGCAGCGGCCAGCTCATCTCGCCGAGCGAGAAGCCGGCCAGCGGCGCGAGGAGGAGCAACGCGCCCGCCTGCAGCGACGCGATGGCGACGCCGCCCAGCGTCTTGCCGAGCACGAGCGCCGTGCGCGACGCGGGAGCGGCCAGCACCGCCTGCAGGAAGCCGTGGTGGCGATCCTCGATGACGGAGATCGTCGAGAAGATCGCCGTGAACAGCATCGTGAGGACGACGATGCCCGGGTAGAAGTACTGCAGGTAGTCGCCGCCTTGGCCGCCGGGGCGAAAGCTGCCGGACAGGCCGGCGCCCAGCACGAGCCACAGGATGAGCGGCTGCGCGAGCGAGCCGACGACCCGGCTCGGCTGGCGAAAGAAGCGACGGAGATCGCGGCCCACGAGGGCGCGCACGACCGACGGCGCCGACGAGCGGGCCGCGGTTGCCGGAGCGACATGCGGGATCGTTGTAACGGTCACGACGAGAGCCCCTTTCCGGTGAGCTTCGCGAACACATCGGCCAAAGTGGGCCGGCTCGTGGCGACGCTCGCGAGACGCCCGGCCGGGAACAGCTCGACGACGCGCGGGACGACCTCGTGCCCGCGCGGCGCCTCGATGACGACATCGCCTTCGACGATCGTCCCTGCGAGGCCGAGGCGCGTGCGGATCGTCTCGGCGAGCTCCTCGGGCCGAGCGCCGCGCACGCGCACGACGTCGCCCGCGACGCGCGCGCGCAGCTCGTCGGGCGTGCCGGTCGCCGTGACGCGCCCGCCGTCGAGAAGGGCGATGCGGTCGCAGCGCTCGGCCTCCTCGGGCTGGTGGGTCGTGACGATGAGGCTCATGCGCCGGCTCGACTTGCGCGCGTCCAGCTCGTCCCAGATGCGCCGGAGCGCGTCCGGATCGACGCCGCGGCCCGGCTCGTCGAGCAGCAGCAGATCGGGATCGTGCAGCAGCACGCGCGCGATCTCGATGCGCCGCCTCATGCCGCCCGAGTACTTCGCGCACGCCTCGTCGGCGCGCGCGCCCAGCTCCATCACGCGAAGCGCCTCGGCGATGCGCGGCTCGGAGACGGCGCGCGGCAGCCCGTAGAGGGCCGCGCCGAGCCGCAGGTTCTCGCGGCCCGAGAGCTTGAGATCGAGGCTGGGCTCCTGGAAGACCACGCCGAGACGAGCGCGGTAGGCGGGGTCGGCGGGCGAGACCGTGCGGCCGTCGAGCGCGAACGTGCCGGCGTCGGGCGGCAAGAGCCCCGAGAGCAGCCGGAACGCCGTCGTCTTGCCGGCGCCGTTCGGGCCCAGCAGGCCGAACACCTCGCCGGGCGCGACGTCGAAGCCGACGCCGTCGAGCGCGACGCGCGCGCCGTAGCGGCGCACGAGGCCCGTGACGCGAAGGCGCGGTGCGCCCGTGGCCACGGTCGCCGCCGCCCGCGCGGCGCCGAGCGTCACCACGTCGTCGGCGCCCACGGCCGTCATACGACCGCCCTGTCCATCGCGAGCGCCACGAACAGCAGCGTCAGATAAACGATCGAGAACAAGAACAGCGACCGCGCCCAGGCGGACGCCGCCGTGCGCCGGAACCCGGCCGCCGCCCAGCCGATCAGCACGGCGCCCAGCAGCGTCGCGGCGGCCATGTAGCGCGGCCCGGCGACCCGGAGCGGCTCGAGGAGGATCGTCGCCGCGACCAGCACCACCGAGAAGCCGACGATCGTGAGGCGCGTCGCGCGCTCGGAGATCGCCGCCGGGAGCACCTTGAAGCCCGCGCGCGCATAGTCGGCCGAACGGTAGATGGCGATCGCGAGGAAGTGGGGGATCTGCCAGAGGAACAGCACGGCGAACAGCACGAGCGCCGGCGGATCGACGTGGCCCGTCACGGCGGTCCAGCCCATGAGGGGCGGCACGGCGCCGGGGATCGCGCCCACGAACAGCGCCGCGCCCGAGCGCCGCTTCATCGGCGTGTAGACGCCCACGTAAGAGCCGAGCGCGATGAAGCCGAGCACGCCCGTGATGAAGTTGCCGCCCAGGAAGAGCAAGGGCAGCGCCGCGCACGACATGGCGGTGGCGAACACGAGGGCCAGCTCGGGCGAGACGGTCCCGCGCGGCAGCGGCCGTTCGCGCGTGCGCTCCATCAGCGGGTCCACGTCCCGCTCCATGATCATGTTGAACGCGTTCGCGCCCGCGACCAGCAGCACCGTGCCGATCAGCGTCATCAGCACGCGCCAGTGATCGATCGTGCCGGGCGCCAGCCACAGGCCGCCCAGGAAGGTCACGACGACGAGGCCCGTGATGCGCGGCTTCGCGAGGCGCACGACTTCGGCGATCCACGCGAGCTTCCAGACGGGCGGAACGGCGGCGGGGCGGCCGCGCAGCACGACGAGGGCCTGCGTCGCCAGCAGCGCCGTCGCGACGGCCAGGTGCGCCTCGACCGTCGCGAGGTCGAGGAACGTCTGTACGGCCCGCACGCCGAGGCCGATCTGCACGACGACGAACAGCGGCCCCAAGAGCGCGAGCGTCTTCAGGTCGCGGCGCCCGTTCGCACCGCGCCAGGTCGCGATCGCCGACGCGACGACCAGGGAGCCCGCGACGAGCGCGTTCAGGCGGTGCAACGCCTGGATCAGCACCGTCGGGTGCGCGTCGGGCCACACGGCGCCCCGGCACAAGGGAACGTCCGTACACGCGAGCGCGGCGCCCGAGTGCCTCACGAGGCCCCCCAGCACCATCTGGAAGTACACGGAGACGGCCGACACGATCGCGAGCACGATCGCCGGCCCGGGCAGCGCCGGCCGCGGCGCCGCCACGGCGGAGGCCGGGCGCGAGCGCGCCGCGATGTAGAGGACCGTCAGGAAGAACAGCAGCGACGTGCCCGTGTGCGCGGTCGACACGGGCGTCGGCAGCCGCAGCAGCACGGTGATGCCGCCGAGGAGCGCCTGCGCGAACACGAGCCCGACGGCCAGCCAGCCGAACGGGCGCAGGCGGCGCTGCTCGGGCGCGGCGCTGCGGGTGAGCATGACCGCCAGCGTCAGCGTCAGGATGACGACCGTGCCCGCCGCCAAGCGGTGGCTGTGCTCGACGAGCACGCCGCCCTCCATGCGGGGCATCATCGTCCCGTAGCAAGTGGGCCAGTCGGGGCAGGCGAGGCTCGAGCCCGTGCCGTGAACGAGGCCGCCAATCAGGATGAGGAGATAGGTCGCGATGGCTGTGGCGATCGCGAACCGGTGAACCAGCATTGCGGGCGTACTTATAGCCGAAATGCGGGGGCGTGGGGGGAGACCTGCGAGAAGAACCACATCGCGAAGGGAGAGGTGCCCCTGGTACATTTGAATGCGTAGGTTTCATCTATGGCGTCATCGAGACTCGGCGCCCGGTTGCTGTCGCGACTCGCGGCGGGGTTGTTCGCGTTGGCTGGGTGCTACGCCACGACGCCCCACAAGGCGGAGATCGCGTCGCAAGCGAGCTCGCAGGCCGACTGCGCGGAGGCCGTCGCACAGGTCTTCGACCGCTCCGGCTTCGTGCAACTGCCCACGCCGGCGAACTGGTCGATGTTCTTCGCGGTGCGTACGACGGGGCCGTACACCTCGTTCCTGCGCACGGGCGCCGGGGTCGGCGTCAACGTCAACCAGGCGGGCGAGGGCGCGGGGACGTGCCACGTCACGATCGAGGCGTTGTCGCCCGACGCGAATTGTCCCGAGGGTCACACGCCGTTGACGTGTGACGCCCCGAACGGCGGCATCTGGACGAACGCCGTCGTCGGAGGTCCGTTCACCCAGGAGGCGCGCCCGACGCCGGGTGCGACCCGAAACCTGTGCCCAGTCGTTCCGCCGCTCTCGTGCGAGATGAGCTACGCGCCCGGCGCGGACAACGACGCGGCGGTCGACGAGCTGGCGCGCCGCGTGCGGGTCGCGCTGGGCCCCACGGCTCGCGTCGACTGACGGTCAGCCGTTCGCGCCCGAGGGACGCGGATCGATCTGTGTCTCTTGCGGGGCCGACTTGCGCGGGCTCGCCGTCACCAGCTCTTCCGCCGCCGCCAGCGCCGACGCGAAGTCGGCGCGCAACATGAGGCGCCACGCCTTATGGCGGAAGCCTGCGCGTTCGAGCAGCTCGGCCGGCTGCTGCTGCAGGCCCGCGAGGATCGTCACGCAGCCGCGTTGGGTCAGCGCTTCGATCGCGCTCTCGAGCGCGACCAGCCCGGTGGCGTCCATCACGGGCACGCGATCGAGCCGCAGGATGAGGACCTCGATGCTGTTCGTGACGCGACCCAGGCTCCCGATCGCCTTCTGCGCCGCGCCGAAGAACAGCGGCCCCGCGATCTCGTAGAGCGCCACCTTGCCCGCGAGCGACTTGGGGAGCGCGGGGCTGATCTCCGAGGGGTCGGCCTCGGGGGCCGTGAGCTTGCCCTCGGTGAGCTCGGCCATGCGCCGCATGAACAAGAGCGCCGCGAGCACGACGCCCACCGACACGGCCACGACCATGTCGAAGAGCACGGTGAGGCCGAAGCAGGTGACGAGCACCAGGACGTCGGCGCGGGGCGCGACGCGCAGCACGTGCACGAAGTGCTTCGCCTCGGCCATGTTCCACGCGACGAGCAGCAGCAGCGCGGCCAGCCCCGCCATGGGCAGGAGGCCGATGAGCGGCGCGAGCGCCAGCACGGCGGCCAGCACCGTGAGCGCGTGAACGATGGCCGCGACGGGGGACCGCGCCCCCGAGCGGATGTTGGTGGCGGTGCGCGCGATGGCGCCCGTCGCCGGGATGCCGCCGAAGAACGGCGTCAGGATGTTCGCGCAGCCGAGCGCGAGGAGCTCGGCATCGGGGTCGTGGCGCGTCCCCGCCATGCCGTCGGCGATGACGGCGGAGAGCAGCGACTCGATGCCGCCCAGCAGGGCGACGGCGAAGCCCGCCGGCAGGAGCTCGCGCAGGGTCGCGAACGACAGCACGAACGGCGCGCCGCCGGGCCCGGGCGCGTGCCACGGCAAGAGCGGCAGCGGCGGCAGCGGTGGCACGCCGGCGACGACGGACCCGTTGGGCATCGCCGCGTGGAAGCGGTTGGCGATCGTGGCGACGGGGTGCCCCGGGAAGAGGCGCGACAGCAGCGCCGCGAGCGCCGCGGCGACCGGAAGGGCCAGGAGCGGCGCGGGGACGCGACGCGTGACCCGCGGCAGCGAGACCAGCAACGCGAGGGTGACGGCGGCGACGACCAGCTCCGACAGGGAGATCGTGCCGCGCGCCTGCCACATGGCGCGCACGCGCCCGAGGACGTCGGCGGGCGCGCCCGCGGGCAGCTGCACGCCCAGCACGTCCTTGAGCTGCAGCGTCGCGATCACCGTCGCGATGCCGGCGGTGAAGCCGGTCGTCACGGGGTGGGGGATGAATTCGATGAAGCGTCCGAAGCGGGCGACGCCCAGCGCCACCAAGATGAGCCCCCCGATGATGCCGGCGAGGAACAGCCCCGCGACGCCGAACTTCGTGACGATGGGGACGAGGACGACGATGAACGCCGCCGTGGGCCCCGTCACCTGAGTGCGCGAGCCGCCCAGCAGCGCGACCAGCGCGCCCGCGACGATCGACGCGTAGAGCCCTTGCTGCGGCGGCACGCCCACGGCGATGCCCAGCGCCATGGCGAGCGGCAGCGCGACGATGCCGACCGTGACGCCCGCGAGCACGTCACCGCGCAGCTCGCGAAGGCCGTACCCGTCGCGCAGCGCCGCCCTCAGCGCCGCGCCCGGGAGCTCGCGGGTCCGAAGACCCGCGGCCGCAGCCTCGTAGCGCGTGCGCGGCACGGCGGCTCAGCGCCTCCGCGTCATTTCGACTCGAATGCGAACGCGACGTCGAGCGGCTTGCCCGCCTCGACGGTGACCTCTTGCGACTTCGTGCCGAAGCGCTCGTGCCAGGCCTCGACCGTGTACTTGCCGGCCGGCACCTTCGGGATCTCGAACTTGCCGCCTTCGTCGGTCACCGCGAAGAACGGGTGACCCATGACGGCCACGTAGCCGGTCATCCACGGGTGCACGTCGCACTTGAACTTGAGGATCTCCCCCGTCGAGTCTTTGAACACCTTGGCGATCGCCGGCAGGCCCGGCACCTCGGCCTGGTTGAACAGCGTCGAGGCGCCGCGGTAGGTGTGCACGTTGTGCAGCGTCTGATCGCTGTTGCGGATCAGCAGCGACTGTCCGGCCATGATGGCGGCGACGCGCGGCTTGTACATGCACTGCGTCTGGTCGAGGGTGACGTTCGTCATCGGCGGCTCGTAGTTGCCCGTGACGCCCTTGGTGATGCGGACGATGACGTTCTTCAGCGTCCCGCCGGGGCCCACGACGACCTCTTCGTCTTTCATGGGCGTGCGCGCGCAGAAGGGATCGGCGTCGCGCTTCGTGAGCGGCATCTCGGGCGGCGTGCCCGTGAGCTTCACGGTGCCGCGGATCGACGACGTGCCGGTCGCGGGCGCCGCGGCGGCGGGGGCCGGCGTGGGCGTGAGCAGCTTCTCGGCGGCCGCGCCCTGCGCCACGACGACCGGCTCCTTCGGGCCTTCGTTCTTCTTGCAGGCGCCGAGGGCGAGGGCGGAGAGACCGAACAAGATCAGGCCACGAGAGGTTCTCATGCTGCTCGTTGTGCTAACAGGCGCGCCCGGGAGCGTCAAGCGACGCGGGTCAGGCGCCGTTGGCGACGCGGCCGATCGCCTCGACGAGCTGGTCGATGCCCTCGGGCGTCGCCGGGAAGTACCCGCGGATGCGCAGCTGCCGATCGACCAGCACGAGGTGCTCGCCGTGGAAGATCTCGAAGAACGTCGGCCCGCCGCCGTCGGGCGTCACGGCCTCGCGGCCCATGCCCACCTTGAAGCCGTTCGTGACGGCGTCCTGGATCGCCTCCGCCGGGCCCGTGAGGAACGACCAACGCACGGGGTTCGCGCCGTAGCGCGCGGCGTATTCGGCGAGACGCGCGGGCGTGTCCCGCTCGGGGTCGACCGAGATCGAGACGAGGTGAAAGTCGGGCCCGAGTTGCTTCGTGCGCCGACCCACGTCCTCCATGCGCTGGCTCAAGAGCGGGCACGCTTCCTGACAGGCCGTGAAGATGAAGTCGGCGACCCACACCTTGCCCGCGAGCTCGCGCGTGCCGAAGGGATGGCCCGCCTGGTCCGTGAGCGCGAAGGCCGGCAGCGCGCCCAGGACGGCGGGCGCGGCGCCGAGCTGACGGCGCACCGACCGCACGAGCGGCACGCCGAAGAGCGCGCCGAGCGCGAGCGCCCAGAACCATGGGCTCGCGACGGCGCGCGCCACGACGCCGCGGCGAGGCGGCGCGCCGGAGCCCGGGCTGTCTGGGGCAGAAGAGGTCATGCGCCGTGCATATCTGACCGGCCTTCTCCTCGTGTCAAGGGCGTGCTATCCCCAACCCCGCGATGAGCACTGCCATGGGCACGTCGAGCGCCGCGGGCACGGTCGCGCTGCAGTCGGGCCGGGGCGCCCGCGCCGAAGCCCTGTCGACGGGCAAGGTCGGCATGTGGGTCTTCCTCGCGACCGACGCGATGGGCTTCGCGGGGCTCCTCATGGCGTATGCCGTTCTGCGCGTGCGCGCCGACCAGTGGCCCGACCCGCAGGATCGCCTGGTCGTGTGGCAGGCGGCGGCGATGACCGGAGCGCTCGTCACGTCGAGCTTCACGATGACGCTGGCCGCGCGCGCCGCGAGGGCAGGGCGGAACGGGGCGCGCGCGCTGTGGCACGTCGTCACCCTCGCGCTCGGGGCGCTCTTCTTCAGCGGCCAGGTGCTCGAGTACGTCAACCTCGCGGGAGGCCCGCACGCGATGGGCCTTCGCGCCGACCTCTTCGCCAGCACGTTCTACGCCGTCACCGGCTACCACGCGCTGCACGTGCTCGTGGGCCTCGTGATGCTGCTGGTCGTCCTCGTGCGCCGCTCGAGCGCGCGCAGCTTGGAGGTGGCCGCGCTCTTCTGGCACTTCGTCGACCTGGCGTGGATCCCGATCTTCACGTTCCTCTACCTGCTGCCGACGTCATGAGCGCTTCCTCGACAGCGACGACGCCCGAGCGCACGGGACGCCTCATGCTGGCGCTCTTCGTCTTGCTCGTCACCACGGCGGTCGAGGTCATCGTCGCGGGCCTGCCCGTCGATCGAACGGCCCGCATCACCGCTCTGTGTGGCTTGGCGATGACGAAGGCCTCCATCCTGCTGGTCGCGTTCATGCGCCTCGGGCGGCAGCCGTTCATCGTGCGGCTCGCGATCCTGACGCCGCTGGTCCTCGGGCCGGGATTCGCCGTCGCGATCATGTTGGACGCGGCGTTTCGGGTGACGATGCGATGAGGCTCCGGTCACCCCTCCGTGCGGCCTCTCTCGCTGCCGCCGCCGTGGTCGTCAGCGCGTCGCCGGCGGCGCACGCGCTGTGCCCGAACTGCCTCGGGCAGGCGACGACGCTCTCGCCGACGATGAAGATCGTGGGCGTGTTCCTGCTCGTGCCGCCGGCGATCTTCTTCTTCGTCGCGCGGCTGATCCGGCGCCTCGGCCGCTGAGGCGCGCTCAGGGCCCGGCGTCGGCGGCCACGCCCGCGTCGGCGGCGGCGGGCCTGGGCGGCGTCCACCAGCTCATCGCCACGAGGTGCGCGCGAAGCTTCGCCGCCTCGGGCGTGCCTTTGAGCTCGACCAGCGACCGCACGTAGTGCGCGATCGCCCAGAGGTCGGCGTCCGGCAGCACGCCCTTCCACGTCGGCATCGCCGTTCCGCCGATGCCGCTCGCGACCGTCCGGTAGATGTCGCCCACGGCGTCGCCCGCGCGGAGCGGGCTGAAGGTGAAGTCGGGCGGCAGGATCTTCACGCCGTAGTCGCTGTCCTTGGCGACCGGGTCGTAGTAGTCGACGCGGAAGTCGGTGACGTTCATCGACGTCAGCTCCTTCGTGAACGCGTAGATCTCGGCCTTCGTCACGTAGGCGGGGTGGCAGGCCACGGCGCACTGAGCGAGGCCATGGTAGACGCGCTTGCCGCGCTCGGCGCCCTCGGCCTCGCGCCCCGACCACGGATCGGGCGTCGCCTCGACCGGCTCGCCCGCCGTTTCCTTTTGCCAGCGCGGCGAGAAGGACTTCACGTACTGGATGAGATCACCGAGCTCGGCGACGGGCACGTCCCACGCCTGCATCGCCGTGCCGTGCAACCCGCCGCGGATGATGCGCACGAAGTCGGCGTCGGTGGGCAGCTGGCCCGCGGGCACTGCGCCGAACTTGTAGACGCCGAGCCGCAGGTCGCGCGGCGGCGGCTGCAGCCCGGGCGCCGAGGGTCCCTTCCCGTCGCCCTGGGCGCCGTGACAGGGCCGGCAGTAGCTGCTGTAGACGGCGCGCCCGTGCTCGAGCGCGTCGACGGAGACGACCTGGCCGCCGAGCTTCAGCGGCTCGTGGAAGCGCGGCGGCTCGTCGGCGTGCCGGCACGCGGCGCCCGCAAGCGCCAGCGCGACCAGGAGAGGGCGCGCCGCCTTCATCGCACGCACGCCGCGAAGAAGAACACCACCCACACGGCCAGGACGAAGTCCCAGTAGAGCGCGGTCGCGGCCAGCCGGCGCAGCGCGCCGCGCCCGGCGACGAGCGCCAGCGCGACGACGCCGCCCGCGACGTGCAGCGCGTGCAGCCCCGAGATCGCGAAGAACACGGACCCGTAGATGCCCGAGGCGGGGCCGGCCCCGGACAGCGAAAGCGAGCGCCACACGGCGATCTGGGCCGCCAAGAAGCCCGCCCCCAGCACCAGCGCCACCCAGCAACGAGCCCGCGCGCGCGCACGCTCGTCGCGGCGAGAGGCCGCGAGCGCGCCCCGCAGCGCGACGCTGGCCCCGACGAGGACCAGCGAGTTGAGCGCGAGCACGCCGCGCGGCAGCGGCGCCTGGCCCGCGGGCGGCCACGCCGGCGCCTGCGCGCGCATGACGGCATACGCGAGGAACATCGCCGCGAACAGCATCGCCGCCGCGCCCAGGAAGATCGCCATGCCGACGGTCGCCGTCGCGTCCACGCGACGCTCGACGGTCGCCGTCGCGTCCACGCGAGGCGCGCGGCTGCTCGCCTCGGCGCTCACGACGCCGTCTCCGTCGCAGGCGCCGGCTCGTCCTGCCGCCCCCGCGCGGGCGGCGGCGACGACAGCTCGGCCGCCTCGGCCTGGCCCAGCCAGTCACGCCCGAGGCGCAGGCGCACGAAGGGGTTCCCGAGCTCGTGCGGGCCGTGGTTGACCACCGGGATCTCGTCGAAGTTGTGGTGCGGGGGCGGGGAGGGCACGGTCCACTCGAGCGTGCCCACCTGCCACGGGTTCGCGGGCGCGACGCGGCCTCGCCGCAGGCTCCAGAAGAAGTTGAAGACGAAGATCAGCTGCGCCGCGCCCAGAACGAACCCCGCGCGCGAGATCAGCTGGTTCAGCGGCAGCAGCGGCCGCAGGAACTCGTACACCGACGGATCGTAGAGGCGCCGCTGCATGCCGGCGTACCCCAGCACCAGCTGCCCGCCGAACACGACGTTCAGCGTGATGATCGTCAGCCAGAAGTGCAGCTTGCCCAGCGGCTCGTTCATCATGCGGCCGAACATCTTGGGGAACCAGAAGGTGATCCCCGCGAAGATCGCCAGCAGCACGGCCGCCGCCATGATGAGGTGGAAGTGCCCCACGACGAAGAACGTGTCGTGTAGGTACATGTCCGCGACGATGTCTGCCAGATAAAGGCCCGTGAGGCCGCCCACCGCGAAGGTGAACACCAGCCCCAGGCAATAGAGCATCGGCGTCTCGAGGTGCATCGCGCCCCGCCACAGCGTGCCCAGCCAGTTGAGGAAGATCAGCACGGCCGGCACCGAGATGATCATCGTGAGGACCATGAAGCTCTCGCCCAGCAGCGGGCTCATGCCCGTGGTGAACATGTGGTGGCCGTAGACCAGGCTCGAGAGCACGGTGACGCCGACGAAGGCGCCCACCGTGACGCGGTAGCCGTACGCGGGCTTGCGCGCGAAGAAGGCCAGCAGGTCGGACACGATGCCCCACGCCGGCAGGATGAGGATGTAGACCTCGGGGTGGCCGAACAGCCAGAAGAGGTGCTGGTACAGGATCGGATCGCCGCCCCCTTTGATCGTCGAGCCCGCGATGAAGAACTGCGTGCCGAAGACGCGGTCGAAGAACAGCAGCACCATGCCGGCGGCCAGCACGGGCACGAACAGCGCGTTCAGGATCGACGTCATCAGCAGGCCCCAGATCGTGAGGGGCAGGCGGAACCACGTCATGCCGGGCGCGCGCTCGCGGACGATAGTCGTGATGTAGTTGACGGCCCCCATGATCGACGACGCGCCGTTCAGGTAGACCGAGACGACCCACAGCGTCTGCGCGAGCCCCGGCGTGCCCACGGCCGTCGAGAGCGTCGCGTACGCCGTCCAGCCGGCCTGCGGCGCGCCCAGCGGCACGAAGAACGACGCCACGAGGACCGCCGTCGCCGCGACCATCGTCCACACCGACAGCATGTTCAGCGTGGGGAAGGCCATGTCGCGGGCGCCGATCATGAGCGGGATGCAGAAGTTCCCGAACGCGCCGATCAGGATCGGCGTCACGGCGAAGAAGATCATGATCGTGCCGTGCATCGTGAACAGCGACGTGTAGGCCGCCGGCGAGATGATCCCGCCCGACGCGCCGAAGAGGGCGCGGCCGATCACGGGCACGGCTTCGCCCGGGTGGGCCAGCTGCCAGCGGATCAGCATCGCCATGAACCCGCCCACGGCGAGGAAGGCGAGGCCGAGCGCGAGGAACTGCTTCGCGATGACCTTGTGGTCGCGAGAGAAGAGCGGCGTCATCAGCCTTGGTCCCAATCCCAGGCGCCCGCGGCCTGGTCGGGCGAGGCGTCGTAGCGCAGGCGCCCGTCCTCGACGGCGCGCGTGACCCACGCCTGCCACTCGGCCTCGGGCGTCGCGAGCATCTCGCCGCGCATCTTGTAGTGAGAGACGCCGCAGTGCTGCGCGCACCCGAGCTCGTAGCGCCCCGGCTCGCGCGCCTGGAACCACAAGCGCGTCGTCTGGCCCGGCACGGCGTCGATCTTCGTGCGGAAGGCCGGAAGGTAGAGCGAGTGGATGACGTCCTTCGACCGCAGCTTGAGGTAGATCGGACGGCCCGCGGGCACGTGCAGCTCGCCCAGCGAGACGACGTCGTCGCGCGTGCCGAAGACGCCGTCGGGCCCGGCCAGGCGAAAGGTCCACGACCACTGGCGCGCCGTCACCTCGACGCGCACGGCGGCGGGGTCGGCGTCCGGGTACTTCCAGAAGCGCGTCTCGAGCTCGCCCAGCGAGCGGCCGGCGAGCACGGCGTCGATGCCCACCAACATGGCGATGGCCACGCCCAAGGTCAGGATGTGGTCGCGCCGCCTGTCGCCATGCGTGTAGTGCGCGGCGCGCGCGCCCCGGCTGCGGTGGAAGATCAGCGTGGCCGCCATCACGACGACGACGATCGCGAAGCAGATCCCCGTCGTCAGCGTGAGGTAACGGAAGGCGCCGTCGACGAGGTGCCCGTCGAGCGAGGCGTCACGCGGGGGGCCGTGCGGAACGGGCACGGTTTCCTTCCTTACTCGCCGAGCACCGCGAGGTCAATGTAAGATGCGCCGCGCATGAGCGGCCCCGCGGACGAGATGATCGGCCGGCAAGTCGGACGGTACCGAATCGTCCGTCACCTCGCGTCCGGCGGCATGGCCGAGCTCTACATCGCGCGGCAGGAGGCGATGGGTGGCTTCGAGAAGGAGATCGTCGTCAAGATCCTCCAGCCGAAGTTCGCGGAGAACCCGCGCGTCGTGCAGATGTTCCTGGACGAGGCGCGCCTCGCCGCGAAGCTGAACCACCAGAGCATCGTCCACGTGTACGACGTCGCCGAGGACGGCGGTCTCACGTACATCGCCATGGAGTACATCCGCGGCGAGACGCTGACGGACATCGTTCGTGTGGGTCTCGCCGCGGGAAAGTACCTGCCGCTCGAGCACGCCGTCCACGTCGTGCGGCAGACGGCCGCGGGCCTGGCCTACGCGCACGCGTGGCGCGAGTCGAACGGCCAGCTGCTGCGCATCGTCCACCGCGACGTCTCGCCCACGAACATCCTCGTGACGATGGAAGGGCAGACCAAGATCGTCGACTTCGGCATCGCGCGCGCGCAGGAAGAGCTGCGCGACGAAGCGGGCGTCGTCGGCAAGGCCGGCTACATGTCGCCAGAGCAGGTGAGGGGAGAGGCGGTCGACACGCGCTCCGACATCTTTTCGCTGGGCATCATCCTCTACGAGCTGACGCTGGGGCAGCGCCTCTACCGCGGGACCGCCGACGCGGTGATGAAGCGCATCGTCGAGGAGAAGGTCCCGCCGCCCACGGCCGTCAGGCGCGACTTTCCGCCCGCGCTCGAGCTCATCGTCATGCGGGCGCTCGAGAAGCGGCCCGAGGCGCGCTACCAGTCCGCCGAGGAGATGCGCGTCGATCTGGAGGAGTTCCTGGCCGACGAGGGCCTGCGCACCGGGTCGCGGCGCATGGCGCTCTACATGAAGGAGATTTTCAACGTGGACGCCGGGGCGCGGCTCGCCGCCGCGCCACCGGCGGCCGCGGCGGGCGTCGTGCCGCTGGAAGTGCGCGTGAAGGACGACTCGGAAGAGCTGAACTTCGATCGCCGCGCGCCGCTCTCGCTGCGCTTCGAGGCCGCGCCGCCCGAGGAGGAACAGAGCGGCTCGCGGTTCCCGCCGCCTCTGCCCCGGGACGGCGAGGGCCCGTCTCCTGCGGCGCCAAACTTGCCGCCGGTCACCGTCGGCCCCGCCTCGGCGCGTCGCCTGGCCCCGATCGCCGCAGCCTCGGCGCCCCAGACCAACGGCGCCACGAGCGTGGCACCCGCCGCGGCGGCCGCAGCGTCTGACCACCTGCCGGACCAACCGCCCAAGTCCAAGCGCGGGTGGGTGGTTCTGGTCTTTCTCCTCCTGGGCGCTGCGGCGTTGGCGTTCGTCGGGACGAGGTGATACTTTCTCTGTCCAATTTCGCCGCCCGCCTAGGTTCGACCCACCGGATTAGCCTATAGATTCGACGCGACCCGCCGAAATCGTGAGGCGGAGCCTCGCACCCCCGGCACCGATCGGCCACTTGTTCGAACAGGGCCCACCCCCGGCATGAAATTCGTCTGCGACCGCTGCCAAACCAAGTACTCCATCGCGGACGACAAGGTCCGCGGGAAGGTTCTCAAGGTTCGGTGCAAGACGTGTCAGAACGTCATCACCGTCCGTGAGGCGGGCGCGAAGCCGTCCGTAGGGTCGCTCGAACCCGTCCGGCCGTCGCAGCGCCCCTCGTCGGGCGCCCTGGCGACGCTGGGCGAGGCCCACGAGGATCCGTCCGAGCGCACGAACATTTCCGCCGCGCCCGCCGGCCTGATGGCCGATCTCATGCAGGGGGGAAAGCGCGCCACGCCGCCCCCGCCGCCGTCGATCGGACGAAACGCCGACGGCATCGAATGGTTCCTCGCGCTCGAGGGCGCGCAGCAGGGGCCGTTCCCGCGCAAGGCGCTGGTCGATCGGCTGCTCGCGCTGCCGAAGGACTCGGACGTCCACGTCTGGAACGAGAGCATGGACGGGTGGAAGCCGCCCGCGGACGTGCCGGAGGTCGCGCGCGATCTCGAGGCGCGCAAGCCGCCGGCTCCGCCCATCAAGGCGCGCACGACGCCCGCGCCGCCGCTGCCGGCCGCCTCGGTGCCGCCGCCGCCCGTCGTCCCGCCTCCGGCCGCGCGCCGCGGGACGATGCCGCTCACGAGCGGCCTCGGCGCAAAGCTGAACCTGCCCACACCGCACGTCGCCGCCGCTCACGCGGTTCCGGCGCCCCACGCCGAGCCGGCCGCGGCGAAGGCCCCCGTTCCGGTGGGTGGAGTGGCCGCTGCCGCGGCCGCCTCTCCCGCGCTCGCGAAGGCGACGCACGCGTCCAGCCCCGCGAGCCCGGTCAAGAAGAACGGCGTCGGCACGAACGGGACGCACGCGGCCGCCCCCGCGGCGCCGCTGGCCGGCGGTGGCTCTGATCCGCTGAGCGCCCTCAACATCGACGTCGCCACCCCGGCGGCCGCGCCTGCGGTCACGAAGGCGACGCCCGCGCCGCCGCGCCTCATGGACATGGGCGCGGCCACGGCGTGGAGCGGCTCGGACCGCGCCGAAGAGGGGCGCCAGCGCAACACGAAGGTGCTCCTCCTCGGCGCGATCGGCGTCGTCGCCGCCGTCGTCGTCGTCATCGCGATGAGCATGACGAAGAAGGCGCCGACCGTCGCCGCGACGGCGCCCATCAAGGCGGGCATCGACAGCGAGGCCCTCGGCAAGCTTCACGACGAGCTCTCCGCGCAGAACAGCGCGGCCCCGTCGCAGCCGGTCGCGCGAGAGCCCGCGCCCGAGCCCGCGAAGGGCAAGGGGCTGCGCGGCCGCAACAACCTGGCGCGCGGCCGGCAGATGCCTGTCGTCGCGCGCGGCAACGCGCTCGCGGGGACGACGCAGGTCGCGACCCAGACGACGACCCCGGCCGCGCCGGTGGATCAAAGCAACGGCTTCAAGGAGCGCGCGGTCACAGCCCCGGCGCCCACCGCGAATCGCCCGCCGCCCAGCCAGGGCGAGATCACGCGCGTCATCAACAACAACAAGATCGGCATCAAGACCTGCTACCAGCGCGCGCTGCTGCGCGACAGCAGCCTGACCCACGGGAAGATCGTCGTCGGCGTCACGATCGGCATCTCCGGGCGCGTCAAGCACGTCAAGGTCGACGGCCCGTCCTCGTTCCGCTCGCTCGAGCCGTGCATCCGCGAGATGGTCGGCCGCTGGACCTTCCCGCAGGCCTCGGAAGAGTACGGCACCGAGTTCTCGTACCTGTTCCAGGGCAACGAATGAGCGCGGGGGCGGCTGCGACCGCGCGGGCCCTCGGGATCTTCGCAAGGTGAGCCGGGCCAGCAAGGCTGGCCCTCCACGCCGCTAGACTGCTCGCTCTGGCGCTGATCAGCAGGTAGAGTCGCTCGTTCAAAATGCGGCACCCGTATTCAGAGTTCTTGGCGCGCGTCGAGAAGCCGGCGCGGTACGTCGGCGGCGAGTACAACGAGGTGCGCAAGGAGCCGGGTGCCGTGCGGGCGCGCGTGTGCCTGGCGTTCCCCGACGTCTACGACATCGGGATGTCCCACCTCGGGACGAAGATCCTCTACGGCGTGCTCAACAAGACCGAGGGCGTCGCCTGTGAGCGCGTCTTTTCGCCATGGCTCGACTGCGAGTCGGAGCTGCGCACGCGGAAGATCCCGCTCGTCACGCTCGAGTCGGCGTCGCCGCTGGGCGAGTTCGACGTCATCGGCTTCTCGCTGCAGTACGAGCTGACGTACACGAACGTCCTCAACATCCTCGACCTCGCGGGGCTGTCGCTGCGGGCGGCCGAGCGGGGGGACGACGCGCCGTTCGTCATCGCGGGCGGCCCCACGGCGACGCACCCGGAGCCGCTGGCGCCGTTCATCGACGCGTTCTTCATCGGCGAGGCCGAGGAGCACCTGCCGCCGCTCGTGCTCGAGGCGGCCGAGCTGCGTCGCGCGGGCGTCGCGCGCCGTGAGCGCCTCGTTCGCCTCGCCGCCAAGTATCCGCTCTACGTCCCCGAGCTCTACACGACGAAGGTCGACGACGAGACGGGGTTCGTGGTCGTCGACGGGCCGACGGATCCGCGCGTGCCCGCGCGCCCGAAGCGCGTCTGGGTCGCGGACATCAATCGCTTCCCGTTCCCCGACGACTCGCCGCTGCCGTATGCCGAGGCGATCTTCGATCGCATGGCGGTCGAGGTCGCGCGCGGCTGCACGGAGGGGTGCCGCTTCTGCCAGGCGGGCATGATCTACCGCCCCGTGCGCGAGCGCGATCCCGTGGCCGTCATCGACGCGCTCATGAGCGGCGTCAAGAAGGGCGGCTACGACGAGACGGCGCTCACGTCGCTGTCGACGGCCGACTACTCGTGCGTGACGCCGCTCGTGAAGGCGGCCATGGCCAAGCTGCGCGACGAGAAGGTCGCATTGTCCGTGTCCTCGCTGCGCGCGTACGGCCTGAACGAGGATCTCCTGGGCGAGATGGCCACGGTGCGCGCCGGAGGGCTGACGTTCGCGCCCGAGGCGGGCACGCAGCGCATGCGTGACGTCATCACGAAGAACGTCACCGAGGACGACATCGCCGAGTCGGCGCAGCGCGTGTTCGGGCGGGGCTTCCAGCGCATGAAGCTGTACTTCATGATCGGCCTGCCCACGGAAGAGGACGTCGACGTGCGCGGCATCGTCGAGACGGCCTCGCGCGTGCAGGCCATCGGGCGGCAGCAGATGCGCGGAGCGCGCGTGACGGCGTCGGTCTCGACGCACGTGCCCAAGCCGCACACGCCGTTCCAGTGGTGCGCCATGGACACCGAGGCCGAGACGGCGCGCAAGCAGGCGCTGCTGTCGGCGACGGCGAAGGAGCTGCGCGTCGACCTCAAGACGCACGACAACCCGCAGTCGCACATCGAGGGCGTCTTCGCGCGCGGCGATCGGCGCTGCGCCGATCTGCTGGAGCGGGCGTTCCGCTACGGGTGTCGGTTCGACGGCTGGGACGACGTGCTGCGCCTCGACCAGTGGGAGCGGGCGATCGACGAGCTGCGCGCCGAGCAGGGCTTCGAGATCGAGCGTTACCTCGGGACGATCCCCGTCACGGCGCGCCTGCCGTGGGACCACATCGACATCGGCCTCGAACCGACGTTCTTGGCCCAGGAGTACAGGAAGGCGCTCAAGGACCGGCTGTCGCCGCCGTGCGGGAAGGTCTACAAGAAGCTGCTCCATCCGAACAACGTCGCCGACGCCGAGGCGCTCAAGGACAAGAAGCTCGTCTGCTACGACTGCGGCGTCTCGTGCGATCTCGACGAGATGAAGGAAGAGCGGCTCTATTACCTGCGCCGCATGAACGCCTGGTCGCCTCCGCCCGCGGCGCCGGCGGCCGAGGCGCAGAGCGAGCGCGCCAAAGCGAAGAAGGCCGGCTCGCGGCCGCTGCCCACGACGCAGATCCAGCAGGGCGCGGCGCACCGCTACCGCCTGCGCTACACGAAGCTCGGGCGCACCGCGTACCTCGGGCACCTCGATCTCGTGCGGCACCTGCCGCGCGTGTTCCGGCGCGCGGGCCTCGAGCTCTGCTACTCGGTGGGCTTCCACCCCAAGCCCGAGCTGAGCTTCGGCCCCGCGCTGGGCCTCGGCATCCCGTCACTCGGCGAGCTGCTCGACGTGTCTCTCGTCGACGATCTCCCGGCCGACGAGCTGCTGGCGCGGCTCGGCGCCGTGTCGCTGCCGGGCGTCGACTTCCTCGAAGCTGCGCGCCTCGGGGACAATGATCGCGCGCTCGGCCGCGTCATCGCGAGCGCCGAGTTCGCGGCGCGCCTGCCCGACGACGCCGACCTCGGCGGCGCGCTCGCGCGCTGGGCGTCGGGCGAACCGCTCTCGGCGCGGCGCGAGTCCGACAAGGGCCTGCCGCGCACCGTCGACGTGCGCGCGTCGTTGCTGTCCGTCGCGGCGTTCGAGGACGCGGCCGTGCGGCGCAGGCTCGACTGGCCGGCCGGCGCGCTCGTGCGCTTCTCCGTCCGCGTGAGCCAGGACGGCAGCGCGCGGCCCGTCGAGGTGCTGGGTACGTTGTTCGGCGAGGACGTCGCGGCCGCGGCCGAGATCTCGCGCCTCGCGCTGTGGGCGCGCGTCGAAGGGGAAGGCGAGACCGTCGATCCTCTCGCGCTCGCGCGGCTGCGGAACAAGCCGCTCCAAGCGCCGCTGGCGCGCGCCGCCGAGGTCGCGGCGGCCCCCGCGTCGTGATCGAGACCGCCTCCCTCACGAAGTCCTTCGGCGCGAAGACCGCCGTGCGCGGGCTCTCGCTGCGCGTCGAGGCGGGCGAGGTCATGGGCTTCCTCGGCCCGAACGGCTCGGGAAAGACCACGACGATCCGGCTCCTCATGGGCCTTCTGCGCCCCACCTCGGGACGCGCGTCGATCCTGGGCCGCGATTGCCACAGCGAGGCCGTCGCGCTCAAGCGCGAGGTGGGCTACCTGCCCGACGAACCGTTCCTTTATCCATATTTGAGCGGGCTCGAGATCCTCGAGCTGGTCGCCGGGCTGCACGGCTTCGCGCGTGACGAAGCCCGGCGGCGCGCCTCCGCGCTGGCGGAGAAGCTGGGCCTGGGGGCCGCCGCGGGTGCCTACTCCGTGACGTACTCGCTCGGCATGAAGAAGCGGCTCGCGCTGGCGATGGCGCTGATCCACGAGCCGCGCGTGCTCATCATGGACGAGCCGACGAACGGCCTCGACCCGAAGGGCGCGCGCGAGATGCGCGCCACGATCGCCGAGCTGGCCGCCGACGGACGCACGATCTTCCTCTCGACGCACCTGCTCGACGCCGCCGAGAAGCTGTGCCACCGCGTCGCGATCGTCCGCGACGGCACGCTGCAGGCCCTGGGTGCGCCCGCCGAGCTGCGCGCGCGCTTCCAGGCCACGGCCGAGACGACGCTGGAGGATCTCTTCTTGCGCGTGACCGAGGGCGCGACCGAGTCATGACGGCCGGCGCCGCCGAGGTCGCGTCCGAGCGCCGCCTGCCCGAGGGCGGCATCGGGGCGCTCCGGCTCGCGCGCCTGTGGATTCGCTTCCGGCTGCGCTTCCTGTGGAACGGCATGCGCGCGCGCGGCCGCGGTCGGTTTCCGGCGCTCGTGCTCCTCGTCGGCGTGTTTCTGTCGCTCTCGTACGTGGGCCTCTTCACGCAGGCCTTCTCGGTCATCTGCGCTCGCACCGACACGGCGGGGCAGGTCACCGCGCTGGGCGTCGTCGTGCTGGTCATCGCGCTCGGCAGCTTCACGGCCAAGGCCGCCAGCAGCGAGGCCGTGCTGGCGGGCTCGTCGGAGAACGAGTTCCTGCTCTCACGCCCCGTGGCGCTGCCCACGCTGGTGATCGCGCGCTGCCTGGCCGAGGCCGCGACCGACCCGCTGGGCGCGCTGTTCCTCCTGCCGGTGCTGTTGGCGGCGACGCTGACCTGGCACCTGCCGGCGGCGGCCGTCGCGATCGCGGCGCTGGTCTCGGTGCTCGCGCAGCTGGGCATCTCGGCCCTGGCGCAGGCGACGCAGATCGCGGTCGTCCGCTTCGTGCCGCGCGCCCGCCGCCGGAGCGCGTGGATGGTGCTGCGGCTCCTCGCGTCGCTGTCGCTCGCGTCGCTGTGGATGCTGGGCACGCGCGTGATGCGCGCGCCCGAGACCCTGGCGACCAGCCTGCCACCGCTCGCGCCGTGGGTGTCGGCCTCGCCCGGCGCGCTGGTCGTGGGCCCGCTCGCGGCCCTCGTGCGCGGCGACGTGGCCGGCGTCTTGGTCGCCCTCGGTGCGCTCGGCGCGGCAGTCTCCTGCGCCCTCGCCGCGGCCGCCGTGCTCGCGCGCGTCGCCGGCATGCGCGGATGGGAAGAGGCGGGCGCCACCTGGGTCGACTCGATTCCGCGGCCACGCCGCGGGCAGCCGCTCACGGCGGCCACGAAGGATCTCGCGCTCATCACGCGCGACCGCGGGCAGCTGCTGGCGCTCGTGGCCATGCCCGTCATCTTCGTGGGCGTCCAGCTCTTCGGCGCGCTCGGGTGGGGCTGGTCGACGGCCAGCCTCGAGCGCGTCTCCTACCTGTCTTTCTCGCTGTCGCTCTACATGGCGACGATCGGGCCGCTCGCGCACATGCAGGCCGAGCGGCGCGCCTTTTGGATCATGCGCACGGTGCCCGTGTCCGTGGGCCGGCTGCTGGCCGCGAAGGCGCGCGCGTGGTCGGTCGTCGTGGGCGCCGTCGCGCTGCTGGTGTTCTCGGTGCTCTCGGCGGGCGCGCCCGTGCCTGGCGTCGGCGCCTGGGTCGAGTCGGCGCTCGTCGTCGTCGGCGGCGCCGTCGGCATGACCTGGCTCGCCATCGCGCTGGCCGCGGGCGCTGCCGATCTCTCCGACGAGCAGCGGCCGGCGATCGGCCCGGGGACAATCTACGCCTTCCTGTTCGTGGGCGGGCTCTACAACGTGCTCATCAGCGCCGACGCCGCGACCCGCGCGCGCGGGTACGTCCTTTACGCGTTCGCGCTCGCGGCGCACTGGTTGGAGGGCGTCGAGCGCGCCACCGTGTGCCTCGACGCCGAGGCCGTGCGGGCGCGGCGCCTGACCTTGCGTGACGGAGCGACGTTCGTGATCGCGTTCGCGCTGGGACAGCAGGCGGCGGGACGCGCGCTCGCCGCCGTGGGCGAGGGCGGTCCGATCGCCGCGCTCGGCGCCCAGCTCGGCCTCGCGCTGC
>DASZUD010000193.1:0-15137 GCA_035548155.1 Polyangia bacterium
GAGAGCGCCGCGCTGGTCGAGCGCTCGCTGCACGACGCCGGCTTGCGCTTCGGCACCGACGGCAGCGTCCGCGCGCTGTGGGGCTACGTGCGAACGGCGCACGAGCTCGTGGCGCCGAAGAACGCACGCCCCGGCGATGTCCTCTTCTTCGACACGCGCGGCACCGACGAGGAGCTCGACTGCGCCGACCACGCGGGCATCGTCGAGACCGTCGATCAGGACGGTCGGATCGGCTTCCTCGAGGCGCGCGACGGCATGGTTCGACACAGCTTCGTCGACCCTGCCAACCCGATCGCCCGCCGCGGCGCCCACGAGGAGATCCGCAACTCGTTCCTGCGCCCCAAGCTGATGAGCGATCCGCCCGAATCGCGCTACTTCGCCGGCGAGATGCTCTGCGCCGTGGGCCGCATTCACACGAACTGAGCCCGCCGCCCGGAGTGGCGCGATCGCCAACCTCCTTTCAAGGAAGCGCCAACCCAATTGGCAGTCCTTCACGCGTACTAGAACGAATTCAGACAGTTACGCTCGCCTCCGGCTGGTCCCGGCCTTGCTCTCCCACACGGTCGCCTCTCATGGGGACGATGCTCACACCGACGATTGCGGTCGCAGATGCGACTCCCTATAATCGCCCGGTTTCGCTGGGTCCCTCACGTTACGCCCCCCAAGTCGGCCTAGGCAGACGCCACCGAACTCGCGCAGGAGGATACTGATGACGAAGTCTCACTCGCCACGCCAGCTGACCCGCTGGCTCTCTTGGCGCGCCGCCCGCTGGGCCCTGATCGCCGCGGTGGTGCCCGTGCTGTGGGCGTGCAACTCACGCCGCCTCGCCGTGCCGGCCCCGCGCCGCAGCAGATCTTCAACGACGTCTTCCAGCAGTCGGTCAACAAGAAGCTCGACATCGTGTTCATGATCGACGACTCGTCGTCGATGGAACTGCTGCAGAAGAAGCTGACGAATCAGTTCCCGGTCTTCATGAACGAGATCAAGAAGATCATGCCCGACGTCCACATCGGCGTGGTCTCGTCGTCGATGGGCGCGGGCCGCAACCAGGGCATCGCGCACTGCACGCTGACCCAGGGCCCGTCGGGGACGCAGCTTGGGACTGGCAACGACCAGGGCATCTTCCACACGAAGGCGCTCGGCGCGACCTGCGACAAGGCGATGCTGAACCCGGGCCAGCACTTCATCATCAGCTCCAATGGCCAGACGAACTTCACGGGCGACATCTCCGACGTGTTCAGCTGCATCGCCGCCCTCGGCCAGGACGGCTGTGGCTTCGAGCACCAGTTCGAGTCGGTGCTGCGCGCCCTGGGCGCCGACGGCGCGGACGCGCCCCCGGAGAACGCCAACTTCCTCCGCGAAGACGCGTATCTCGCGATCGTTCTCATCACGAACGAGGATGACTGCTCGGCGCCGCCCCAGTCCGACCTGTTCGACGCGACGACCGGCACGCTGTCCGACCCGCTGGGACCGCTGCAGTCGTATCGTTGCAACCAGTACGGCCACCTCTGCGACGGCCAGCCGCCGCCGCGCACGCCGGCGACGCCGATGACGCTCAACAACTGCGCCTCGGCCGAGGACGGCCGCCTCCTGCGCGTCAGAGACGTCGTCGCCGCGATGAAGGGCCTCAAGAAGGACCCGACCAAGGTGCTCGTCGCCGCCATCGCTGGTGATCCCACCCCGTACGTCGTCGACACGTACAACAACGACCAGACGGGCGGAGAGAATTGGCCCGAGGTCCAGCACTCTTGCCATGAGGACGACGGCACCTACGGCGACCCCGCCGTCCGCATCAAGCAGTGGGTCGACGGCTTCGGCGCCAACGGCGTCTTCATGACGATCTGCAACAAGGACTTCAGCGAGGCGCTGTCGGTCATCGGCAAGAAGATCGGCCAGAAGATCGGCGCGCCGTGCGTGAACGGCGTCGTCCTCGACACCGAAGGCGGCACGTGGAAGAGCGGCGACCCGAACCCGCCCGACTGCGCGGTCGTGGACCACAAGGCGATCACGGGCGGCGGCGTCTCCAACACGCCCCTCGCTCACTGCGACAACAACACGCCTGGCGCCACGGAGTGCTGGACGCTCGAGGACGGAGGCACGACCTGCCCCGGCGCGCACATCGTCGCCTTCAACCGCCCGGGCCAGCCGGCCGCGACGGACCTCAACAGCACCGTCTCTTGCTCGATCCGCACCTGCCCGATCGGCCACCCGCTCGACATGAACACCGGCGAGTGCAACTAGCTCCGTTCGCGCGGGCGGCGTGCTGAGCCGCCCCGCTCCCAAGGGCCCGCAGGACGCGCCCCGGTCGTTCGACAAATCCCCGCTCTCGCTGGCGGGGGACGACCGGGGCGTTTTGTGTCTGCACGGCATCACGGGCACGCCCTTCGAGGTGCGGCCCTTCGCCGAGGCGTTCGGCCGCGCCGGTTTCTCCGTCGAGGCGCCGATGCTGGCCGGCCACGGCGAGACGCTGCGCGAGCTCGCGCGCGTGACCTGGAGCGACTGGCTGGCGTCGGCGCAGCGCAAGCTCGACGCGCTCCAGGAGCGCACGGAGGGTCGCCCCGTCGCGATCTGCGGCTTCTCCATGGGCGGCCTCTTGGCCCTGCGGCTGGCGCAGCTCTTCCCCGAGCGCATCGCGGCGCTGGTGGTCATGGGCACGCCGCTGCGACTGCGCCGGTTCCAGGTCGACGCCATCCGCGCGATCTGCCGGCTGCCCGTCGACTTCGGGCGCTGGTCGGCCGCGAGCATCCCCAAGCCCAACGGATCCGACGTCTCGATCCCCGAGATGCGCCACGGCAACCCCGGCCTGCCGGCCTTCCCCATCGCGGCGCTGCGGCAGCTCTTCGATCTCATGGACGTGGTGCGCGCCGGGCTGCCGAACGTGCGCGCGCCCGCGCTGGTCGTGCACGCGCGCCACGATCACGTCGTGCCGATGGACGACTCGCTCGAGCTCACGGGCAGCCTGGGCTCTGCCATCATCGAGCGCCTGTGGCTCGATCGCTCGTTCCACGTCGTGGGCCTCGACGTCGAGAGCGCCGAGGTCGTCGAGGCCGCGACCAAGTTCGTCGCGAAGTTCGTCGCGTAAGGCCGCGCCCGACGCGGGTGCTCAGCGCCCCGGTGAATTGGAAACGGTGCTAGGCTGGCGCCGCTCGTGAAAGATCTCATCCTCGCGATCGACCAGGGGACGACGGGCACGACGGTGCTGGTCGTCGATCAGAAGCTCACGGTGCGCGCGCGCGGGTACCGGGAGTTCGCGCAGATCTACCCGCGCCCCGGCGAGGTCGAGCACGATCCAGAGGCGATCTGGGCCTCGGTGACGGGCGCGCTCGGCGAGGCAGTGACGCCCGACGACGCCGAGCGCATCGCGGCGATCGGCATCACGAACCAGCGCGAGACGACGTTGCTGTGGGAGCGGCAAAGCGGAAAGCCCGTCAGCAACGCGATCGTCTGGCAGGATCGCCGCACGGCCGTGCAGTGCGCCGAGCTCAAGGCGGCGGGCCACGAGGACTTCGTGCGGCAGCGAACGGGCCTCGTGCTGGATCCCTACTTCTCGGCCACGAAGATCAAGTGGCTGCTCGACGACATCTCGGGGCTGCGCGACCGCGCCGAGAAGGGCGAGATCGCCTTCGGGACCGTCGACTCGTTCCTCGTCTGGCGCCTGTCGGGCGGCCGCGCGCACGCGACCGACGTGACGAACGCCTCGCGCACGCTGCTGTTCGATCTCGAGACGCTGCGCTTCTCGGACGACCTCTGCGAGATCTTCGACGTGCCGGCGCAGATCCTGCCCGAGGTGAAGCCGTCGGCGGGGCGCATCGCCGAGACGCGCGGCGTGCCCGGCCTGCCCGACGGCATCCCCATCGCGGGCATCGCGGGCGATCAGCAGGCGGCGCTGTTCGGCCAGGATTGCGTCGACACGGGCGACGCCAAGTGCACCTACGGCACGGGCTCGTTCGTGCTCATGAACGTGGGCCCGCGGCCGACGCCTTCGCAGCGAGGGCTCTTGTCCACGGTCGGATGGACGCTGGGCGAAGAGGCGGGCAACACCGTGGGCCCCATGGCGCGCACGGCGTACGCGCTCGAGGGCAGCGCCTTCATCGCCGGAGCGCTCGTGCAGTGGCTGCGCGACGGCCTGGGGATCATCTCGAAGGCGGCCGAGGTCGAGCCGCTGGCGCGCTCCGTGCCGGACAGCGGCGGCGTCACGATCGTCCCAGCGCTCGCGGGGCTGGGCGCGCCGCACTGGCGACCGGACGCGCGCGGGCTCATCAGCGGCATCACGCGCGGCACGACGAAGGCGCACCTGGCGCGCGCCGCGCTGGAGGCCATCGCGCTTCAGAACGTCGACCTGCTGCGCGCGATGCAGGCCGACGCGGGGCACGCCATCACGAGCCTGCGCGTCGACGGCGGCGCCGCGGCGAACGATCTGCTCATGCAAATGCAGGCAGATCTATCGGGCCTGCAGATCTTCCGGCCCGAGATGGTGGAGTCGACGGCGCTGGGCGCGGCCAAGCTCGCGGCGCGCGGCGTGGGCTTGCCGCGCACGGATCGCACCGGCGAGACGGCGCGCGTGCGCATCTTCAACCCGAGCCTGCCTGCGGCGGCGCGGGAGGAGATGCTGGGGCGGTGGCACGCGGCGGTGAGTAAAGCGTAGGCGCGGCCGGCGAGCCTGCCGGCGCGAGAGGGTGAGAATCAGAATTCGAGGTGGCCGCGGGCCGAGAAGACCCAGACGGCGCCGCGGTCGGAGTTGTAGCCGGGGTTCGCGACGAGCTGGATGTCTTCGGCGAGGAACGCGCCCCACCAGACGTGGACGTTGTAGTACTGCTCGACGATCGTCTCGCGCGCGTAGCTGAGGAAGCTGCCCGTCACGAGCGGACACGTCGGCGTCTTCGGATCGACGTTGCAGCCCGGGCCGTCGCCCAGCAGGAAGCCCGCGCCGCCGCGCCGCAGGTACTCGGCGTGCTGGCTGGAGATGCCGTTGCTGACGAAGGCCACGCCGACGCGATCGTCGGGGCGGCCCCAGGGCGCGCCGCGCACGTCGCCGCCGATCGAGAAGGTGTCGTCGACCTCGGTGTAGGCGAAGCTCTCGTTCCTGCCGTCGTTCCAGCCGATGCGCGAGAAGGCACGGAAGAGCGCCCCGAGCTCCTGGAACTCGTTGACGCCGAAGCCGCCCTTGAGCCGGCCGTTCCGGCGTGACGCCGTGATATCCGGCGTGAGCCCCGTCGCGCGCGACGAGGCGATCGCGTCGGCGTAGTTGCCCATGGCGGCGTGGTTCACGTAGCCGAGCAACCGCAAGGTGCCGCGCCACTCGGGACGGCGGCTGTACTTGATCTCGAGCTCGAGGTTCTCGGCGCGATTCTGGGCGATGTCCCAGTCGAGGGTCTCGCCGTTCGCCACCGTCGGCATCAACATCATGCCGAATCGCGCTTCGAAGCGCGGGCCTTGATATTCGACGAGGCCGCCATACGTATACCCGCGTGTGTCGGCCGCGTAGTCGAAGGCCCCGTTGTTGTCGACGGTCCAGTTCATGAACTGGAGGTGGCTGTCCGAGCCGACCGGGTTTACGTCGAACAGATCGGCCGTGGACATCTTGCCCAGGCGCAGCTCGATCCGATGGCGGGGCACCGCCTTGAAGGACGAGATCGGCCCGCGATCTTCGTTGGCCTCCCACTCGCGCGACAGCGGCACCATCACGTGAACCTCGGCGCGGGCGATGTACGGGAGGTGCGAGAGCGTCGGGTTGCGGACGACGTCGAGGTTCGTGAAGCCGCCCATGCCCAGCGCCGTCGCGAGCCCGCCCCCCACCGCCACCTCGGGATCCAAGATGAGCTCGACGACAGGCAGCGGGCGGTAAGCCGTGAAGACCGTCGCGAGCCCCGATATGGCGGCGTCGGCCGAGGGCGTGACGACCTTACGCCCGGCGGCGTCCGTCGAGCGCACGCCGAAGCTGTTCACGCCCGAATACTTCGCCGGAAAGGCCGGGTTCGTCTGGAAGATCGAGTTCACCTCGGCGCCCAGCCAGAAGGGACCCATCCTGTCGTGATTGAGAAAGTCGAGATCGCTGCCGACGGGCACGGCCGTCTCGGGCTGCTCGGGGTTGTGCGCGCGCGCCGGCCCCGCGGCCAAGAGCACAGTGACGCACATGAGGGCGAGGCGCTTCACGAAGTCCGGCGTCGCTATCACCCGCAGTGGCGAAGGTCAAACGAACGCTTCGTTCCCCCGCGCGAAAGTTCTTGCTCCCGGTCGCGCCCTTTTGCGACCTTTGAGTGTCCGATGTCCGCGTCCGCGTCGTCTCCGGGGCCCGCCAAGACGCTGCCACTCACGGCGTGCGGCTTCTCGCACGCCGGGCGGCAGCGCGAGGAGAACGAGGACGCCTTCGGCAGCTTCGTCGACGCCCGCCTCTTCATCGTCGCGGACGGCATGGGAGGCCACAACGCGGGCGAGGTGGCCAGCGTCATGGCCGTCGACGCGCTGGAGACGTTCTTCCGCAGCTACCACGCCGATCCACGCCAGCCGTGGCCGCACGCGGTCGATCCCCAGCTGTCGCTGGGCGCGAACCTGCTGCGCGTCGGCACCAAGGTCGCGAACGATCGCATTCGCGCGGCCGCCCGGCAGGATCGCGCGAAGAGCCGCATGGGCACGACGTTGGTCGCGCTCGCGGTCGGCGACGCCCAGCTCACGATCGCGCACGCGGGCGACAGCCGCGCATACCGCCTTCGGCGCGGCGAGCTCGAGCGCCTCACCCGCGATCACTCGCTGGTCGAAGAGATGCTCGCCGCGCGGCCGCAGATGACGGCCGAGGACATCGCGGCCTTCGCGCACCGCAACGTCGTGACGCGGAGCCTGGGCAGCAAGGAAGAGGTCGAGCCCACCGTCAGCATCGAGGCGCTCGAGGCGGGCGACCTCTACCTCCTGTGCAGCGACGGCCTGTGGGGCTCCGTCCCCGACGAGCAGATGAAGAGCATCCTCGGCTCGACGGCGGACATCGAGGGCGCCTGCCAGCTGCTGATCGACGCCGCCAACGAGGCCGGCGGCCCGGACAACATCACCGTCGTGCTCGTGCGGGTCGGTTGAGGGCGCCCTTGAGCCGCATCGCAGAGCTCGCGCGCGAAAAGAAAGTCCTCGTCTGCGTGGGCCCCGGCGGCGTGGGCAAGACGACGACGGCCGCGGCCCTGGGGGCGCTGGCCGCACGCCAAGGCCGCAGGACGCTGGTGTGCACGATCGATCCCGCGCCGCGGCTGGCCGACGCGCTGGGCGTGGGCCAGCTCGGCCCCGAGGCGCGCGCCGTCCCGCCCGAGGCGTGCCGCGTGCTGGGCATCGACGCGCCCGAGCGCTACTTCGCCGTCCGCCTCGACACGGCGCGCGCGTTCGCGACGCTCGTGAAGGAGCAGGTGCCCGACCCCGTGGTACGCGCGCGCATCTTCGCGAACCCGATCTACCGCGAGATCACGACGTCGCTCACGGGCTCGCAGGAGTACGCGGCGACGCTGGCGCTCTACGAGCTGGCGACGCACGGCTCGTACGACCTCATCGTGCTGGACACGCCGCCGACGGCGAACGCGCTCGACTTCCTGGACGCGCCGAAGCGCATCGAGGCGGCCGTGTCCAGCCCGGCGCTGCAGTGGCTCATGCGGCCGCCCGAGAACGCGGGCCTGTTCTCGCTGCAGCGCCTGCGCGCGGGCGGCGCGCTCGTGCTGCGGCGGCTGGGGAAGCTGGTGGGCAGCCAGTTCCTCGACGACATCGGCGCGTTCCTCACCGATTTCCAGATCGTGCTGTCGGGCTTCCTCGAGCGCGCGGCGGAGATCGATCGCCTGCTGCGGGGCCCCGACGTCTCGTTCCTGCTGGTGCTCGCACCCGAGGTGGCGGCCGTCGACGAGGCGATGTACTTCCACGGGCGGCTGCGCGAAGCCGCCATCCCGCTGGGCGGCTTCGTGGCCAACCGCGTGCACCCCGCGCCGGGGCTCTCCGACGCGGGCGCCCTCGCCGCTGCGCTGCGGGCGCGCCCCGAGATTCGCGGCGTCGCGCCCGCGGCGATCGACGACGTCGCCGCGCGCCTGGCCTCGATCGCGCGCGAGGCCGAGGCGTTGCACGCCTCCGAGCGACGCGAGCTGGGCCGCCTCGCGTCCAGCGCGCCCGGGATCCCAGTGCACGAGGTGCCGCTGCTCGACCATGACGTCGACGGGCTGGCCGAGCTGCGGACTGTCGGAAACTACCTCGCGGGCTGACGGGTGCCCCTCGCGCGCGCCCCGGGTGCGAACCGCGCCGGAGCCGCGCGCGGGGCCGGCGGCGCGGGCGGCAGCAGCGCGTCCAGGCCCGCGAGCGCCGATTCGGGCGCGCCCACGAGGAGGCTCACGGCGTTGCCCCGCCACGCGAGCGCGAACGTACGGTCACCTGCGCGCGCGACGAAGCGGTGAGGATCATCGGGTTCAGCGCGATCGCCGGCGAGCGCCGCCAGCGCGACGGCGGCCGAGCGCGCGAAATCTTCGGCGTCGGTGCCGTCGTCCCAGACGGTCGACCACGCGACGAAGTCGTGCACCGAGACGCTCGCGTCCGACGCCTGCGCGTCCGCCGCGCCGTCGGACGACGCACCGGCGTCGGGAGCCGGCCCGGCGGTCCGCGTGTACAGCGTCGCGCGATCACCGCCCCAGCCCGCCGCGGCGCGCTCGGCGATGATCTCCGGCAAGGCGGCGCCCAGCCAAGTCCGCACGCCCAGCTCGCCCAGCACGTCGTCGCCGTCCACGCGCCACGCCTCGCCGAACGCCTGCGCCGGCGGCGGGATCGAGACGGGAGCCTCGCGCGCGTCGTACTTCTCGGGGTGCAGCACCTGCTCCGAAGAGCGAGGCGGGTCGGCCCACACGGCGTCGACGGCGGTCCACGGCTGGCGCGCGCGCACGCGGGCCACGAACGCCAGGCCGCCGGCGTGCGTGAAATTTGCCACGGCGCGCAGCCAAGCCGGCGCGCGCGGCCCCGGCGCGCCGGCGATCGCCTCGGCGAACGGCACCAGCGCGTGCCCCGCCGCCAGCACGCCACGCGGGTCGTCGAGCTCCAGCGCCGTGAGCGCCGCGTCCCCTTCGACCAGCGCCAGCCGCGCGCGCTCCTGGTCGCCGTCCAGGTGGTGGTGCCCCTCGAGATCGATCTCGAGCCGCTCGCGGATGCCGAAGCGCTGATCGGCCAACGCGTGGGCCAGCGCGTGGGCCAGCGCCGAGCGCTGCTCGGGCAGCGGGATCCAGTCGGGGACGGCCAGCCGGTGCCCGAGCGGATCGTAGGACGCGATGGGAGCCGCCTCGAGCGCGCCCCCGAGCGCGCGCGCCGCGCCGAAGCCTTCCGGGAGAAGGCCGAGGCGCTCCCAAAGCCGCACGCGCGCCTCGAGCTCGGGCGACGCGGCGGCGGCAAGCTCCGCCTGCCTCCGCGCGCGCGCCGCCGCTCGCGTCTCGACGCGCCGCTCGAGCGCGCCGCGCGGCGGGATGCGCCGAACGGCGCCCAGCTCGCCCAGCAGGCGGTCCGTCGCGACGCGCATGTCGCCGTCGGTGACGGGGCCCGGCGCGGGCGCGACGCCGGCGAGCGCGACGAGCGCCACCCCTGCGGCGCCGACGGAGAGCAGCGCGGTCGCGCCAGCCATGCGCGGAAGTTTGGGGTAAATAGCGTGCGCATTCAATGACGGTGCCGGACCCGCCTCCTTCGTTCGATCACCTCACGGCGCCCGAGCGCCGCGGGGCCGCGCAGGCGCTGCGCGAGCTCGGGGCACACCTCGGCCGCGGCGCGCGCGCCGTCGAGCTCTACGGCGCGGCCGGATCTCTGCCGGCGGCGCTGGCGGCCCGCCTGGCCGGGCCAGGCGGTGCTTCGATCGTCTACGTCTGCGCCGACGAGGACGCCGCCGAGACGCGCGCGCACGACCTCTCGTTCTTCCTGCCCCCGGCCCCCCCGAGCGAGGACCCGCTGGCGCCGCCGCCCGTGCTCCAGCTCCCGGCGCCCGATCCCTCGCCCTACGCCGAGATGCAGCCCGATCGGCGCGCGCTCCTCGCCAGGATGGCGGCGCTGTTCAGGCTCGCGCGCGGGTTCGCGCCGCGCGTCCTCGTGACGTCGGCCACCGCGCTGTACCGGCGCGTCGTGCCGCGCGCGCCCTTCGACGCGCTCTGCTGGACGATCCGCGCCGGCGCCACGATCAACCGCGACCAGACGATCGCGGCCCTCGCGCGCGCCGGCTTCTCGCGCGCGTCCGTCGTCGAAGACCCGGGAACCTTCGCCGTGCGCGGCGCCGTGCTGGACGTCTTCCCGCCCGTCTACAAGCACCCCGTGCGCATCGAGCTGTTCGGCGACGAGGTCGAGGCGCTCCGCCTGTACGACGCCGCGACCCAGCGGACTCTACGGCCGCTGCGCGAGCTGCACCTGCACCCCGTGCGCGACACCGTGAGAACGGAGGGCGCCGATCCGCGGGCCAAGATCCTCGCGGCGGCCGACGCCGCCGTGCTGCCCTCGTCGAAGACGCGCCACATCCTCGAGCAGATCGAGGAGGGCGAGTCGTTCTTCGGCATCGAGGCCCTCGCTCCGGCGTTCCACGCGCGCATGGAGACCGTGTTCGACTACCTGCCCCCAGGGGCGCTGCTCGTGGTCGAGGACCCCGAGGCGGTGGTCGAGGCGGCGCGCAGGAACGCGACGAAGCTGCGCGAGACGGCGGCCGCGCGGCACGCCGAGCACCGGCTGGCGCTGGACGCGCACGAGTTCGTCCTCGGCGAGGAAGAGGCGCGCGCCGCCCTCGAGGCCCGGCAGCGCGTCGAGGTGCGCCCCGTCGAGGTCGTCCGCTTCGGGGCCGCGGATGGGGACGCCGACGCGGCGCCGCGCGTGCGCGTCGTGGCCGAGCCCAACACCAGCCTGCGCGCCGAGCTGCAGCGCGCGCGCGCCGAGCAGGGCACCGAGCGCGCCCACGCCGCGGATCCCGACGCCGCCGCGCTGGACGTCGGCAAGCCGCTGCGCGACAAGCTGCGCGGCTGGCTGGCGGACGGCCAGCGCGTGCGCCTCGTCGCGCCCAACCGCGCGCACGCCGATCGCATGGCGGGCCTGTTGACCGCGTGGGGCCTCGACGCCGCGACGGCGCCCGGCGGGCACGCGCCCGAGGGGCTCCTCGGCGACGGCGCACCCGACGACGGCGGCGCCGGGGACGACCTCCCTCCGCTCGCCGTGCTGTCGGGCCCGCTCACGCGCGGCTTCCGCCTGCCGGCCGATCGCCTGGTGCTCGTCTCCGAGGAGGAGATCTTCGGCCCGCGCGCGCACCGCGAGGCGCGCACCCCGCCCAAGGCCAGCTCGGCGCCCGGCCTGGGTGACCTCGGAGAGATCGCCGAGGGCGACGCCGTCGTCCACGACGAGCACGGCATCGGCCGTTACCGCGGGCTCAAGAAGCTCACGGTGCGCGGCGTGCCGCAGGACTTCCTGCACCTCGAGTACGACGGCGGATCCGTTTACGTCCCCGTGTACCGGATCGGCCTTTGCCACCGCTATTCGGGCGGCGAGGCCGAGGCCATTCGCCTCGACAAGCTGGGCGGCAAGACCTGGGCGGAGAAGCGCCGCCGCGTCTCGGCCGAGGCGCGCAAGATCGCCGAGGAGCTGCTCCAGCTCTACGCGCAGCGCGCCGCGCTGGCGGGTCACGCGTTCCCCGCCCCCGACGCCACCTTCCGCGAGTTCGAGGAGACGTTCCCCTTCGAGGAGACGCCCGATCAGGCGAAAGCGATCGACGCCGTGCTCGCCGACATGCAGGCAGGCGTGCCCATGGACCGCCTCGTGTGCGGCGACGTCGGCTACGGCAAGACGGAGGTCGCGTTGCGCGCGACGCTGCTGGCCGTGCTCGGCGGCAAGCAGGTGGCCGTGCTCGCGCCCACGACGGTGCTGGCCGAGCAGCACCTGCAGACCTTCGGCGAGCGCTTCTCCGACTTCCCCGTGCGCGTCGACGGCCTGTCGCGGTTTCGCAGCAAGGCCGAGCAGACGAAGACCATCGCCGCCACCGCCGCCGGCAAGGTGGACGTGATCGTCGGGACGCACCGCCTGCTCTCGCGCGACGTGCGCTTCAAGGATCTCGGCCTCGTGGTCATCGACGAGGAGCAGCGCTTCGGCGTGGCGCACAAGGAGCGCCTCAAGGAGCTGCGCACGCAGGTGGACGTCCTCACGCTGACGGCCACGCCCATCCCGCGCACGCTGCAAATGTCGATGGGCGGCCTGCGCGAGATCTCGATCATCGCGACGCCGCCCGCCGATCGCCTGGCCATCCGCACCTTCGTGTGCCGCTTCGATCCCGAGCTTCTGGGCGACGCCGTCGCCAAGGAGCTCCAGCGCGGCGGCCAGATCTTCTACGTCCACAACCGCGTCGACGACATCGCGAAGGAAGCAGAGAAGCTGCGCGCGATCTCGCCCGCCGGGACGCGCATCGCGATCGGCCACGGCCAGATGGCCGACGGTGAGCTCGAGAAGGTGATGGTCGACTTCGTCGACGGCAAGTTCGACATCCTCGTGAGCACGACGATCATCGAATCGGGCCTCGACATCCCTCGCGCCAACACGATGATCGTCAACCGCGCCGACCGCTTCGGCCTCGCGCAGCTCTACCAGCTGCGCGGGCGCATCGGCCGCTCGCGCGAGCGCGCCTTCTGCTTCCTGGTCGTGCCCGACGAAGGCAAGATCACGCCCGACGCGAAGGCGCGCCTGGCCGTGCTCCAGCGCTTCACGGAGCTCGGCGCCGGCTTTCAGGTCTCGACGCACGACCTCGAGATCCGCGGCGCGGGCGAGCTCCTCGGCGAGCGCCAGCACGGCGCCGTCGCGTCGGTCGGCTTCGAGACGTACGCGAAGATCCTCGAAGAGGCGGTGGCCGAGCTGCGCGGCGAGCCCATCAAGCACGAGCTCGATCCCGAGATCACCGTCGACGTGCCGGCGTTCCTGCCCGACGACTACCTGCCCGACACGGGCCAGCGCCTCGACTTCTACCGGCGGCTCGCCCAGGCGCGCGACGAGGACGACGTGCGCCTGACGCTGGAAGAGCTGGTCGACCGCTATGGGCCCTTGCCCGACGAGGCGCACCTCCTGGGCGAGGTCATGATCGACAAGACGCTGGTGCGCACGCTGGGCGCGCAAGGCTACGAGCTGTCGGCGGCGCGTCTCGTGCTGACTCTGGGCGAATCGACGCGCCTCGAGCCGGCCAAGGTGCTGAAGCTGGTGCAGACGCGCGGCAGCCGCTGGAAGCTCACGCCCGACATGCGCCTCGCCTATTCGTTCGACGACGCCGAGAAGGCGAACCGGCTGCCGGCCGCGCGCAAGAAGCTCGTCGAGCTGGGCAAGCTACTCGGCTGACCCGGCTTTGCTATCCTAGTGGGCTCACCAGGAAAGCCGCCCGTGCAGCCGGATCAACTCAAGCAGTTTCGCCGCCGCGTCGCCTTGCTCGTCGTCGCGGCGGTCGCCGTCGGCGCGCTCCTGGTCTGGGGCGCCCTGGCCTCCATGGGCAGCCCGCCCCACGAGCCCGTCGGCGCGGCCTTCACCCTTCTCAACCAGCTCCGTCGGGCCTAACCTTCGAGCCACCATGCGGTGGCAAGGCGAGCGGCGCAGCGACAACGTCGAGGATCGCCGCGGGTTCAGCGTGCGCGGCGCGGGCGTCGTGGGCGGCGGAACGATCCTGGTCGCGCTGGTCGCGGCGCTGCTGGGGGCGCCTCCCAGCGTCGTGCGCTCGATCTTGGGCGGCGGCGACACCGACACGGGAGCGCCCACGCAGACGAGCCCGCCCAACCCGGCCGATCAAGAGCGCGTCGACTTCGTGCGCGCCATCTTGGGCAGCACGGAGGACGTGTGGACCGAGGTGCTGCCCGCGAGCGGCCGGCGCTACGCGCCGCCGAAGCTCGTGCTCTTCTCCGACGCCGTCGAGTCCGCGTGCGGCATGGCGGGCTCGGCCATGGGCCCGTTCTACTGCCCGCTCGATCGGCGCGTGTACCTCGATCTCTCGTTCCTGCGCGAGCTCTCGCAGCGCTTCGGCGCGCCCGGCGACTTCGCGCAGGCGTACGTCATCGGCCACGAGGTGGGCCACCACGTGCAGAACCTGCTGGGCATCTCGGCGCGCGTGCAGGCCGAGCGCCAGGGCGCGTCGTCCCGCGCGGCGGCGAACCACCTCTCCGTCGAGATGGAGCTGCAGGCCGACTGCCTCGCGGGCGTGTGGGCCTACCACGCGAACCGGACGCACCACGTGCTCGAGCCCGGCGACGTCGAGAGCGCGACGCGCGCCGCGGCCGCGATCGGCGACGACACTCTCCAGCGCGAAGCGCAGGGCCGCGTCGTCCCCGACTCGTTCACGCACGGCACGTCCGCGCAGCGCGTGCACTGGCTGAAGACCGGCCTCGCGAGCGGCCGCGTCGCTGATTGCGACACATTTGGATCGGGACCCTGAGAATGGTCCCGCGCGGTGAAGCCGAGCCGAGCTCGGGTCAGCTGAGCGCCAGCAGAATCTTGGAGACGTCGTAGAGGACGTCGCCGCGGCGGGGAACGTCGAGAAGGTCGACGTGCGCGCGCAGCGCGGGCGCGTCGTCGATCTCCTGCGCCGCGAGCGCGTTGTACGCGTAGGCCGCGAGCGTGCGCAGGTTGATGACGTCGTAGAGGTTGTACTCGGCGAAGAGCCGCAGCGCGCGCCGATCGCCGTCGCGACCGCGGCGGTAGAGGCCGCAAGCGGCCCAGCCGTCGATCCCGCGCAGGTGCCGCGGCCGCGCGAGCGCGAGCTCCCCGTCGAGCTCGTCCTCGATCGCCTTCAGGCCGCCCTCGTGCCCCAGGCGGCCGAGCGCGTGGCGCAGGTCGACGTGCGCGGCCGGCGGCGTCCACTCGGGGAACGCGCGCCGCAGCACGGGCACGTCGAAGGACGAGCCGTTGAACGTCACCAGCAACGACCACCCGCGCGCGATCTCGGGGAAGCGCTCGAGATCGCGCCCCGCCAGCAAGAGGCGCGGCCCCGCGCGGTCGAGCAGGCCGATCGCCGACACGCCCTCCCGCCCCCACACGTCGTCGCCCGTCTCGATGTCCAGGTATACGGCGTCGCCGGCGAATGCGCCCAGGAGCCGCCACCGCTCGCCGGCGGGCAGCAGGCGCGCGAGCGCCTCGACGTCGCCCCGGCCCAACGCGGCCGCCGCGGACTC
>DASZUD010000194.1:0-2441 GCA_035548155.1 Polyangia bacterium
GGCAGGGCGCTCGGGGCGCGCCTCGCGCTCGGGGCGCGCCTCGCGTTCGGGGCGCGCCTCGGCAGCTTCTCCACCCGCGGACGGCGGCGTCTCGGCGCTCGCCTCGGCGGGCGCACCTTCAACTTTCGTTTCGCGCCACTCGCGGCGGAGCTCGCGGTCGCGCGGCCGCTCGCGGTCACGCTCCCGATCGCGCTCGCGAAAGCGCGGGCGGTCGCGGTCGCGCTCACGAGCCTCGGGCCTGGGCTCGCGCGCCGGCGCGGGCGCCGCCACGGGGGCAGGCGCCGGGACCACCGGCATGTTCTCGACGTCCTTGAACGAGCGCGCCAGCAGCGACGCCACGAGGCGCTCGCCGTCGACGGCCGACATGAGGCGCCGCGCGAGGCCGCGCCACTCGGCGCCCGGATCGTTCGCCAGCGCCGCGCGCAGCACCTGCACGCGCTCGCCCTCGCGGCGCGAACGGATTTCCGTCTCCGACGGCAGCGCGCGCTCCTCGGGGCGAATCTTGTAAAGCAACTTGAGGTAGTAAAAAGACCCCACCTCGGTCGGGCCGATCAGCGACACCGCCGTGCCGTTCTTGCCGGCGCGACCCGTGCGGCCCGTGCGGTGCACGTACACCTCGGGCGACTCGGGGAACGTGTAGTTGAACACGTGCGAGAGCGCCTCGATGTCGATGCCGCGCGCCGCGACGTCCGTCGCCACGAGGTACTTGATGCCGCCGGCGCGCATGCGCCCCAGCACGCGTTCGCGATCGCTCTGCGCGAGGTCCGACGAGATCGCCTCGGCGTCGTTGCCGTGCTGGCGCAGGAACGCGGCCACGCGGCCCGTCTCCTCGCGCGTGTTGCAGAAGATGATGGCCGACTTCGGGTCCTCGAACGAGAGGATGCGCAAGAGCTCGTTCTCGCGCTGCACGCCGGGGATCGAGTAGTAGAGGTGCTTGATCTCGTGCACGCCGACGTAGTCGGCCGACAGCTTGAGGAACTCCGGGTTGCGCAGGAAGCGCCGCGAGATGCGCTGGATGCCTTCGGGCACCGTCGCCGAGAACAGCATCGTCTGCCGCTCCTTGGGCGTCTCCTCGAGGATCTTCTCGATGTCCTCCTGGAAGCCCATCGACAGCATCTCGTCGCACTCGTCGAGCACGGCGATGCGCACGCGATCGAGCTTCAACGTCCCGCGGCGCATGTGGTCCAGAACGCGCCCGGGCGTGCCGCACACGATCTGACCGCCGCCGCGCAGCTGCTCGACCTGACGACCCATGGGCGCGCCGCCGTAGACGGGCACGACCGTGAGGCCGCGGTAGGCGCAGATCTTGGCCATCTCGGCCGCGACCTGCAGCGCCAGCTCGCGCGTCGGCATCAAGACGATCGCCTGCACGAACTTTTCGTCCGGGTTGACGACGCCGTTCGCCATCGGAATTCCGAACGCGGCCGTCTTCCCGGAGCCGGTTCGCGACTGGACCATGAGGTCGCGGCCCGCGACGACGAGGGGGAAGGCCTTGGCCTGCACGGGCATGGGCGCGGCGAAGCCCATCTCCTCGACGGCGCGAAGCACGTCCGGGTGAAGGCCGAGCTCGGCGAAGGTCGGACCCTGTGGGACGACGGGCGCAGCCTCGGGCGCCTGGGAAGGGGTCTCGGTGGAAGGGGTGTCTTGGGTCATGGTGTCGTGTCTCCAGCGTCCTTCGACGCGTTCTGTGGCGGAGAGGCGGCCGGTTCGGAGCCGCCCGTGGCGAGCTTCTGGCCGACGCGGTCGAGCCTCTCCTGGATGCGGGCCAGGCGTGGTGCCTGGTCGTTGCCGAAGCGCTGCAGCTCTTTGTCGTAGCTGGCCTCGGTCTCGTGCAGCTCTGCGTGAATCGCAGCCAGCTGCTCCCATTCTTTCGCGAGCTTTCCGGTGCGCGGCGCCGCGAAGTGACAGCGCTCGTCCGCGGCCTTCCACTGGCCGAGCCAGAAGGCGCGGTCCTCGGACCAGCGCTGCGCCTCGTCGATGTCGTAGTGCGCGATCAGCTGGAAGTTCTCGAGGTGCGTCGCGAGGGCGTGCGTGACGTCGCGCAGCTCGTCGTGGCAGGACTCGAAGTCGGTGGCCGTCGCGACGAGCCCGATCGGCGCGCCCGAGGGGACGGCGTTGCTGCGCCGATAGATCGTCACGGCGATCGACGACAGAAGCCAGGCACTCCCGAGCGTCGAGAACGTCAGAATCACCCGCGAGACGAAGCGTCGATACGGGCGGAACTCCGCGGCTGCGGCAGGAGTCGAGTCAGAAGAAGTTGATGAGGTTGGGCGTGGGCCCATGGCGAGATCCGGCCCTCGCGAGCGGAGCGCCGCTCGTCGACATCGGACCCGGTGCGCCGGGACGAGATGTCGTGGGGATGCGGAAAACCTACGGGGGTAGTCCCCCGCTGTCAACTCTGCGGGATTCGGCTGGGTCAGCGGCCGCCGGGCGGGGGGGCG
>DASZUD010000195.1:0-2439 GCA_035548155.1 Polyangia bacterium
AGCATTACGACAAGACGCTGGGCGGCGTCGACTGGAACGCCGTGCGCGCGAAGTACGAGCCGCTCGCGCTGTCCGCGCCCTCCGACGCGGCGTTCTACCGCGCGCTCAACCAGATGATCGGCGAGCTCGGCCAGTCGCACATGATGATCACGGGGCCGGGCGCCGAGGACGAAGACGACGCCGAGGAGCTCACGGCGCCCGGCGAATCGGCCAAGTCAGGCCCCGAGGCCCCGAGCTCGGGGGCGATCGGCGACCCGGGGCTCACGATCCGCATCATCGAGGGGCGTCCCACGATCACGGCCGTGCGGCCCCGCTCGGCCGCCGAGCGCGCCGGCCTCGAGCCGGGCTACATCGTGACCCAGATCGCGGGCCGCGAGCTCAGAGCCACGACCGACTCGGCGCGCCCCATGCGCCCCGTCGAAGAGCGCTTCGCCGTGCGGCGCCTCGCGCTGCGCCGCCTGCTGGGCGTCGCCGGCACGCGGGTCACCGTGCGCTTCATCGACAACGCCGACAAGCCGGGGCACGTCGTGCTCACGCGCGACGAGCCCACGGCGAAGCCCGTGCACCTCGGCCACCTCCCGCCGCTCTACCCCGAGGTGCGGTTCCGCCAGCAAGGCGACGTCGGGATCCTGTCCTTCAACATTTTTCTGCTCGAGCCCGTGCTGACCGAGATCAAGCGCGCCATCGACGCCCTCCCCGCGCGCGGCGTACGCGCCCTCATCATCGACCTGCGCGGCAACCCGGGCGGCCAGGGCGCGATGGCGATCCCGATCGCGGCGCGCCTCGTGGACGCGCCCCTCACGCTGGGCACGATCCAGTTCCGCGACTTCGGACAGACGCTGACGGCGCGGCCCGAGGCCGGCGTGACGCCCTTCCTGGGACCGGTGGCCATCCTCACCGACGAGGGTACGGCGTCCGCGTCGGAGATCCTGGCGGCGGGCCTGCAAGAGGCCAAGCGCGCGATCGTCGTGGGCGACTCGACGCTGGGCGCGGTGCTGCCCTCGGTGATCGAGGCGCTGCCTGGCGGCGCCGTCATGCAATACGTGGTCGCCGACTTCAAGACGCCCAAGGGTGTCCTCCTCGAGGGGCGCGGCGTGCAGCCCAACAAGCGCGTGCTCGAGACGCGCTCGGGCCTGCGCACCGGGCACGACCCGGTCCTTGACGCGGCCCTCGTGGCCGTCAGAGCATCGCGGCCCAAATGATGACCAAGCGCGCGCTCGTCCTCCTGTCCCTGCTCGCCGCGCCGCCCGCAATGGCAGCCGACGCGGGCGCCCCCGCCGCCCCTGCGGCCGCCTCCCCAGCCGGCAGGACCGCGGCGGCGATCCTCGCCGACACCGTGAAGGCCCTCGGCTCGCCCGCCGCCTGGAAGGCGCACAAGAACGTCCGGATGAAGCTGGAGATGAGCTTCCAGGGCATGGGCATCAGCGGCAACGGCGAGCGCTTCGCGACGAAGGAGGACAAGGCCCTCGTCGTCACCGACCTGCCGGGCATGGGAACGATCCGCGAAGGCTCGAACGGAAAGGTCTTCTGGGCGCAGGATCCCATCAACGGCACGCGCCAGCTGACCGGCGCCGAGGCCGAGCAGGCCCGCCTCGAATCGGTCTGGAACGCCGAGCTGCGCACGAACGAGCTCTACAAGTCCGTCGAGGTCGTCGCCGATCCGGGCGGCGGGGCCCTCGAGTGCCTGCGCCTCACGCCGCACGAGGCGCCGGCCGTCACGAACTGCTACGACCCCAAGACGCACCTTCAAGTGTCACAGAAAGGAACGCGTTCAACCCCGCAGGGCGACACGCCTTTCGCCTCGATCCTCAAAGATTGGCGCGACGTGGGCGGCATCAAGATGCCCTTCTCGGTGGACACGCAGGCGGGCCCCATCACGTTCACGGCGCGCATGACGGACGTGAAGTTCGACGTGGCCATGGACGAGAGGTCCTTCGAGCCGCCGGCCGCGCCCGCATCCGACAGCCCCACGGCGTCGGCCCCGAAGGCCAAGGCGAAGACCAAGGCCAAGCCGAAGTCGAAGAAATAGAGGAGCCGCCCGCATGTCCCGCAAGGTGATCCTGTGCCGCTGCGAGGACGTCACGCTGGCCGACGTACAGCACGCCGTCCAGGCGGGCTACCGCGACCTCGAGGAGGTCAAGCGCTACACCGGCTTCGGCACGGGACCGTGTCAGGGCAAGGAGTGCCTGCGCGAGGTCGCTCGTGCGCTGGCAGCGGCCGCCGGCAGCCCGCCCGAAGCGATCGCCCCCTTCACGACGCGCCCGCCGCTCTCGCCGACGCCGCTCGGCCTGCTCGCGGGGGCGGCGCCCGCGCGGCGGCGCCGGCCCGCCTGAACCATGCCCAAGCGCCCTTCACCGCAGAGCCAGGCCGGCGGCGCCCTGCCCGCCGAGGCCGAGATCGCGATCATCGGCGCCGGCGTGATGGGCCTGGCTCTGGCCT
>DASZUD010000196.1:0-19259 GCA_035548155.1 Polyangia bacterium
CGTCGATCGCGGCGCGCGCGAGCTCGGGAGTCGCCTGCACCAGCGTGCGCCCCGACGGGAACACGACGACGGCGCGCCCCGCTCCCTCCCACAGGAGGCAGTCGCGCCAGCGCGTCTCCGTGGCGCTCGGCGTGGCGGAGCGAAAAGCGGCGCCCACGCGCGCAGCGTCGAAGCGCCCCACGACGACGACGGCCTGGCTCGAGGCCGCCCCCGCGTCGAAGCCGGCGACGACGATGCGGTCGGCGTCGCTGAACACGTCGTAACCGAAGGTTCGCTGTCGCTCGTCGCGGTCCTCGACGAAGCCGCCCGTCACGAGCGCCCGCGACCAGGGCGACGCGCGCAGCGCGACCATGTCGAGGTCGGCCAGCGACGACGCCGTCCGCGGCACGAGGTTCCAGGCGTCCGAATCGTCGGGCCCCGTGCGCGCGATCGCGGCCGGCGTGCCCGCGGGCGGCGGCGGCAGCTCACCGCAACCGCCCATGGCGATGCTCAGAAGAACGACACGAACGACGCTACGTGGGAAATGCGCGCTCACGCCCCGATTTTCCTTCAGAGAGCAACGCTTCGATGCGATCGGCGTCACCCGCCGCGATCGCGGCGCGCAGCGCCTCGAGCTGCGTCGCGAGGCGCCCGATGAGCGGTGCGAGCGCGGCCTGGTTGTCGACGAAGATGTCGCGCCACATCGCCGGGCTCGAGGCCGCGATGCGCGTCGTGTCGCGCAGGCTCGACGTCGGCAGCCGCAAGAGCCCCGCGACGACCTCGGCATCCAGCCCCGCGAGCACGCTGGCCAGCGTATACGCCGCCACGTGCGGCAAGTGGCTGCCCGCGGCCATGACGCGATCGTGCAGCGGAGCCTCCATGCGCACCACCTCGGCGCCCATCGACGTCCACAGCGCCTCGACCTTGGCGACGGCCTCCTCGCGCGTCGCGCCCGAGGGGCAGATCACGCAGCGCTTGCCTTCGAACAAGAGCGGGCTCGCCGCGTCGGGGCCGTTGCGCTCCGTGCCCGCGATCGGGTGGCACGCCACGAACGCGCCCGGCGGCAGGTGACGTTCGACCTCGCGGATCGCCGTGCCCTTCGTGCTGCCGACGTCGAACACGATCGCGCCGGGGTCCAGCACGGGCGCGATGTCGCGCGCGACGTCGCCGAGGCTGCGCACGGGCGTGGCCAGCACGACGACGGCCGCGCCGCGCGCGACCTCGGCGCGCGTCGGCGCCGTGCGATCGATGATGCCCAGCGAGCGCGCGCGGTCGAGGGTCTCGGCGCTGCGGCCCCAGCCGACGACCTCGGTCACGGCGCCCGCGGCGCGCGCAGCCAGCGCGACCGAGCCGCCGATCTGTCCCACACCCACGACGGCCATGCGGCCGAGCGGCGCGCCCGTCCAGCGGCGCGCCGTCACGCGCGGCCCTCCCCGGCGGCGCGCGACGAATCGTTCGTCGCGTCGCGCGGATAGGACCCCAGCACCTTCAAGAGCGGCAGCTCGCGCGCGAGGCCCTCGAGCACGGCGCGGCACGCCGGATCGGCTTGGTGCCCGTCGAGGTCGACGAAGAACAGATCGCGCAGGCCTCGCCTGTCCGTCGGCCGCGAGGCGATGCGCCGCAGGTTCAGGCCCGCGGCGCCCAGCCGCTCGAGGACGTGACCGAGGCGCCCCGGCTTGTCGTCCAGGCCCACGAGCAGGCTCGTCGCGTCGGCCCCCGTGGGGGGCGGCGCCTGCCGGCCGAGCACGAGAAAGCGCGCGACGTCGGCCGGGCCGTCGTCGAGCTGCGCGCTCGCGACCGCGAGATCGTAGAGCTCGCCCGCGAGCGCCGGCGCGACGGCGGCCCCGCGCGCGTCGTCACGGGCCAGCGCCGCGGCAGCGGAGGCAGACGGCGCCGCCACGACGGCCGCTCCGCGAACGGCCTGCGCGAGGCCCGCGGCGCAGCGCGCGGCGGCGACGGGATGCGCGTAGACGCGCTCGACGCCCGTCGTGGTCCCGGTGTGCGTCAGCAGCGCGTGCGCCGCCTGGATCACGATCTCGCCCACGATCAGGAGGTCCGAGTCGAGGAAGTGGTCGAGCGCGTGCGTGACCAGCCCCTCGCTCGCCTCTTCGACGGGCACGACGCCGTAATCGGCGCCGCGGCCCACCGCGCGAAACACCTCACCCAGCGTCGCGGACGGCACGTAGCGCGCCGACAGGCCGAAGCGCGTACGCCCCGCGAGGTGGCTGAACGTCGCCTCGGGGCCCGGGTACGAGACGACGAGCGGGCTCTCGAGCGACAGGCACGCCGACATGATCTCGCGGAACACGGGGCGCACCGCCTCGCGCGGGAAGGCCCCGTTCGCGGCGTTCGTCAGCCGCTCGAGCACGGCGCGCTCCCGGTGCGGCACGTGAAACGTCTCGCGCCGTTCGCGCTTGATCTCGCCCACGCGCTGCACGACCTGCGCGCGCTGGTCGAGCAGCGCCAGGATCTGGTCGTCGATCGCGTCGATGCGCACGCGCAGCTCGCCGAGCTCGGCCGAGGGCGCCGGCTTTGCCCCCTGCGGATCGTCCACAGCGACCTTCGGCCGCGAGCTCATCGCAGCCACGTCCAGGAATCAATCGGAGACGCCATCGGGGAACGCAAAGCGCCACGACGCTACTTCCGGCGCCGTCTATAATCAATGCGATGGCCTCCTCGCCCACCGTGGCGTTCGCGCTCGGCTTCGGACTGCTCACGGCGCTGACCCCCTGCGTCTACCCGATGATCCCCATCACCCTCGCGATCTTTGGCGCGAAGGGGGTCGGCCGCGGCCGCGCCGCCGCGCTCGCGTCCGCCTACGTCGCGGGCATCGCCGTGCTGTTCGGCGCGCTCGGCACCACCTTCGGCCTCCTCGGGAAGGCATTCGGCGCCTACCTCGGCAACCCGTGGGTCGTCGTCCCGCTGGCCCTCTTCTTCATCGCGATGGCGCTGTCGATGTTCGGCGCGTTCGAGCTGGCGCTGCCCCAGGGGCTGCAAGAGCGCCTGGCGCGCGTGGGCGGGCGCGGCTTCGGCGGCGCCTTCCTCATGGGTCTGGTCGCCGGCCTCATCGCCGCGCCCTGCACGGGACCGCCGCTCGCGGGCCTGCTGGCCTACATCTCGACGACGCGCGACGCCGCCTTCGGCTTCCTCTTGTGCTCGGTCTACGGGCTGGGCGTGGGCCTGCCCTTCCTGCTCATCGCCGCCTTCTCGATGTCGCTGCCGCGGTCGGGCGCCTGGATGGAGTCCGTCAAGAGCGTGTTCGGCATCGTGCTGCTCACGGCGGCGCTCTACTACCTCAAGAACGTCGCGCCGCCCCTCGAGCACTTCACGTCACGCGAGCTGCGCTTCGCCGGCGTGATGGCAGGCCTCGTGCTCGTGGGCCTCGTGCTCGGCGCCGTGCACCTCTCCTTTCACGACGGCGCGCTCTTGCGCGCGCGCAAGGCGGTCGGCGTCGCGCTGGCCGTCATCGGCCTCTTCGGCGCGACGAACTACGTCCTCACGCCCAAGGGCACGACCGAGCTGACCTGGCTGACGGACGAGCCGTCGGCCGTCGCCGCCGCGCGCGCCGCCCAGCGCCCGCTGCTGGTGGACTTCCGCGCCAACTGGTGCCTGCCCTGCAAGGAGTTCGAGGTGAAGGTCTTCTCGCGCCCCGAGGTGGCCGAGGCCCTGCAGCGCTACACGCTCCTGCGCGTCGACCTCACGCACGAGGACGACGAGCCCGCGCTCGGCGCCGTGAAGAAGAAGTACGCGGCCGACACGCTGCCCGCGATCCGCCTCGTCGCCCCGGACGGCGCCCTCCTCGCGAAGACCGACGAGTTCATGGAGGCCGACGCCTTCCTGAAGCTCCTGCAGCCTCGCCTCTAGTCCTTCGGCCCACGGGTGACGATCAGACTTGCGCCGCAGATCGAGGAATGATCTATAGCGGTGTGTGAAGGAGCCGAAAAAGAAGGCATTGAGCGCTTTCGCGGGCTCGCGCTCGCCGAGGACGATCGACAAGCACTCGCGGCGAAGAAGGCCGGCGGCAGACCTTCTGCGCGGCACTGGCGCCGAATCCGAATCCTGGAGCTGCTCGACCAGAAATGACGATGCAGGCCGCCGCGGACGCGACGGGCACGTACCCACGCGAGGTTCGGCGCGTCGCACGACGGTACCTGGCGCGAGGCCTCGAAGCAGCGCTGACTGAAAACCCGAGACCGAAGCCGGAGAAGAAGTTCGACGCACGGGGCGAGGCCGCCGTCGTCGCGCTGACGTGCAGCCCGCCACCGCCAGGACGAGCGCGCTGGACGGTGAGGCTGCTGGCGCGAGAAGCCGAGAGGCAGGGCATCGTCGCCTCAGTCGGCAAGGAAACAATTCGACGACTGCTTGAGAGCCACGCACTGAAGCCGTGGCGGGAAAAAAATGTGGTGCGACGCCGAGGGACGCCGGATCTGGCGTCGTTTCGTCATTCACTACACGCCGAAGCACGGCAGCTGGCTGAACCCCGCCGAGATCGAGGTCAGCCTCTGGTCACGCGAGTGCGCCGGCCGCGATCGGATCGCGACGCTCTGCGAGCTCCAGTACCGCACGCGACTCTGGAACAGGGCGGCCGATCGCGCGCGCCGGAAGATCAACTGGCGCTTCACCACCGCCGACGCCCGCCGCGTCTTCCAGTACCGCGCGGGCACTACGCCTGCGCCGAAGCACTAGCTCGCTCGTTGACGGCGGAGCGGCTTGCGGGCACCGTGAGCTCATGCGCGCGCGGCGGATGGGGTGGCTCCTCCTGATATTGGCGGCGCCCGCGTGCGGGAGCAGCGGCGGCGGTGAGCCCTTCACGCCGACGACACCCGTCGCCGACATCTGCGGCATGCTCGCGCTGTCGTCCGTCCAGACGCTGGTTCCGGGGGCTTCCGCGGGGGCGACGTTCACCGTCAACGGCAACGCAAACCTTTGGGCTCGCGGGTGCCAGTGGGACGACAGGATCAGCCTGATGATCGAAGGCGCCCTGACCAGCCAGGGAGTCCAAGTGCTCAGCAGCGAAATCCAAGTCACCAGCAACGCGAACAGGCAGGTGACTCCCGTCGCCGGTTTGGGCGACGAGGCCGTTTACTTGGTCAACGTCGGGCTCGATGAGATCTTGAACGCCCGCAAAGGGAGTTACGTCGTCAGCCTGGCCGCGTACGATTCCAGCCCGCCGGTTTCCGAGACGGCGCTCCAGCCGCTCGTCGTCGAGGTGCTAGGGAAGCTCTGACCGCGCGCTTCTCGCCCTCGACGGGACAGAAGGCGCGCATGTCGTCGTTGGGACGCTCGCGGAGGTGGTGCTCGTACGCGTCGTGCCTCACAAAGTTCGCGGGCGTCTTGCGTCGCGCAGCCGGCTCCCGACACGCGAGTGCACCGGCCGCGACCCGATCGCGACGCTCTGCGAGCTCCAGCACCGCATGCGACTCTGGAACAGGGCGGCCGACGGCGCGCCGAAAGATCAACTGCCGCTTCACCACCGCCGCCGCTTGACGCGTTTGTGCTACGGCGTGGGCACTACGCCTGGGCCGAAGGACTAGCACACCGCCGGATCGATTCCGCGACGGGAGGCGAGGCTTCGCCGCGCCGGCTCGTGATTTGGAATCGCGAGCGAAGCGAGCGGGAGGGTTGGAACCCTCGCAGGGTTCCAACCTCAATAGCCGAGGTGGAATGTGAACGTCGCGTACCCGGCCAGCTGATAGCCGGAGCTGTGCGTCTGGTTGGCCACCAGCATCGATTGCCCGCCGTCGATGAAGTAGTGGTAGCCGAAGTTGCCCTCGAAACCGATGCCGAAGAACTCGTTCAGGAAGTGCTCGTAGCCGACGCCGACGTAGCTGACCAGCCCCTTCGCCGATATCTGCGCGTTGTCGAGCGGCGGGTGAACAGGCTCGGGCGTGCCGGCGGCGAACCCGACGTTCGCGACGGGGCGGATGATGTTCTTGCTCTTGCCGCGCTCGAACCCGTCCTGGAACTTGTCGTTCCCCACCGGGATGTCGACGTTGATGCCGGCCAGCACCTGCCACAGCGTCCCGGCCCGGCCGTCGCCGTCGAAGATCTGAAAGAACGTCCCCGTGACGTCGAACACCAGCAGCTTCGCGCCCACGGCGACGCCCAACCCTGGACCTTTGCGCCGGTCGAAGAAGTCAGGCGTGCCACTGGTCTGGCCCCAGCCCGTGATGCCACCGCCCTGGAGGCCGGCATGCAGGTCCAGGAGGCGCGCCTCGGAGGGCCGTGCCAGCAAGCTGGTGGCGCCGAAGGCCGCCAGCGACAGCGCGAACAGGCTCGCGCCCCGAACGAGGCGGTTCTTCATGTCGGTTCTCCCAGGAGCGCGTCGATGCGCGCCCGATCGAAGCCCTGCAGAAGCCGCCCGCGCACGTCGATGATCGGGACGCGGTCGGTGGGGATGCCCATCTTCGACGCCTTCTCCCCGAGCTCGCGCGCCGCCGCCGGATCACGCTCGACGTCCTTGTCGGCGAACGGGATGCGCCGCTCCGTCAGGTACTGGCGCGCCGCGCGGCAGGCCCCGCACCAGGACGTCCCGTAGATCGTGACGATCGGAGTGCCGCCGTCCATCGCGACGGGCGGTGGTGGCGGCGCCTCCGGGGCGGCGCCGCCCGCGCCGTGCGCCGCGAGCGCCGACGACTCTCCCGGCGGCAGCTGCGCGATGGCCGCCGTCTCGAACGCGTCGCGCGACATGGGCTTCGCCGCGGCCTTGCCAGACTTCAACAACTGGTTGAGGTCCGCCACGTAGACCTGCCCCGGCGAATCGGTCTTCGCCATGTCCGACGGATCGAAGACGCGCACGATCGCCCGCGAGCCCTCGGGCACGCTCTCGGCCTTGTCGGTCGTCGAGAACGTGCCGCTCGGCTCGACGTACGTGAACAGCCAGCGCCCGCCCTTGAGAATCTCGACGACGCCCGCCTGCGCCCTCGGCTGCGGCGGCGCCTCGGGCGCCGACCGGCGGCACGCCGTTGCCCCGACCGAGACAACGACCAGCAGCAACGCCAGCTCGAAACGAAGCGCGCGCATCACTTCTTTTTCCTCCTCTTGGCGCTCTCGTTCATCGGCCCGGACTTGCCGATCGAAAGCTTCAGCACCGCCTGATCGACGGCTTGCTTGATGGCGTCCTTGATCGCGTCCTTGGCCAGCGACTCGCTCTCTTCCGCCGCCGTCTTCTCCGAGACCTCGGCCTCGACGGTCGACTCGCCCTCGCCGCTGAAGGCCAGCTTCTCTTCGGGAATGGTCGTGCCGAAAACCGACAGCTTGACGTCGACCGACGCCCGCTTGTGGCGCGAGCCGGGGCTCGGCTCCTTGAGCTGCTTGGCGAAGCGCTCGAAGCGCACGACCACCGAGAACCCGCGCAGGTTGCGCTTCTTGAGCTCGGCGCGAAGCGCCTCGGGATCGGTCGTGCCCACGTCCGACGCCCACTCGGGCCGCGCGGCGAGGTCGGCCTTCACGGCCTCGCCTGCGTAGGCCTTGAGCCCGTCGTTCACCTCGGGGCCGGCCTTCACCTCGCCGAGGCGGAAGTAGAACTTGGGCGCCGCCGCGCGCACCGGGACGGCTGCGGTCAGCACGCCGAGCGCCACACCGAGAGCCGTGACGGCCGTGAGGATCCGGAAGCTCGTGAGCGTCATGATGTGCCTTATACTGCGCCCGATGGCCGCGCCGCCAAAAGCGAAAGCATCGCCGCCCGCCTCGGGCTCCGGAAATCCGTCGGGCGCCTCCGCGTCCGGCGATCGTACATCCACGGTGGTGACTTGGACGTTGATCTCGCTCACGGTCCTAGGGGTCGTGACCGTGTTCTGGGAGCCCCTGGCCGCGCTCGCCGGCGCCGGCCCGGCCGGCGAATCGGTCGGCGAGACGCACGCCAACTCCATCGACGGCGGGGTCGGATCCGCCGCTTCACCGTCGGTGACGAGCACGCCAGCCGGTCTGCTCGATGGGTCGGCCAGTTCTTGACCGCGAGAATCCCGGGGAATAACGTCACTCGTGCCGCGGATCACTCCTGCCCCTGACGAGGCTGCATGATCAAGCTGACCATGACGGAAAAGGGAGGGGAGCCGAAGGCTCTCTCCTTCGAAAAGGACGAGATCACCATCGGCCGCGTTTCGGGCAACGACATCGTGCTGCCGAAAGGCAATGTTTCGAAGCGGCACTCGAAGCTGACGCTGCGCGAGGGCCGCATCGAGATCGCCGATCTCAAGAGCACGAACGGCACCTACGTCAACGGCAAGAAGATCACCGAGGTGACGCCCGTGGGCGCGAACGATCGCGTCTACGTCGGCGACTTTCTCATCACGATCGACGGGCTCGCGGGCGAGCTGGCCAGCCAGTCACGCAAGATCCCGCCGCCTCCTCCGCCGCCGCGCGTCGGCTCGAGCTCGGCGAAGCTGCCGACCGTCGAAGATCACACGGGAACCGGCGCGGAGACAGCCTTCGGCGCGGGCCCGGACGACGAGGAAGAGCCGCTCGCCGCGCGGCCGCCGCGCGCGGGACGCGTTCCGCCGCCTCCGCCGCCTCCGCCGCCGAGGCGGCCACCGACGCCCGTGGCGTCGCGCGCGCTCGAAGAGGAGGCGCTGTCGCCGCCCTCGGCCGCCGAGGTCAGCGCCGCCGACGATGCGACGGGCGATCTGGGACTGTTCGAACGACGCAAGACGGCCGACCACGCCACCTTCGAAGGAGGGGCCGGTACCGGGCCGCGCCGCGCGACGGGCGCCCACGCCGTCCCGCCCGAGGCGGGGCCCCTCCCCTCCCCGCCCGGGCAGGCCGTGCCCGCGCCCGATCTCGCCGCCGCCGTGAGCGGCGCCACCGGCGACGGCCTCGAGGCGCTGCTCGCCGACCCGGCCGTCACGCAGATCGTCGTCACGGGTCCGGACGCGGCCTTCGTCGATCGGGGCTCGGGCCTGCAGCCGTACGCGGCGAGCCTCGGCGATCCGAACACGGTGGCCGACACGTTCTGGCGGCTGGCCAACCTCGCGGCGCCGCCGCCCTCGCCGGACAATCCCGTCGTCGACGTGCGGTTCCCCGACGGCACGCGCCTGTCGGCCGTGTTCCCGCCCGTCGCTCCGTCGGGCGTCGTCGGCGCGATCCGCCGCCCGCCCGCCGGAGACCGTGAGCTCGGCGACCTGGTGCCGCCTGGCGGCAAGGACGTCGAGACGCTGCTCGAGGCCGCCGTGCGCGGACAGCGCAACGTGCTGCTCACGGGCGACGCCGCGGCGCTCGCGCCGCTCGCGCTCGCGCTCGGCGCCGTGATCCCGTCCGAACGCCGCGTGGTCTCGCTCGGCGTCGGCGCGACCCGCGTGCGCGCTGGGTGGACCGATCTCGCGCCATCGGGCGATCCCGCGGCGCTCGTGCGCGTCGCCGCGGCGCTGCACGCCGATCACCTCGTCGTCGCGGACGGGGTCGGCACCGAGGTCGGCGACGTGCTGACGGCGGCCGCGCGCGGGCAAGAGGGCGTGCTGCTCGGCGTGGCGGCGCGCACGATCGCCGAGGGCCTCGCGCGCGTCGAGGCGCTGTCCGCGCCGCTCGGGACCGCGGCGGCGCTCGTGTGCAGCACGATCGATCTCGTGGTGCACGTGGTCGCCAACGCCGACGGCAGCGCGCGCATCGTCGACGTCGCCGAGCCGAAGCTCGAAGGTGGCCACGTCGTCCCGGAGCCCGTCGCCGCGTGGCGCAGCGACGGTCCTCGCCGCGGCGCGGGGCCCGGCAAGGTGCAGGTCACGGGGGTCTCGGCGCGGCTCGGCGCCGCGCTCTCGGCGGCGGGTCAATCGCTGCCCTCCGGACTCGTTCGGCGATGACGCCCAGCGCGCGACCGCACGGCTGATGTTCTTCGAGCGGTTTCGCGAGGCGACGGCGCGACTCCCCGCCGGCTTGGTCAGGCCGGCTCCCGCGGCGGCGCCGGCGGAGCTCGCGCGCGCCGAGGCGGCGCTCGGCGGAGCGCTGCCCGCCGAGTACGCGTCGTTCCTGCGCTCGTTCGACGGCGCCGATCTCTTCCACGAGGCCATCGTGATCGCCGGCGTGGGCGAGCACGCGCCCCAATCGCTCACCGCGCTCAACGCCCCGGGGCAGCGAGACCCGCGCGGCGGCCTCGTGTTCGCCGAGGCGGTCGCGGGCGACAGGTTCGCCCTCGACGAGCGCGGGCGCGTCGTCCGCCTGCGCGCCGACTCGGAGGAGCGCATCCTCGCGGGGACCAGCTTCGAGCTCTGGCTGGACGCCACGATCGCGCGCGAGCGCGTGCTCTGGGGTCCGGACGGCGAGTTCGCGCCCGACGTGTTCGACGAGGACGGCGAGGAGATCGCGCCCGCCGTCGTCGTGCGTCAGACCGAGCGCGCGCTCAAGATCGATCCGGGCTCCGCGGACGCGCAGTACGAGCGAGGCCTGGCTTTGCGGCGCCTCGGGCGCGCCGACAAGGCGCTCGAGGCCTTCGCCGCGGCGAGCGCGCTGGATCCCGTCGACCCGTGGCCCTGGTTCGACTACGGACGGACGGCCCTCGAAGCCGGGCGCGAGCTTGGCCGCGCGAGCGACGCTTTCGCGCGCGCCGCCGCGCTGGAAGGCGGACCGGCCGGCGCGCGGCTCTTCGCGTGGGCGGCCCGCGCCGCGGGTGACGCCGGCAATCCCGCGGGCGCGGCGGAGATGCGCCGCCGGGCGCTCGAGCGTGATCCGGCGTTGCTCGAGGCGCTGCTGCGCGCCGAGGCGCAGGCCAGCCACGAAGGCGACGACGAAGCGCGCGCCGAGAGCGAGGCGCTGAGGCTGGCGCTCGCGCCCGAGTCGGCCCCGCGGCGGAGCCTCCGCGTCGTCACCGCCGACGCCGGGCCCGGGCGCGAGCCGAGTGGCGACGCTAGCGCGTCGGAAGATCGGCGACGCCCACGGCCACCAGATCCCCCGCCGCGTCGTGTCCCACCAGCACGGCCGCGAGGCGGCGCGTCCCCGAAGGCGGGACGGCGGAGACGCTGACGCGCCCGCCGGCGTCGATCGCGCCGGCGCCCAGCTCGGTGCGGCGCCCGCGCGCGTCCTCGGCGTAGACGCGCACGCGTCCGCCCAGCGCGCCGCGCGCGCCCCGCGCCTCGACGACGACCGAGCCGTCCTTCACGGCGGGCAAGAGCTCGACGCGAAACAGGTGATCGACGAGACCGGCGCCGTACGCCTCGACCTCCGGCAGCACGAGACGCGCCGTGTCCGCGTAGACGGCGTCGTCCAAGAAGAAGCGCACGCGCCCGGGCACGCGCTCGTAGGCGAGCAGGCGTTGCGAGCCCGCGCGCGCGTAGCGCCGCTGCCCGAGCGAGGCGCGGGCGAGCTCGAGGTGCGGCAGCCGCGGCAGCCCGTAGGCCAGCGACTCGCGCGCGTCCTTCATGACGTCGGCGGGCGTCGTGTCGCGATCGACGATCGCGTCGCTCGGCACCGTCCCCGGCGAGAAGAAGCGCCGCTGCGTGCGGTCGGCCAGGCCCTGCCGGTCCTCCGCCGTGATGAACGCCGCCACGCTGGGCCGCGCGACGGGCGCGCCCGCGGCCGGCAGGCCCACGCGTCCGTAGTGGTCGGCGACGAACCGCTCGAACGCCGACGCGCGGTCGAACGGGTTGTCGGCCTGCCCGGCGGCGTCGGAGAGGTACGCGCCGACGAAGTCGTTGCGCACGTGCGCGGGCTCGCCCGCGTCCTGCAACACGGCCAGCGTGCCCCCGAGCGCGAGCAACGCGCGCGCGAGCGCCGTGCTGCGCGCCGCCGGCTCCGCCGACGCGACAGCCGCCTCGAGCTCGCGCGAGAACACCGAGAGGCCCACGTCGTTCCGAGGCGAGATCAGCCACTCCGTCGCCGGCAGGCCCGTGAGGTTGAAGTCCGTGCCCGTGGCGAGGGAGCGGAACGTCCCGTCGTCGAACAGCGAGCGGACGGCGTGCGAGAAGGCCGCGCCGTCGCCCTCGCCGCCGAGCCCCGTGCCGCGCGATGGATCGTAGAACAGGTTGCGGCCCCGCTCTGCCGGCGTGTTCGCGATCACCGAGCCCGCGACGACCCAAGCCAGCGACGAGGCCGTGCCGTCGGCCGCGGGGCGATAGCCGTCGGCCGGATCGAGCGCCGCGAGGCGATCTCGCAGCGAGCGCTCGCCGTCCGCGACGGCGCCGAGTCGCACCGGCTCGAACAGGCCCAGCGGCAAGCCGAGCCGACGCGCGAGCACCTTGTGGAGCCCCGAGGCCATCACCGAACGCTCGGTGAGCCCGGCGTGCGTCGTCGCCGGATCGTAGGCGCGCGCGGGCCCCGAGCCCGCGACCAAAGTCACGGCCAGCAAAGCGCCGGCGCGGGTCAGCTTGCGGCCGGCCCTCACGGCGAGCCTCCCTCGGCGGCAGGGGCCGTCGCGGGGGCCGGTTCGGCGGGCAGATCCGGGAGACGGGACTCGACCAGCTTCGCGAGCTTCATGATCTGCGCCTGCTCCGTGCACTGGGCCGTGCCGCACGTGATCGACACGACGACGCCGCGCTCGCGGACCAGGAACGCGACGCCGTTGATCTCGCCGGAGCGCGCGCGGAGCGACGCGTCCCCGATCTCGTCGGTCGGGCGCGCGCCCGGCAGCTCGCCGAGCAGCTTGCGGTACTGGGCGTCGGACGCCGCGGGGCCGAGGCGCCACACGCGCAGGCCCACGTCGTACGCCTCGGACTTGCCCACGGCCTTGAAGTGACGGCTGTCGTAGAACTCCGTCGTCGGCAGGTCGGACAGCTTGCCGTCCTCGAACTTCCCGACGAACCCGGTGACGCCGCGGATCTCGTCGTCGGTCAGCAGGTGCTCGATGTCGAGCAACGTCACGCGCCGCACGCCCGCTGGCGCCTCTGCCTCGGCGCCCGCCTTCTCGGCCTCCTCACCTTGAAGCTCCATCGCCGCGGGCTGCAGCTCCCACGCGGCCGCGGCGCGCACCTTCTCGCCGCCGCCGAGGAAGACGAGGTGATCCGCGTGCCGGAAGCCCGGCTGCCACTTCTCGAGGTGAATGCGGGTCCCGCGCTGGGAGAAGTCGTGGCGCCGCTCGGCAGGCGCGCCGCTCACGAAGCGCCGATCGCTGCGCCACGCGACGTGGCCACGCTTGTAGACGACCAAGGTGAACCGGCGCAGCCGCGTCGACGCCCCGCCCGGAATGGTCACGTCGGGCACGTCCGTCAGCCGCGGAATCGAGTAGCGACCGTCGACGCCGGACTCGACGACCACCTCGCGCGCGGTCAGCGGCGCCTGCAGGCCGACGCCGCGCTCGAAGGCCCACGACGCGGCGACCAGCGCGCCCGCGACCGGCCGGTCCGTATCGGCGTCGAGAACGATGCCGTCATAGGGACCGAGCAGATCGGCCGGCCGCACCGAATCGGGGCGAACGGGGAACTTCGCCTGCTCGACCATGGGCCCGCACGCCCCGGCGAACAGCGCGACAGCGCCGAGCGCGAGCCCTCGCCAGCGGCTCCAGCTGGCGGAAGGGTTCGACAGTTTGACCGTTCCGTCGGAAATTGTTATTGATTGACCCACGACAGGGATTATCCGGGCCCGCCTGTTACCAAAGGATTCCGCCGCTTGCAAACCCCTTCGACATGACCAAGTGCGGGCGGTGCGGTAACAGCAATGGGGACGACGTCCTCTTTTGCCAATACTGTGGGACTCGTTTGGCCCATGAGGCGATGCCCGGCGCGATGCCCGGCGCGATGCCCGGCGGCGCGCCTTCCGGAATGCCCGGCCAGATCCCCGGTCTCGCCGGGGCCATCGCCGGCATCTCGGGGCGCGCGCCCGACCTGGGCCCGGCCGTTCCCCACGCGGCCGGCGGGATGCCCGGCGCGGCCCGTCCCGGCTACGAGCCCGGCTTCCGCCTGATCGTCGTCCACCGGGACGGCTCGGACGGCATCACGTACAACCTGCTCGGCGACCAGATCGACGTCGGCCGCACCGAGGGCGACCTTCTGTTCGACGATCCCCACCTCGCGAGCCGCCACGCCCGTATCTCGGCCAGCCTCTCTGGGCGCGTCCTCACCCCGCTCGAGTCGCGAAACGGCATCTACGTCCGACTGCGCGGCCCCGTGGACCTCCAGGACGGCGACCACGTCCTCGTCGGCAAGCAGGTGCTGCGCCTCGAGATGATCCCCGACTCGGAGCGCGTCCTGCGCCCTGCGCTCGAGCACGGGATGGTCGTGTTCGGCACGCCGGTGCGCCCGCCCTGGGGCCGCCTGCGCCAGATGACGCCGGCGGGCCTCACGCGCGACGTCTTCCACCTCACGCGCCCGGACCAGATCCTCGGCCGGGAGAGCGGCGACATCGTCTTTTCGGACGACGAATTCATGTCGCGGCGGCATGCGCAGATCTCGTACCGAAACGGCCGCGGCCGGCTCGAGGACCTCGGCAGCTCGAACGGCACGTTCCTGCGCCTCCGCGGGCCCCATGGGCTCCTCCCGGGAGACCTCATCCGGCTCGGCGACGAGCTCCTGCGCTTCGAAATTGGTTAAGGCGCGCGCAAACCGGCCGAAACTGAAGGATATTCGAGTCATCAGGATGACTGCGCTCGACCGAAAAAAATGCGAAAGTAGTCACCTCGGCAGGATGACCTGATGTCAGACGGCGCCCCCCCTATCGACATCGAGATCTTCGGGAAGACCGACGTCGGTCTCATCCGCGAGCACAACGAGGACAACTTCCTCATCGCCGACGTCACCGCCGGCTCGCGCACGAACGACGGCAAAGAGCCGCTGAAGATGCGGCTCGGCGACAAGGGAGCCCTCCTGCTGGTGTGCGACGGCATGGGCGGCGCGGCCGCGGGCGAGGTCGCCTCGCAGATGGCCGTCGATTCGATCTACGAGGCGCTCGCGGCGGCGAGCGCCCTGCCGCGCGATCAGTTTGCGCGCCTCGTGCGGCGCGCCGTCGAGCGCGCCAACGAGCGCATCTTCGTCCAGTCGCGCGACAACCAGAGCGAGCGCGGCATGGGCACGACGTGCACCGTGGCCGCGCTCGTCGACGAGACGCTGATCGTCGGGCAGATCGGCGACTCGCGCTGTTACATCCTGCGCGACGGCAAGCTGGCCCAGGTCACGAAGGACCAGTCGCTCGCCTGGCAGCTCATCGAGGCCGGCGCGATGACGCCCGAAGAGGCGAAGGCCTTCGAGCACGCCAACATCATCCTGCAAGCGCTGGGCGTGCAGGAGCGCGTCGAGGTCGTGCTGTCGCAGGTGGCCCTGCGCAAGGGCGACGTCGCCCTGCTCTGCTCGGACGGCCTGCACGGCCCCGTCAGCGACGAAGAGCTGCTGTCGGTGCTGGTCACCGAGCCCGACCTTCAGAAGGCCGCGCAGGCGTTGATCCAGAAGGCCCTCGATCGCGACGGGCCGGACAACATCACCGTCGTGCTCGCGCGCTTCGACGGCGAGGGGCTCAAGGCCCCCGCGCCCGAAGACGTCGTCGGCTTCGTCGCGTACGACCCCGGGACCGACCCGGTGCCCGACGCGCCGCACGGCGCCGAGGCGCCCACGATGGAGATCTCCGCGGGCCTGCCCAAGGAGCTCGTGAACAGCGAGGACGTCGTCACGAAGGCCGATCCCGGCCAGCCGCCCAGCGGCCGCAGTCGCTCGTTGACCGGCCCGGTTCGGGGCGCGCGATCGCTGCTGGCGTTCTTCTTCCTCGCGCTGCTGGCGGCGGCGGCGGGCGGCATCTTCGTCATGAAATGCGAGCGGGACCAGGCGGCGCGCGCCGATTCGCCGCAGGCACCCTGAGGTCGCGGCGCGATGTCCAAGTGCCCACACTGCGGGACCGAGCTCGAGACCGGTGCGCGGTTCTGCGGCGCCTGCGGGAAGAAGGTCGACGTCGCGGCTGACCGGCCCGTGTCGCCGCTCGAAGAGACGGCGGTCGCGCCGGCCGAGCCGCGCCGCGCGGACATCTCGGGCACGATTCGCCCGTTCGCGCGCCCCGACCAGGCGAAGCCGACGACGCCCAACGGCTCGGGCGGGCTCGAGTCAGCGGCGATGACGCTGTTTCAGGCGGCCAAGGGCGGCGTCGCGCCCGCCCCGGCCAACGCCGCAGCAATGCCCGCCGCGGCCATGCAATCGGCGCCGGCCGCGCCGATCCGCCCGCCGGCCCAGTCCGTCGAGAGCCTCATCGGGCGCACGCTGAACCACCGCTACCTCGTCGAGGACAAGATCGGCGAAGGCGGCTTCGGGGCCGTCTTCCGCGGCAAGCAGATCGCGACCGGCCGCGAGGTGGCGCTCAAGATTCTCCACCCACACAACTCGTCCGACCAGACGATCATCGCGCGCTTCCGGCGCGAGGCCGAGGCCTGCTCGAAGCTGCGCGACACGCACACGGTCACCACGTACGACTTCGACGAGACGGACGACGGGGTCCTCTACCTCGCGATGGAGCTGCTGCGCGGCCGGAGCCTGCACCAGCTGCAGAAGAGCGACGGCGTCCTGCCGGCCGAGCGCGTGATGAACATCCTCGACCAGGTGGCGCAGTCGCTGGGCGAGGCGCACGCGAACGGCATCGTCCACCGCGACATGAAGCCCGAGAACGTCTTCATCGAGTCGCGCACGACGGGCGCCACCAGCGGCAACGGAAAGAGCGTGGTCGAAGACCACGTGAAGGTCCTCGACTTCGGCATCGCGAAGATGATGTCGGGCGAGAAGGAGGTGCAGGCGCTCACGGCCGTGGGCCAGACGCTGGGCACGCTCGAGTTCATGTCGCCCGAGCAGCTGCGCGGCCAGAAGCTCGACGGCCGTTCGGACATCTACGCGCTCGGCATGATGTCGTACGAGATGCTCACGGGGGTGCTGCCTTTCCAGGGCGCGAAGACCCCGATCGAGATCATCAACTTCCACATGAAGCAGCAGCCGCCGCCGCCTTCCAAGCTCCTCGAGGGGAAGGCGTCAGGCATGAAGATCCCGGCGGCCGTCGACGAGATCATCCTGAAGATGGTCGCGAAGAACCGCGACGATCGCTACGCCGACACGAACGAGCTGCGCGCGGCCATCGCCAAGGCGCAGAAGAACGCCGACCGCAGCGACGACAAGACCGAGGGCATGCGCGTCATCGCGGTGATCGCGGCGACCGTCCTCGTCGTGGGCATCCTCGTGTTCGTGCTCACCCGCTGACGGGACAGGTGCGCGCCACGAGCGCGGCGGCCGTACGGGTACGGCAACATTGGCGGACAGTTGGACGAGCTACTGGACGACCTGGAAGAAGCGGTGCCAGCGGACCGACTTCAGCCAGTCGAGCGGCGACATGCCCTCGGCGTTGCCGCGCGACCACCACACGATGAGCGCCTTGCCCTTGATGAGGTCGAGGTCCACCGTGCCCCAGACGCGCGAGTCGGACGAGTTGTCACGGTTGTCGCCCATCACGAAGACCTGTCCTGGCGGGATCACCTTGCGCTCGAAGTCACGCGGCGTGCGGATCGGCTCCTGGATGAGCTCGTGCTTGTGGCCGTCGAGGTTCTCCATCCATAGCTCGCCCTCGTGATCCTCGGGCGGTCCGATGCCGCGGGAGGCGTCGGAATAGTGGTACGGCTTGGGCACACGCTCGCGCGGCACCTGGTGGCCGTTGATGTACAGCTCTTCCTGGCGCATCTCCACGACGTCGCCCGGCAGGCCCACGACGCGCTTGATGTAATCGGTGCTCTGGTCGAGCGGGTACTTGAAGACGATGATGTCGCCGCGGCTCGGCGCGCCCCTGTCGATGAGCTTCGTGTTCGTGAAGGGGATCGTCAGGCCGTAGGCGAACTTCGAGACGAAGATGTGGTCGCCCACCTCCAGCGTCGGAATCATCGACCCCGACGGGATCTGGAACGCCTCGACGACGAACGCCCGGAGCAAAAGAGCAATGGCGACGGCGACGCCGATCGACTCCGAGTACTCGCGCACCGTGGACTTGCGCGCGAATCGAAGGTGCTCGTCCATCGAGTCGTCGAGCGCGCCGATGGCCTTGCGCACGCGCTCGAGATCCTCGGGCGTGTGGCCGCGAAGCGCCTCGTCGACGGCGTCGGCGTGGGCCGACACGAGCGCGGCCGTGGCCTCGGGGATCCGGTAGCTCTTCTTCTTGAGGATCCGCCGCGCCTCTTTGACGAGGTGGCGGCCCTCGAGCCGCGCGCGCTTCCACGCGGACCGGTCGCGCCACCAGCTCAGGATCCCTCCCTCGGCAACCGTGCTCGGCATGCTCAATCGACCTTGAGAATCGCCAGGAAGGCCTCTTGCGGGATCTCCACGTTGCCCACCTGCTTCATCCTCTTCTTACCTTCCTTCTGACGCTCCAGCAACTTACGCTTCCGCGTGATGTCGCCGCCGTAGCACTTCGCGGTTACGTTCTTGCGCAGGGCCTTCACCGTCGTTCGCGCGATCACGCGCGAGCCGATCGACGCCTGCACGGCCACCTCGAACTGCTGCTGCGGGATGAGCTCCTTCATCTTCTCGCAGAGGTCGCGGCCTTTCGTGTACGCGTTGTCGCGGTGCACGATCAGCGAGAGCGAGTCGACCTTGTCGCCGTTCACGAGCAGATCCATGCGCACGAGGTCGGCCGGCGCGTAGCCCTTGGGCTCGTAGTCGAGCGACGCGTAGCCGCGCGACGCCGACTTGAGGCGATCGTAGAACCCGAACACCATCTCGGTGAGGGGCAGATCGTAACGGATGATGACGCGCTTTTCGCCGGCATAGGTGAGGCCCGTCTGCTTGCCTCTCTTGTCCTCACATAACTTGAGGATGCCGCCCACATATTCCGGCGGCGTGTGGATCGTGACGGCGATGATCGGTTCTTCGATCTGTTCGAGCCCGCCCTCGTTGGGGAATTTGGCCGGGTTGTCGAGCTCGATGATGTCGCCACCCTGCATGACGCACCTGAAGCGGACCGTCGGGGCCGTCGTGATCAGGTCCAGGTTGTACTCGCGCTCGAGGCGCTCCTGGATGATCTCCATGTGCAGGAGGCCGAGGAAGCCGCAGCGGAAGCCGAAGCCGAGCGCCAGCGACGTCTCCGGCTCGAACGTGAACGACGAGTCGTTGAGGCGCAGCTTCTCGAGGGCGTCGCGCAGATCCTCGTAGCGTGCCGTGTCCGTCGGGAAGATGCCCGCGAAGACCATCGGCTTCGCCGGTTTGAAGCCGGGCAGCGGCTCGGCGCAGGGGCGCGCCGACTCGGTGATCGTGTCGCCCACGCGCGCGTCGCCGACGTCCTTGATGGCCGCGGTGAAGAAGCCGACCTCGCCGGGGCCGAGCTCGCCGATCTCGCGCGCGAACGGCGCGAACGCGCCCACGGTCTGCAGCTCGTATTCGCGCCGCACCGACATGAACAGCACCTTCTGCTTGGGCCGCATCACG
>DASZUD010000197.1:0-5079 GCA_035548155.1 Polyangia bacterium
TGGACCCTGCCCACCTTCGCGACGGTCGGCGCGGTCGCCGTGGTCGTGATCGCCTCGAAGGTCTTTCTCGAGCCGCAGCGCACGATGGAGCGCGGCGTGGAGATGGTGAAGGGCGCGCCGGCCGCCGCACCGTCGGCGCCCGCCGAGCCGGCGCGCAGCTTCGCCAGGAGAGAGGCGGCCTCGGAACCGTCCGCGGGGGCGAGCGCGGGCGCGCGTGCGGACGAGGCCGATTCCGAACGCGCCGTTCGCGACGGAAAGCGGGCTCACGCGTCGGCATCGCGCGCGAAGCGCGAGGCCGCTTCGCCGAACGACGGCCTGTCCGGGCTGGTGGGCGTCGGTGGAGGCGCGGCGCCAGGGCCCGATCGTCTTGGCGGTCTCGGCGCCATGGGCTCGGGCCGCGGAGCCGTTGCGCCGTCGCCGGCGCGCGCGGCCGCCAAGGAGCGCAAGGCCGCAGGCCTGGACGATCTCTTGGAAGGCGCGCCCGCAAACCGCGCGGCGTCCGCCAATCGAGCGCCCGGCGCGCCGCGCTCGGACGCGCCGGCCGAGGCGGAGGCGAAGCCCGCGGCGCGCGAAGGCTACGCGCAGCCTCCCTCGGGTTGGAAGGGCGACGGCCGCGCCGCGCTCGGCAGCGCGTCGTCCGCCGCGAAGGACGACGGGGCCGAGCCCGCCGCGCCGAAGGCCACCGCCCAGGCCGACCGCGCGCCCGCCCCAGCGGCGGCGCCCGTCGCCGCGGCGCCACCGCCGCCGGCGCCCGAGCTCGCGAAGAAGAAGGCCGCCGCGCCCGCGAAGCCGTCGGCGGCCCCCGCGCGCGCGCGGGCCGAGGAGCCGGATCGCGCGTCCGACGACGCAAGCGCGCAGGCCACGCTGGCCCGCCGCGCCGACGAGCTCTTCAGCGCCCACCGCTGGCCCGACGCGATCGCCGCCTACCGCGAGCTTCTCCGCCGCTGGCCCGACGCGCCGCTCAAGCCGCGCTGGCGCGACCGCCTCGCGCAATCCCAAGCCGAATCTGCGAAGGCCGCCGCCCCCGCCGCTCGCTAGGGGGTCCTCTCTCCTCTCCCGCTCGCGGCCCTCGCGGAAGAGCACCGAAGGGGCCGGGGCAGGGCCCGCTGCTACCTCACGAACGCGAGGTCATCGATCCACAGATCGACGTCCACCCCCGCGAAGAACGGCAACACGATCTGATTCAGCTTCGCCGCCGAGAACGCGTCCGCGCCCGGCGCCGCCGCGAGATCGCTCCACAGCACGGTGACCGTCTGCCACGACGTCCCCGCGACGTTGACGTCCTTGGCGTAGTCCCACTGCGAGCCGGCCAGGTTCACCTGCACGGTGAGGAGCTTGCTCGCGCTCGCGTCGCCCAGCGCCACGCGGAAGCTCACGCCGCGCGTGCCGCTCGCGTCGTAGTGGTCGGCAGGCTTGCCGTCGCTCCGGGGCGTGCTGAACACCAGGGCGAAGGTCGCGCCCGTGTCGGCGGCGCGCCCCTTGATGTGCGCGGCGCCCGGCGCTGCGGCGCCGCACGTGGGATCGACGCCGGGCGCGGGCGAGAAGGTCGCGCCCGCCGTCGCGTCGAACTGCTCCTTCACGACGAACGCCCCGGCAGTGCGCTGCCGCGCGTCGAGCGGGCCGTCGCCGCCGAAGTCGTCGATCGCAAGATCGGCCGGGGCCGCCGCCAGCGCGCCCGTCGCCGCGGGGCAGCTCCCGTCGCCCTGCGGCGGCCCGAAGTCGGTCGCGAGATCGGGCTGGGAGGCGTCGTGCGGATCGGTGGCCGCGGCGGGCGCTCCGCCGTCGCCGGCGTTTCCGCCTGGGGCACTGCCGTCCTGCTGAACGGCGATGCTGCCGTCGGCCTTGGCCTGGCCAGCTCTGCCGCAGCCGGCGGCGCCGACCACGAGGGCGACCGCCAGCAAGACGGCGCCGCGCATCCGAATCATGGCCAGCATCTTAATCCGTTTTGTGACCGGCCGTTTTATGGCTGCGCGGGACGGCGCGACCCACTAAACTGCGCCCGCTCATGCCCGACCCCGTCTCTCTCGACCGCGTCCTCGTGACGGTCACCGGCCCCGACCGCCCCGGCGTCACGTCCACGCTCACCGGCATCCTGGCCGAGCAGGGCGCCTCGCTGTTCGACATCGAGCAGGTCGTCGTGCAGGGCCAGTTGACGCTGTGCCTGCTGGTGGGCATCCCCGGCAACCGCGACGTGCTCAAGGACCTGCTGTTCGCGGCGAAGCAGCTCGGCATGGACCTGGACTTCAAGCCCGTCGCTCGCGCGGGCACGGCGCCTTCGCCCGCCGACGGCGGCCGCTACGTCATCACGGCGATCGCGCCCGCGCTGGGCCCCGCGCACCTGCACGCCATCGCGTCGACGCTGGCGTCGGAGGGCGCGAACATCGAGAAGATCGGCCGCCTGTCCGAGGAGACGCTGGCGTCGGTGGAGATCCAGGCGCGCCTGCCCGCCGGGCGCGACGCGGAGATCCTCAAGAAGACGCTGCTGGGCGTGGCGACGAACGCGGGCTTCGACGTGTCCCTCCAGCGCGAGAGCCTCTACCGCCGCTCGAAGCGCCTCGTCGTCATGGACATGGACTCGACGCTGATCCGCATCGAGGTGATCGACGAGCTGGCGCGCGCCGCGGGCGTGGGCGAAGCGGTGTCGAAGATCACCGAGCGCGCGATGCAAGGCGAGATGGACTACGACGAGTCGCTGCGCCAGCGCGTGGGCCTGCTGAAGGGGCTCGACGTCGCGGTGCTCGACAAGATCGCGTCCGACCTGCCGCTCACCGACGGCGCCGAGACGCTGATCCGCGTGCTGAAGCGCCTGGGCTACAGCATCGCCGTCATCAGCGGCGGCTTCTCGCGCGCGGCCGAGGCGCTCAAGCGCCGCCTGGATCTCGACTACGCCTACTCGAACAACCTCGAGGTTCAGGGCGGCAAGCTCACGGGCCGCGTCGTGGGGCCCATCGTGAATGCCCAGCGCAAGGCCGAGCTGCTCGAGACGATCGCGCAGGCGGAGGGCGTGCTGCTGGATCAGGTGATCGCCGTCGGGGACGGGGCGAACGACGCGCTGATGCTCGACCGCGCAGGCCTGGGCATCGCCTTCCACGCCAAGCCCAAGCTGCGCGAGGCGGCCGACACCAGCCTCACGTCGTCGGGCCTGGACGCCATCCTGTACCTGCTCGGAATCAGCGCTCGCGAGCTGCAGGAGGTACAGTAGCGGAGGCTTGCAGTAATCTCTTGACCGTAAGTCCTCGGATCATAAAGAGTGCGCCCGTAGCTCAGCTGGATAGAGCAGCGGCCTTCTAAGCCGCGGGTCGCAGGTTCGACTCCTGCCGGGCGCGCCGGGCGACCTCAAAGTCGCCCAAGTAAGTTCGTAAGTACGCAGACTGACAACTGAATATGGTGGGAGTAGCTCAATTGGTAGAGCATCGGACTGTGGCTCCGAGGGTTGCGGGTTCAATCCCCGTCTCTCACCCCTGAATTTCGGCCGGCTGGGCCGTTCATTCGGTGTGCACGTCGTCGATCAGCACGCCGGGGCAGCGGGCAGCCGCTGATCGTCGGGCGGCACGACCAGGAGCCCTTCGGTCGTGGCAGACGGGGCACCGAGTGACTTCGCCGCCCGCGAGCGGTCCTTTCCGCGCGATTGTACGTCACTGTCGCGTGGTCCGATTTCCGGTCGCGCCGCCGACCGCGCCAGTTGCGCCAAGCTCGTGGCGAGTCACCGATTCTGCCCCGGGCCCGATAAGCGGCACGCATGAGATCGATTCAGGAAGGGCCTGGCCGCGTCATTCCTCTCCGCCGCGAACACGACGTCGGGGCGAAGCCGCTGCGAACGGACGTTCGCCTTCTCGATCGCGTCCGCGTCGCGCTGCGGACGCTTCACTACAGCGGGCGGACCGAGAAGGCCTACGTCGGATGGATTCGGCGGTTCATCGTGTTCCACGGCAAGCGCCATCCCGACGCGATGGGAGGCCCGGAGATCAGTGCCTTTCTCTCCTCGCTGGCGACGGAGGCGCGCGTCGCAGCCTCGACGCAGAACCAGGCGTTGGCTGCGCTGCTGTTCCTGTACAAGGACGTACTTGGCCACGACCTTCCGTGGCTTGGTGACCTGGTCCACGCGAAGCGTCCGGCTCACGTTCCCGTGGTACTGACGCCGCGGGAGGCGCTGACCTTGCTGGCCGGACTGACGGGGCCCACGGCGCTCGTAGGTTCGCTGCTATATGGTGCGGGCCTTCGCCTGCTCGAGGCGCTTCGAATGCGCGTCAAAGACCTCGACTTCGATCGGCGCGAGATCACGGTTCGGCGCGGAAAAGGCCAGAAGGATCGGCGCACCATGCTGCCAGGTAGGCTGGTGGAGCCACTGCGCGATCATCTCGCGTCGGTCGGAGCACAGCACACGACGGACGTCGCAGATGGGGGCGGCTTCGTCGAGTTGCCTGAGGCCTTGCGCCGGAAATACCCGTCGGCACCCTGCGAGTGGCCGTGGCAGTGGGTCTTTCCTGCAACTCGAACCTACGTCGACTCCATCACCGGCGAGACCCGTCGTCACCATCTGCACGAGACGGTCGTTCAAAAGGAGATCCGTCGAGCCGCGATTGCCGCGGGCATCCCCAAGCACGTGACGCCGCACACCCTCCGCCACTCCTTCGCGACGCATCTCTTGGAGTCCGGCTACGACATTCGAACCATCCAGGAGCTCCTCGGTCACAAGGACGTCAGCACGACGATGATCTACACCCACGTCCTGAATCGAGGCGCCGGTGGCGTCCGCAGTCCCCTGGATCGCTAACCGGCCGCGATCCTCGTCACAGTCTTCCGCGGCCCCGGCCGCGGCCCTTATCGCGTTATCCAGCGAGACGCGCCGTCGCAAACTCGCGAGATCGCTCGCGAGTGGTTGCGGAAGGCGTCCCCGACATTGCTGTGGCGAAGGTTTATCCAACTGTGGAGAATACGAGTTAGACGGACAGGCGATGCTTGATGACGACATGATCGCTGCCTGGCGCGCGGCCGCCCGAGAACTCGGAGTAGAGGTGCTCGCGCCGCATGTCCTTGAGCTTCCAGGCGGGGGAACCGTCGACGTCGAGGCGTTTCTTC
>DASZUD010000198.1:0-7719 GCA_035548155.1 Polyangia bacterium
GCCACGGCCGCCCCCGCCACCACCACGCCCGCCGCCGAAGCCGCCGCCGCCGCCACGGCCGCCGCCGCCGCCGCCGCCGCGCTCCTGCGCCTCGTTGACGTTGATCGCGCGGCCGTCGAGCTCGCGGCCGTTGAGCTGCGCGATGGCGTCCTGCGCCTCCTGATCCGAGCTCATCTCGACGAACGCGAACCCGCGCGGGCGGCCCGTGTCACGGTCCATCACGATCTTCGCGTCGGCGACGGTGCCGAACTGGCCGAAGGCGTCGCGCAGCGTGATCTCGGTGGTGTTGTACGAAAGATTCCCAACGTAGAGGCGTCGACCCATTGTGCGTTTCTCCTGTTTCGATTCGACGGAGCTGCCGTCGCGCAGAAGCCTCTAGCCTGCCGGTGTCCGAGCTCGAACGAACGACAGGCGATGCCGCGACGCAGAGACGACGAACGGAAAGAAATGGAAGCTTGGTGACCTTGTAGCACGGAACCGGCGGGCGCGCGCGCCCTTCTGCCACCTTAGGGCCGCCCGTGCTCCCCGGGAAGAGTCACCTGTCACTTTTGGCGACCGGTGCGGCCGTCGAGTCGCTCGCCTGCACCAAGCCCGAGCAGGCCGCCGGCAGCTCCGGCTCCTTCGCCGCGGCCGCCTCCCGCTTCTTCGTGCGCGTCGCTTCGGCGTCGGCGCTGAACCACCACGCCAGCGAAGCGCCACAGCCGTCGTCGGCCGGCGGATCCTGCGGCACGCACAGCGGGCTGTCGGCCGGGCACTTGAGGCGAACGTGGAAGTGATCGTGGTGGTTCCACCAGGGGCGCAGGCGACCTTGCCACGGCGCCTTCGCGCCCACCGGATCGGCGCAGGCCAGCCGCTTGATGCCAGGGTCGACGAAGATGCGATCGACGGCGGGATCGGACGCGGCCACGGCGAGCAGCTTCAGGACCTTCGGCGTCCACGCGGGCGTCTTCTCGTGGGTCTTCCCGTCGACGACGGCCAGCGGCGCGAGGTGCTCGCGCGCGCTCGCCGGCATGTGCGCGCGCGCGCCGGGTGGCGCGACGTACCCGATGTCGGCGTCGAGACCCGTCTGGTGGCTGCGGTGCCCGCTGGGCGTCGGGCCGCCGCGCGGCTGCGAGAGATCGCCCACGACGAGCAGGCCCAGGTGATCACGGGCCGCGGCGGTGCCCAGCCGCTGGATGTACGCGACCAGGTTCGGGTGCCCGTAGACGCGGTGGCGGCCGAGGCGCAGCGCTTCGTAGCCGCGTCCGCTCGTGGGTAGCGCCGTCGCGCCCTGCAGGCAGCCGCAGCTGCACGTCCCGATCGAGAGCGCGGGGCCCGGCGCGGGCACGCGCTGCGCCTGCCACTGCTTCGCGACCAGGCCCGCCGCGCGCACCGACTGCACGGCGCCCGTGGAGCCGCCGTCGGGCGCGACGGCCGCGCTGGCGTCGACCGCCGACATCGCGATCAAGAGAACGGCTGCGTGCACCGGCGCAGCATAGCGCGTCAGTGCCCGGCGGCCCGCCTCAGGATCGCACCGATCCCGACCGTCACGACGGCGACCTCCAGCAGCCGCGCCACCGTGACCTCGAGGAGGGCGAGCCAGCGGCACCACCCCGTGGCGTCGTACTGCGTGGAGCCCTTCACCATCGTGCTGAGGCTGAAGTAGTAGACCTCGCCCAGCGGCCACGGCTTGCCGGGGGTCTTGTCGTAGAGCGGAACCTTGTCGCGGACCAAGTTGCCCTTGCCGGTGCCGATCGCCAGCCCGTAGAGAGCCGCGAACGTGACGCTGGTCGAGGCCAGGATCAGCGGGAAGGAGAGCAGCGCGCCCGTGATCGTCGCCGAAGGACCCAGCACGCGCACCAGCAGCAGCTTGAGCGGCAGCAGGATCGGGATGGCGACGACGGCGCACAGGGTCGCGGCCAGCGCGACGACGGAGAAGACCATCAGCTCGACGCCGAAGAGGAGGAACTTCCACCACGGCGCCTCCCAGGGAAGCCCGTCGAGCGGCAGCTTGGACGTGCTCGTCGCGACGAGCGCCAGGTAGACCGCCAGCCCGCCGATGCCCACCAGCTCGACGTGGTTGAAGATCCACACCAACGCCGTCAGGTGAACGTGCCGCTTGGCGAGATAGATGACCGGCGCCAGCGCGAGGACGCTGCCCAGGTACACCCACCACATCGCGCGCTTCTCGCCCATCGCTGGGAACATAGTTTCGCCCGGCATTCGCGGCCTCCGGAGCCCTCGTGCGTCGTGCCGAAAGCCGGACGGCGCGCTCAGGCCGGCCCCGACAGCACGAGGGTAGGGGCGCCCGGGAGCGCGCTAGACCTCGATGCAGAACGCGCGGTCGAACGCCGCCTGGCTCCAGGGCTCGCTGGGGTAGCCGAGCGGGTTCGCGACGATTCGCGTGTCGCCGAGGCGATAGTCGCAGCGTGTGTGCGTGTGCCCGTGAATCCACAGGCGCGGGCGGTGCGCGCCGATGTAGCTCGAGACGTCGCACAGGAAGAACGCGTTCAGCGGCGACCCGACGAAGCGCGGCCATACGCTGCCGGGCGCCGGCAGGTGGTGCGTGACGACCACGTCGCCAGGCTGAAGCTCGGCCTGCAGCAGGCGCTCGAAGGCCGCGTTCCGCTGGTACACCCACGGCTCGAAGCCGCGGATGACGTGGAAGTCGGTCAGGAAGCCCTTCAGCTTCGCCGCGGCCGGATCGTCGCGGAACCACATCGTGCCGCACACGAAGCGCTGACCCTCGATCTCGACGACGGCGTTGTCGGGCGCGTGGACGTTCGGCAGCTCGCGCGCGAGCCGCGCGATGTTCGCGTCGGCCTCGGCGGGCGTCGCCTTGTAGTACTCGTGGTTGCCGGGCACGTACACGACGTGGCGGTATTTGCGCGAAAGCGGCGCGAACGCCTCGGCCAGCGGCGCGTACTTTTGCGCGCTGGTGATGTCGCCCGCGAGCACCAGCACGTCGACGCCCGTCGGGTCGAGCGCCTCGAGGAACGCCGCGCCGCGGTCGGCGTGCATCTCGAGGTGGAGGTCGGACATGATCTGGAGCTTCATCGTCGGTGCGTCGGCGACATACTATCGACGTCTCGAAAGAACAAGTCGGAGGACACGATGACCTTTCACGATCTCTCGGCGAAGACCCTCGACGGCCAAACGAAGAGCCTGTCCGCCTACGCCGGCAAGGTGGCGCTGGTGGTGAACACCGCGTCCGAGTGTGGATTTACGCCGCAGTACGCGGGCCTCGAGCGGCTCTGGCACACGTTCCGCGATCGGGGCCTCGTCGTGCTCGGCTTCCCGTCGAACGACTTCGGCGCGCAGGAGCCGGGCACCGACGCCGAGATCCAGACGTTCTGCTCGACGAGGTACGACGTCACCTTTCCGATGTTCGCGAAGGTGAAGGTCGTCGGGCCGGGGCGCTCGCCCGTGTTCGATCTGCTGGCGGGCGCGCGCGGCGAGCCCAAGTGGAACTTCCACAAGTACCTCGTCGACCGCGCGGGGAACGTCATCGAGGCGTTCCCGTCGCGCGTCGCGCCCGAGGACGCCCAGCTGCGCGACGCGATCGAGCGCGCGCTCAGTGCAACGCCGGCGTCTCCTCGCCTGTGAGCGTCGGCGCGGCGTCGCGCAGCTCGCCCAGTGAGACGCGCAGGATGATGGCGTCTCCGGCCGCTTGCACGAGGCCCGTCTTGATGTCGATCGTGGGCGGTCGCCACCACGACCATACGAGCCCCAGCTCGCCGGCGACTGCGCGTGACGGCGTCACGCGCAGTGTGTCGACCAGCCAAGTCTCCATGTCGACCAGGGGCGCCTTCACTCGGCCCAGCATCGTCCCCGTCGCGTCCAGCACCATGCGCCCGGCCAGCCTGTCCAATCGGGTGTACATGAGGACCACCTCCACGCAATTCGTTCGCGCTTTTCTGTTCTAGAGAAACGCTAAGGTTGCAACCCGACCGGGCAAGGCGCGAGGTTCGCGCCGACATCGGCTTGACCGCCGGGGCCGGCGCCCCAGCTTTTTTGGAAGGCATGCCGGCTTCCGCAACGCAGGTTCTCATCGTCGGGGCTGGCCCCACCGGCCTCGCGCTGGCGCTCTGGCTCGCTCGCGCGGGGATCAAGGTGCGCATCATCGATCGCGAGCCGCAGCCCTCGCGGACGTCGCGCGCGATCGCCGTGCAGGCGCGCACCCTGGAGCTCTACGGCCAGCTGGGCATCGCCGACGCGGCCGTCGCGCGCGGGCTGCCGCTGAACGCGCTCAACCTCTGGGTGGGCGGTGAGAAGGCCGCGCAGGTGCTCTTCGGCGACATCGGCAGCGGCAAGAGCCCGTATCCGTTCGTGCTGATGCTCGCGCAGGACGAGCACGAGCGGCTGCTCGTCGCCGAGCTCGAGCGCACGGGCGTCACCGTCGAGCGCGGCACGGCGCTCACGGGGTTCGAGCTGCACGGCAACGCCGTGCGCGCGCGGCTCACGACGCTCGAAGGGCGCACGGCCGAGTGCGAGGCCGCGTATCTGGCCGGCTGCGATGGCGCCAGCTCCTCGGTGCGGCGGGGTCTCGGCTTCGGCTTCCCGGGCGGCACGTACGCCCGCCTCTTTTATGTCGCCGACCTGCTGGCCGAAGGGCCGGGCGCCGACGGCGAGCTGCACATCGCGCTGGACGACGCGGGTGTCCTGGCCGCGTTCCCGCTGCGCGGCTCCGGTCACGTGCGCCTCATCGGCACGGTGCGCGCCGAAGGCGCGCGCGCCGAGGCCGGCGCTGAGCCGGCGCCGGCCGCCGGCCGCCCGATGAGCTGGAACGACGTCGACAAGTCCGTGCTCGCGCACCTCGGCGTTCGCGTGCGCGACGTGAAGTGGTTCTCGACGTACCACGTCCACCACCGCGTCGTGGAGCGCTTCGGCGCCGAGCCGGTGTTCCTGCTGGGCGACGCCGCACACATCCACAGCCCCGTGGGCGGGCAGGGCATGAACACCGGCATCGGTGACGCGTTCAACCTCGGGTGGAAGCTGGCCGACGTGCTGAACGGGCGCGCGATGCCGTCGCTGCTCGAGACCTACGACGCCGAGCGCCGCGCGTTCGCCGAGCGCCTCGTCGAGACGACCGACCGGATCTTCACGCTCGCGACGCGCGACGGGCTGCTGGCGCGCTGGCTGCGCACGCGCGCCATGCCCGGCGTGCTGGCGCGCGTGTTCGGCACCGATCGCGGGCGCGCGCTGCTGTTCGCCACGGTTTCGCAGACGCGCATCCGCTACCGCAAGAGCCCGATCTCCGAGGGCCACGCCAAGCTCGTACACGCAGGCGATCGCCTGCCGTACTTCGCCCAATCGGGCGACGGCGCCGACGACAATTACGCGCCGCTGCGCTCGCGCTGGTGGCAGCTGCACGTCTACGGTGATCCCAAGCCGGGCTTCGGCGCCGTGCGCGCCGTGTGCGACGAGCGTGGCGTCGAGGTGGTGCAACGACCCTGGCGGGCCGCCGCGGGCGAGGCCGGCCTCATGCCGGGCGCTCTCTACCTCGTGCGCCCCGACGGGCACCTCGGCTACGTCGATGCCGACGCGCGCCCGAACCCGCTGGAGGAGTATCTCGATCGGCGGCTCGAGGGCGCGGAGGAGCTTCGCCTCAAGGGCGCGCGATCGTGACGCTCGCCGAGGAGGGCCGGCGCACGGGGCTCCACGTCGGGCCGCTCGGGCGACGCGACGTCGGGCCGCCGCTCGGGCGATCCTCTCCGTAGACCGCGCGAACGTGCGAATCGAGGACGGTCGCCCGGCGAGCGCCTCGACGAAGCGCGTGATGCGCGGGCGGCCCTGAGCGCGACGCGCTCGCTTTTCGGTTGCTCCGCGCCGCTGTCCGGTGCCCAATGAAGAGGCCCGATGAAGCTCGTCGCGTGCCTCGCCCTCGCCACCGCCGGAGGAGCGCTCGCGGTCTCGGCGCGCGCCGCGGGGCGGCTCGACGACAAGACCGTCGAGGTGTTCGGCGGAAGCTACGCCGCGGACTGCCGCAAGACGGCCTCGGTGCATGCCGTCGTCGCCGCGGACACGCTGGCCGTCGAGGGTGGTGGCAAGCGCGTCGAGAGCCACGACGTGCAGCGCGCCACCACCTACGCAGGCGCCGCGCAGCCCGCGGGCTACCAGGGGTCGCTGTTCGGTGACAGGCCGGGCGGCGAGCCGCTCGTGTTCCACGTCCATCGAGACGGCAAGGGCCTGTATCTCGTCGTCGACGCCGACACGAGCCTCGAGTCGACGTTCGGCAAGGGCGCGTTCGCCCCGAAGTTCCGCAGCTGCGGCGCGGCGCCCGCGAATCCCCCGGCCTCACAAAAGTAAGCCGGCGGCCGATTCCGCTGCGCCGAGTCGCCGACAGGGTTGTCGCGGCCGCGCACGGGGGTAGGATTCCATCGTGAGCGGTCGCGGCTTCATGGCGCTCGGCTCCGGGTTGCTGGGCACGGGTTTGCTGCTCGGCGTCCTGATCGGTCGCGCGCGCGCGCCCCAGCCGGTGCCGTCGCTGCCGGCGTCGCCGCCGCCGCCGTCGGCGCGCGAGCGCTCTCGCTTCGTCGCCGAACGCCAGTTCACCGAGACGACGCCGAACGCCGTGCCGCCCGGCCAGTGGGCCGTGCCCGCAACGCCAGCTCAACCGCCGCCGCTCGGCAGGCTGCCTGGGCGCACGATGCCTCCAAAGGCGTCGCAGTCGGGGCCCGATGGCGGCACCTTCGACGCCGCCGCGCTCGACGCGTCGCCGCCCTTGCCCGAAGCGGGGGTCATTCCCTTCGACGCCGGCGTGGCCTTCCCGGACGCCGCTCCGCCTCCCGTGCCCCAGGCCGCCCCCGATCCCAACCTCGTCCGGCAGGGCCGCGTGTTCAAGGACAGCAACATCACGAGCTCGAGCTGGGACGAGGAGGACGTCAGCGAATACAGCGTCGTTCCCGATCGCGAGGTCGTGCCGGACCGCGAGGTGACGCGCTCGAGCTTCGACGAGCAGGATCTCGAGAACCACCACCCGACCGGGCCGTAGCCGCGGCCCACGTCAGAGGCTTCCGGAAGCTTTGGTCGACTCCGCCGAGGCCTCGGTGACGGCGTCGCGGATCGCGCGCGTGTTGAACGGCTGATCCAGCACGACGCCACCCAGGCGCCGCGCGCGCACCTGGACCTCGGGATCGGCCGTGATGAGCACGAACGGCGTCGCCAGGCCGCGCGCGCGCAGGCCCGCGAGGATCGTGAGCCCCTCGAGCCCCGGCAGCGACTGCTCGGAGACGATCGCGTCCATCGCCTCTTCGGGGCCGGCGGTCAGCGACGCGGCCAGCTTCTCGAGCAGCTCGGCGCCGTCGCGCGCTTCGACGATCGCGTGGCCGTCGCTGCGCAGGACGAAGCCCAGGAGTCGTCGCATCGTATCGTTGTCCTCGGCGAGGAGGACGCGCAGCGGTGCCGCGCGCTGAGGATCCGTGTCGTTGGCGGGGTCGGGGAACTGGCGGGCGAGAACGATCGGCGTCATGTCGGACCTCCTTCGAGACAGACCCCGCGAAGTGCATCCGAGATGCCAGCGGCGCGTCATGGCCTGACCCTGTCGCGACGCGGAGTTGGCGCACGTCCACGAGAGGGGCTTTGCCGAAATGGCTTCAGCTGTCGCCAATTCGTACAAACGGTGAGATCGCGATCACACGCTGGGTCGCCTTCGCTCGATCGCTTGAATCGCTTCGCGCGCGCCCATCGAAAGACCGATCCCCGCCGCCGGCACCTCGGGCTCGCGCGGGTTCACACGGA
>DASZUD010000199.1:0-3219 GCA_035548155.1 Polyangia bacterium
TGCCGCCGCCGCGCCGCCGCCCGCTGCGGCCGCGACGAAGACGCCCGCCGCCGCGCCGACTGTCGCCCCGAAGAAGTAACGCGGGCAAGCAGAGCTGATTCAGCGATGGGTGGCGCGCATTCGCCGCGCCGGCTCACCTTACGAACGGGGTGAGCCCACGGGAGGGGCGAAGCCGCTCCCGTGCCGATGATCCACGGGAGGGGCGAAGCCGCTTCCGTGCCGATGATCCGCGGGAGGCGGCGCAGCCCCTTCCGCGCTCACGCGCAGCCCCTTCCGCGCTCAGGCCTTGCCCAGCTCGAAGCCATCGTGCAGGGCGCGCACGGCGAGCTCGGCGTACTTCGCGTCGATCACGCAGGAGATCTTGATCTCCGACGTCGAGATCAAATGCACGTGGATGTTCTCCTTGGCGAGGACATCGAACATCTTGAGCGCGACGCCCGCGTGCGAGCGCATGCCCACGCCGACGACCGAGACCTTCGACAAGCCGGAAACGCTCTTGATGTGCTCGGCCGCGCAAACGTCCGCGCACTTCTTCGCGAGAATGTCGCGCGCCTTGGGCAGGTCGGCAGCAGGCAGCGTGAAGGTCAAGTTCGTGCGGCCGTCCTGGACGTACGCCTGCACGATGACGTCCAGCGAGATGCCCGCATCGGCGAGCGGCTTGAACACCCTCGCCTGAATCCCGGGCGCATCCGAGATGCCCTGAAGGGTGATCTTCGCTTCGTCCTTGGTGGCGGTCACGCCGCTGACCACTACGGCTTCCATGTCTGTCTCCTCGGGTACGACCCAGGTCCCTTCGTTGTCATTGAAGCTCGAGCGGACGTGGATGCGCACGCCGTACTTCATTCCAAACTCGACCGACCGGATCTGCAGGACCTTCGCGCCCAGGGACGCGAGCTCGAGCATCTCCTCGTAGCTGATGCGGTCGACCTTGCGCGCCGTCGACACGACGTTCGGATCGGCCGTGTAGACACCGTCGACGTCCGTGTAGATCTCGCAGGAGTCGGCCTTGAGCGCCGCCGCTACGGCGACCGCAGACGTGTCCGAGCCGCCGCGGCCGAGCGTGGTGATGTTGCCGTCCTTGTCGACGCCCTGGAACCCGGCGACGACGGCGATCTTCCCGCTGTCGAGCGCCGCGTTGATGGCGCGCGCATCGATGTCCTGGATGCGGGCGCGCGCGAAGGCGCTGTCCGTGAGAATGCGCACCTGATGCCCCAGCAGCGAGACGGCGCTGCCGCCCTGCTCCTGGATGGCGAGCGCCAGAAGGCCAACCGTCACCTGCTCGCCCGTCGACGCGATGACGTCGAGCTCGCGCTCGTCCGGCAGCTCGCTGATCTGCTTGGCGAGGCCGAGGAGGCGGTTCGTCTCGCCCGACATCGCCGAGACGATGACGACGACCTTGTGCCCCTGGCGCTGGGTCGCGAGGCAGCGCCGCGCGACGTTCTTGATGCGTTCCACGGTGCCGACGGACGTGCCGCCGTATTTCTGCACGATGAGCAAGGCGCGAGGACTCTCTACTACGCGGCCGGTCGTCGTCAAGAGGCGGGCGGTTGGGTTACGATGGCTCCGTGGCAGAAGCCCTCGAGCTCCACATCACGTGCCCGGACGCCGACCAGGCGGCCACGATGGCGCGCGCGCTGGTGGAAGAGCATCTCTGCGCGTGCGTGAACATCGTGCCCGGCGTGCGGTCGATCTATCGCTACGACGACAAGATCTGGGACGAGCCCGAGGTGCTGTGCGTCGCGAAGACGCGGCCCGCCCTCTTCGAGCAAGTCTGCGCGCGTGTCTTCGAGCTGCACCCGTACGAGGTGCCCGAGATCCTCGCGTTCAACGTCGACGACGGCAGCCCCGCCTATCTCGCGTGGCTGCACGAATCGACGACACTCAAGCCCCAGGAGGGCGCATGAAGACGAAGGCGGCGTTCGGGATCGTGTGCATGACGGCGCTCGGGTGCGGCGGTGGCGGCGGGATCGGCCTCGACCAGCTGCCGGCGGCGCGCGCCCAGGCGGTTTGTGCGCAGAACTTCAAGTGCAACTCGGCGGCGGATCTCACGAACGAGACCGGCGACATGGACAAGCCGATCACGCAGCCAGAATGCGTGATGAACATCCAGGCGGAGTGGTTCCTCACCACCTCGTCCATCTCGGACGGGCAAGCCAAGGGTCGCGTCGTCTACGATCAGTCCAAGGCCGAGGCGTGCATCGCCGCCATCGAGGCCATGAGCTGCGCAGACTGGAACAGCGGCCTCAAAGAGCCGCCCGAGTGCGCGCAAGCGTTCGTGGCCAAGGTCGCCGTGGGCGGCAAGTGCCAGACCGCGCTCGAGTGCATCGACGGTGTGTGTGTCGGCGCCGACGCCTCGACCGACCCGCCCACCGACGGCACCTGCACGGCGAAGGCCAGCGCCGGCCAGGCCTGCATGTCCGTCGATCTCGTGACCGATACCTGTGCCGAGGGGAACTACTGCGCGTCGGACAACACGTGCGTCGCCAAGAAGGCAGGCGGCGTGGCGTGCGCGGGCGACAACGAGTGCGGCAGCGGCAACTGCAACGACACGACGGGCGAGTGCAGCGGGTACGTCACGTGCGCGGTCTCAGGACCGGCGACGGCCAAGAGCACGCTGATCTCCGTCGCGATCCTCGGCGCGCTCGTGGCCTTCGCGCGCCGGCATCGCGCGCGAACGTCGCGCGCGGCAAGCTGAAGGCTCAGCGCAGCGGCAGCTCGACCTTCCAGCTCTTGGCTTCCCGCACGACGCGCACGCTCTGGCGGTCCCCGCCGCCCGAGTAGACCTCGACCTCGGCCTCGTTCCCCTCGCGGTGCAGCAGGCGCGTGCCCGCTGCCTCCCACGCCGGCGGCACCCAGCCCACGGTGACGAGATCCTCGGGCCGCAAGACGCGCGTCGCGCCCGTGCGGCGTGCCGACGACATGAGCTCGTCGATGCGGGCGCGCGTGCGCGGGCCGAGCCGCTGGTAGACGGCGACGCGATCGCCCGCCCGCGCGGCCGCGATCAGCGACTGCACGGAGTCCTCCGGACTCGAGCCGCCGTCATGGGTCGAGCACGCCGCGGAGCCCGCGAAGACCGCGAGGAGCCCGGCGCCAAGGAGCGCCCGCACGCCCCGGGCGACGCCGCCGCGCCCTAGCCCCGACCGTCCGGGCCCGGGCGCCCGCATCACGCCCCGCCTGGCCCCGGCACGAGCCCCAGGCGCTCGCGCACGCGCGCCATCG
>DASZUD010000200.1:0-5197 GCA_035548155.1 Polyangia bacterium
CGCCCGTATCGCCTGCGGCGCCGGTCGATCCGACGCTGCCCGCCGCGCCGGTCGATCCGATGCTGCCCGCGACGCCCGTCGTGCCGGCGGCGCCCGTGTCACCCGCGGCGCCGGTCGTGCCGGCCGCGCCCGTCGACCCGATGCTGCCCGCGGCGCCCGTCGTGCCGCCCGCGCCCGTGCTGCCGGTCGTGCCGCCCGCGCCCGAAGGATCGGTCGAGCCGTCGGCGTTCACGAGCGTGAACTGCAGGTAGTCGTAGTTGATGTGGTTCGTCTTCGGCGCGAACTGCAGCACCTGGACGCCGGCGTCGAGCTGCACGGTCGCGAAGTCGGGGAACGCGACCCAGTTGTGATAGCCGCCCGTGCCCGTGAGCGAGACGTCCGCCTTCACGACGTCGTTGAACGAGATCTGGAACTTCATCCCGCCCGCGCCGCCCGGCTCGGAGGCCCACGTCGAGCTCACCTTGTACATGCCCGCCTTGGCGACGTTCACGGTGATCTTCACCCAGTCGACCCCGTGCGTGTAGCCGATGTACTTCGACTGCGGCATGTCGTCGCTCGGGTAGTGCGTGCCCATCATCGGCCCCGATGAGTAGAGGTCGTTTTCACCGGGCGACGTGTTCGTCTGGCAGATCTGGGGGTGCGGTAGGTCGGTGCGGTAAGCATTGCCCGCGCAGCCGCCGACGCCGAAGTTGCCCGTGTGATCGTCGACGCGCCAGCCGACGCCCATGCCACCGTCGTCGTAGTCCTCGAACTCGATGCGGCCGGGGATCGCGCGCGGCGTCCCGCCGAAAGGCGTGCCCTTGTAGCCGTCGGGGATGGCCGCGCGCGCGTCGCGAGCGGCGAGAAACGACGAAACCGCCAACGGCAACGCCACCATCGAAACTCGACCAAACACGGCAGACTTCTTCGTCATCTCTCGATCCTTCCAGCGCGGGCCCCGCGCAAAGCTGGTTTGCCGTGGCCTATCACACGTTTCGAAGCGTCACGCTGTGCGCGCCCCGCGCGTCGATTGCCGCGCCGCCGGTCCACTTTTTGCCTCGCGCACTTTGTTTGATGAAACAAGGAACGAGCCGCCTCGATCTCGTCGTCATGCGCGTTCGTTTCGGGCGTAGGCTCGTCGCTTCGTCGCGAGCCCGAGGAGGTTTTCGATGTCTCGTGTGGCCGTGAATCGAAGTGGGGTGTTCGCGCTGCTCGCGCTCTCGGTTGGGTGCGCGGGCACTCGTCACGCGGCGCCCGACGCGGGCGGGGCGGGCGGCGGCGCGGGAAACCAGGACGACGCGGGCTCGATCTTCGCGACGTACGACGTGCCTCCGGTGAGCGACGTCGCGATCGAGGCGCCTCCGCGCGAGGTGGGCGGCGCGCCGCTGGGCGACGCGGCGTGCGCGGCGCAGAGCCAGAAGGCTGAACAGGCGCCGCTGGACATGTACGTCATCCTCGACAGCTCGGGATCGATGGACGGCGCCACGGCGACGGGCGCGACGAAGTGGGACGCCGTGAAGGGCGCGCTGAAGTCGTTCTTGAACGATCCGCGCTCGGCGGGGATCGGCGTCGGGCTGCAGTATTTCCCGCTGTCGAAGCCCGGCGTCCCGAGCGCGTGCGGCGCCGACGCCGAGTGTGGCACGAGCGGCCCGTGCCTGTTCTACAGCGTGTGCGCCAAGACCGGGACCGTGTGCGCCACGAACGCGAACTGCGCGCGCAACGACGTCTGCGTGCCGGTGGGCGAGTGCTCTGTCTCGAAGGACGGCTGCATCCCCGTGGGCGCGACGTGCACGGGCGCCAGCAAGGGCACGTGCACGAAGCTGGACGGCTTCTGCTTGGGCCAGGACTCGTGCGAGGGCGCGGCGTACGCGACCCCGGCCGTCGAGGTCGCGGCGCTCCCAGGCGCGGCGAACGCGCTGGTCGCGTCGCTCGATGCGCACGTGCTGAGCGGCGCGACGCCCACGTCCGCCGCGCTGGGCGGCGCCATCTCGCACGCGCAGGCGATCGCGCGGACGAGGCCCGGCCACCGCGGCGTCGTGCTGCTGGCCACCGACGGCGTGCCCGACGAGTGCCCGCCGTACGACGCCCAGGGCATCGCGTCGATCGCGGCGTCGGGCCTCGCGTCGACGACCTCGATCGCGACGTTCGTGATCGGCGTGTTCGCGCCCGCCGATGCGCAGGCGGCGCATCAGACGCTGGACGCGATCGCCGCCGCGGGCGGGACGAAGCAGTCGTTCGTCATCAGCTCGGGGCAAGACGTCGGGCAGGCGTTCCTCGCGGCGCTCGGCTCGGTGCGTACGTCGGCGCTGTCGTGCGAGTTCAAGGTGCCGCAGGCGGCCGCGGGGCAGTCGCTCGACTACTTCAAAGTCAACGTGCAGTTCACGTCGGGCGCGGGGCGGATCGTCACGATCGGCAACGTCCACGACAAGGCCGCGTGCGACGCGCGCCAGGGGGGCTGGTACTACGACGTCGATCCGGCGACGGGCATGCCGCAGACGATCTCGATCTGCGACGCGAGCTGCGCGCCGCTGCAGGGCGATGCCGCGGGGCGCGTCGACGTGCTGCTCGGCTGCAAGACCGAGGTGATCATTCCTTGATCACTCTTTGAGGAGGTGGCACTCGCGGGCGCCCTTCGGGCCGAAGAGCGAGAGCATGAGGCGCGAGTAGGGGCCACTGCCGCGCACCTGCCCGGAGATCGTGCCGCCGCGCTTGCTGCCGGTCACGCGGCAGCGCATGCCGAGGTCGACGTCCCACAGCACGGGCACGTTGACGGAGATCGCGTCGGGCGGGCCGTGGATCGTGAGATCGAGCGTGAGCCACGGCGGCAGCGCTTCGAACCAGGGCCGCGCGGGTCCGCCGGACTTCTTCTTGTTGCCCGCGAAGGGATCGAAGCGCGCGTCCGCGACGCCGACGTCGCCCGAGAGCACCAGCGCGCGCTCGGGGGCGCCCGCGAGCCGCAGATCGAGATCCAGCGCGCCGATCGCGAACGACGCCTTGGCGTCGCCGACGCGCAGGCCTCGCGCCGTGACCGGCACGTCGACACGTTCGATGCGCAGCGGGAACGCCGACGTGACGCGCGCCGAAGCGGGCGCCGCCGGCGTGCCCACCGTGGCCACGCCCATGACGGGTCCCGGCCCCAGCGTGGCGACGCGCACGCCGCGCGTGCTGACGGTGTGGTCGCTGACGTCGACGACGCCGTCGACGCGCAGCGCGGGCCACGCCTTCGACGCGGGCCGCAGCTCGACGCCGTCGACGCGCGCGACGGCCCTCCCGCTCGGATCGTCGAGCGCGCCCAGGGCGTGCGCGTCGACGGTGATCGTGCCCGACGCCGACGCCAGCGCGGGCAGGTGGGCCTGCCGCGCGAGCTCGGCCGCGTCGAGGTGTGCGTCCGCCCGCAGATCGATCGTCGTGCGCTCGGGCCTGACGAGATCGGCGTTGAGCTCGCCCGCGAGCCGGAGGCGCGCGCCGGGCGCGGTCAGCGTCAGGTTGGGCACGTGCAGGTGCGTCTCGTCGATCTCGACGCGGCCGCCCTCGGCGACGCCGAGCGACACGGGCCAGCTCTTGGGGCGCACCGTGACGGCGCGGGCGACCGCGAGCGCGCCCTTGAGCCGCGCCTCGGGCGTGCTGGTCACGTCGACGGAGATCGTTCCCTGCGCGTCGGCGAGCGCTCGTCCCCAGAGCGAGCGCAGGCCGGCGAGCTCGACGCGGCCTCGCGCCGTCACCGCGGCCGAGTCGTTCGACGTGCGGCTCTCGATGGCGAGCTGGCCGCCGGGGCCCGCGGCCTCGAGCTCGGCGTGCGTCGCGAACGGCCGATCGGGCGCCACCGTGACCTGGCCCAGGCCCGAAAGCGAGACGTCGAGCCCCGCGAGCGCCGGCGGCAACCACGGCGCGAGCGCGAGCTTCGTCAGCGCGAGCCTCACGTCCGCGACGGCGCCCGCGTCCCGCAGCGAGGCCTTCATTTGCAGCGCCACTGAAGGTCCGAGCGTCCCCTCGGCGGTCAGCGACAGTCCGCGCGTGTGCGCCCGGACGCTGCCCTCGCCGATGGGACGCCCCGAGAGCGCGACGTGCGCGAGGTCGACCTTGCCTTCGAAGATGGGCCGCGCGACGTCGCCCGACGCCTGAAGGGTCGCGTTCAGCCGGCCCTCGACGGCGTCGTGCAGCGTCGTGGGCCGGCCGTTGCCGAGGGCCGCGGGCAGCACGACGCTCTCCATGCCCGGCACCTCGGCCAGCGGATACCCCGAGAGCGTCAACTGCCCCGAGATGCGCCCGTCTCGTCCGGCGCGGCCCTGGCCCGTCAGCCGTCCGCCGCCGACGTGCTCGAGCACGAGGCCGTCGAACGCGATGCCGCGGCCGTCGTCGAACGTCGCGGTGATGGGCGCGGGGACGCGGAAGGCCTGGCTGAGGATCGTCGCCTCGGACGAGCGCGTGAAGGCGACGCGCGCGCGCAGGTGATCGAGCGGCCCCGACAGCGTGAGCGCGGCGGACGCGTGCACGCCCACGAGATAGGGCCGAATCCAGCGCTCGATCGACGGCAGGTTCGCCTCGAGCTTCGCGTCGATCTGCGCGGGCGACTCCTCCCCGTCGCCCGAGGCAGGCGGCATCGCCAGCGACAGCGCGCCGCGCGCCGAGAGCTCGGCCCACCGCGCGACGAGGCCCTCGAGGCGCAGCGTGCGGCGGCGCAGGCTCGCCGACGCGAGGCCCACGGCCAACGTGTCGGTGCCCGCGCGGGCCACCGCCTTGGCCGAGGGCCCGATGTGGAAGGCCAGCCGGCGCGGCACGGCCGCCGGGCTCGCGCGCGTCACGGTGACCTCGGCCATGGGGATCTCGACCTCGACGTCGCGCAGCCCCGCGCGCAGCGCGACGTTCACGCGCAGGTGGCCGGTGAGGTGCCCGCGCAGCGTCGGCTGCAGGCTGCGGTGCAGGAAGGGCGTGAGGGCGACGTCGTTGGCGCGCGCGTCGAGGCCCGCGCGCTTGCCGTCCTCGATGGACGCCTGGATGGACACGCGCGGGCCCTCGATCGACACCGCGCCCGAAAGGGCCAGGAAGGGCCCGCGCACGCGCGCCGTCATCGCGCCGTCGAGGAGCTCGCCCATCGTCTCGCGCGGCAGCCACCGGGCGTCCAGGCGCGCGGCCGCGTCGGCCAGGCGATCCCAGCGCGCGTCGAGGACGAGGCCGGGCGGATTGCGATCGCCGCGCTTGCCGTGGCGCGCGAAGACGT
>DASZUD010000201.1:0-7920 GCA_035548155.1 Polyangia bacterium
GGGAAGGGCGCGCTGGTCGGCGGCGCGGTCGGCGCTGCCGCGGGCGCCGGCACGGGCGCGGTCATCGGCCACTACATGGACAAGCAGGAGAAGGCGCTCAAGGAGGTCAAGGGCGCGAAGGTCGAGCGCCAGGGCGACCAGCTCCTCGTGAAGTTCAACTCGGCCATCCTCTTCGACACGGGCAAAGCGAAGCTCAAGCCGCAGTCGCAGAAGGATCTCGGCGAGTTCGCCAAGGTGCTCAAGGAGTACAAGGACACCGACCTCGTCATCGAGGGCCACACGGACAACACGGGCAAGAAGGACGCGAACCTGAAGCTGTCCCAGGCCCGCGCCGACGCCGTCATCACCGAGCTCGAGCGCAATGGCGTCGAGCGCTCCCGCATGACGGGCCACGGCCTCGGTGACACGCAGCCCGTCGGTGACAACACCACCAGCGACGGGCGGCAACAGAACCGCCGCGTGCAGGTTCAGATCGCCGCGAACCAGGCGCTGCGCCAGAAGGACGCGGCCGCTCAGCAGCAGGCGCAGCCCCATTGAGGTCTCTCGCGCGGGCTCAGGGCGGCGCGCAAGAAGGACGGACCGACGGTCGCGGGCTCGCGCTCGCGACTGTCGCCGTCCTCATGATCGGCTGCGCGGCCGCCGGTGGCGCGGATCCGACCGGCGCGGCCGGGCAGGGTGGCGGCGGGGCGGGCACCACCGGCAGCGCTGGCACCACGGGTGCCGCAGGCACCGGGGGCTGCGCGATGCCGCCCGTCGTGAAGACGTCTTGGACGTTCTCCGCGACGCGGGACGCGTCGAGTCCGCTGCTGTCGTGCGCGCAGGCGGGCGTTTCGCACGTCCAATTCTTCATGGACGCGGCGCACACCCAGTTCGACTGCAACCCGCAGTCCGGCATGTCGACGGACTTCGCGCCCGGCATGCACACGCCGCGCGTGTTTCTGACGGACGCCAACAACCGCGTGCTGTTGTCGGCCGATCTGAACCCCGTGACGGTTCCGACCTGCGGCAGCGTCACCATCGGGCCGTTTCGCTTCGTCGTCACGCCAAGCTCGACGGGCACGGCTGGCAGTTCGGGCAGCTCGGGCAGTTCGGGCTCGACCGGCGGCGCGGGCACGGGGGGCGCCTCCGGAGCGACGGGAGCCGCCGGCACCACGGGCGCGGGCGGAGCGACCGGGACCGCGGGCACGGGAGGCGGCACGGGCCCGTGCAACGCGCTGCCCATCTTCGCGGCGCACAGCTGCGCCTACGCCGGGGCTTGTCACGACAACAAGGGCACCTCCGCGAACTTCGACATGTCGTCGGTGGGTTGGGAGAAGAACCTCGTCGGCAAGATGCCGAAGGGAGGCGCTCCCCCGTCGGGCATCGCCGGGGTCTGCCCCACGACGATGCCCTACCTCGTCGCCGGCAGCTCGCCCGCGCGCGGGCTGTTCCTCGAGAAGCTCAAGCCGAAGCCGTCCTGCGGCGCCGAGATGCCGTTGCTCACCGACTACCTGAGCGCGTCCGAGCTCGACTGCGTCCAGCGCTGGGCGAACGCGCTGACCAAGCCATAAGGAGACGGCAGTGGCCCACCCGCGCGTCGACGCTGGCGGCGGTTTTCCGGCGCTCGCCTACGTGCTCCGCAAGGGGCGGGCCGCGGGGGGGCTCATCGCTCTCTACCGCCGGCTCGCCTCGCGAAACGCTTGCAAGACGTGCGCGCTCGGCATGGGCGGCCAGCATGGCGGCATGACGAACGAGGCGGGCCACTTCCCCGAGGTCTGCAAGAAGTCGGTGCAGGCGCAGTCCGCGGACATGGGCGCCGTCGTCGACGAGGCGTTCCTCGCGCGCACGCCGATCGCCGCGATGGAGCGCATGAGTGCGCAGGAGCTCGAGGCGGCCGGGCGGCTCGCGTTCCCGATGCTCGCCGCGCCGGGCGCGACGCACTTCCGCCGCATCTCCTGGGACGAGCTCTACGCGCGCGCCGCCGCCGCGTTCCGCGCGGCGCGCCCCGACGAGACCTTCTTCTATTCGTCGGGCCGCTCGTCGAACGAGGCGGGCTTCCTCATGCAGCTCGTCGCGCGCGCCTACGGCACGAACAACGTCAACAACTGCTCGTTCTACTGCCACTCGGCTTCAGGCGTCGCGCTCTCGCAGATCTACGGCTCGGGCACGTCGTCGCTGGCGCTCGAGGATCTCGAGCAGGCGGACTTCGCGCTCCTCGCCGGCTGCAACCCGGCGTCGAACCACCCGCGCCTCATGACGCAGCTCATGCGGCTCAAGCGCCGCGGCGGCCGCGTGCTGGTCGTCAACCCGCTGCGCGAGCTCGGCCTCGTGCGGTTTCGCGTGCCCTCGGATCCGTGGAGCCTGCTCTTCGGGACGCGCATCGCCGATCTCTACCTGCAGCCGCACGTCGGCGCGGACGTCGCGCTGTTCCGCGCGCTGCTGAAGGGCGTCGTCGAGGCGGGCGGCGTCGATCGCCGCTTCGTGGCCGCCCACACCGCTGGCTGGGACGCCGTGCGCGACGACCTCGCGACCTCGACTTGGGACGAGCTCGCGCGCGAGGCGGGTGTCGAGCGCGCGGAGCTCGACGCGGCCGTCGACATGATCCTCGGCGCGCGGCGCGGGATCGTGCTGTGGGCCATGGGCCTCACGCACCACGCGTGGGGCACCGACGCCATCCTCGCGCTCGGGAACCTGGCGCTTGCGCGCGGCTGGCTCGGGCGGCCGGGCGCGGGGCTCTTGCCCATCCGCGGACACTCGAACGTCCAGGGGCTGGGCACCGTGGGCGTGACGCCCGCGCTGAAGGAGGCCTTCGCGCGCCGGCTGCACGACGTGTACGGCGTGGCGCCGCTCGCGACGCCGGGCCTCGACACGTACGCGGCGATGGAGGCGGCGCACGCCGGGCGCATCCGCGCGGCCTTGCTCCTCGGTGGCAACCTGTGGGGTTCGAGCCCCGACGGGCCGTGGGCGCGCGACGCGCTCGGCCGCGTCGGCACGACGCTGTACCTCTCGACGAAGCTGAACCAGGGGCACGCCCACGGCCGCGGCGCGGAGACGCTGATCGCGCCCGTGCTCGCGCGCGACGAAGAAGAGCAGCCGACGACGCAGGAGTCGATGTTCAACTTCGTGCGGCTCTCGACGGGCGGGCGGCCCTCCGTCGAGGGCGAGCTCGCGAGCGAGGTGGAGATCCTGGCGTCGCTGGCCGAGCGCATCCTGCCGCCCGGGCGCTTCGACTGGGCGGGCCTGCGCTCGCACCGCGCGCTGCGGGCGCGCATCGCGGAGACGGTTCCCGAGCTGGGGGCGCTGGCCTCGATCGAGAGGGGCGGCGGCGAGTTCACGATCCCCGGGCGCGTGTTGCACGCGCCACGCTTCGCGACGCCGACGGGGCGCGCCCACTTCCACGTGCCGGAGCGGACGCCGCGCGGCCTCGCGCCCGACGAGCTCATGCTGATGACGTTGCGTTCGGAGGGCCAGTTCAACACGGTCGTCTACGAGGAGGAGGACCTCTATCGGGGCAACGCGCGGCGCGACGTCGTCATGATGGCGGCCGAGGATGCCGCTCGGGTCGGCGTGCGCGAGGGCGATCCGGTGGCGGTGGAGACCGAGGCGGGGCGCATGGAGGTGGTCGTCGCGTTCGCGCCCATCCGCGCCGGGAACGTCGCGATGTACTACCCCGAGGCGAACGCGCTGGTCCCGCGCCGGCTCGACGCGCGCTCGCGCACGCCCGCGTTCAAGAGCGTGCCTGCGCGCGTGCTGCCCCTCGGGCGGCGCGCGCCCGGGTTGCGCGCGCGCGCCTGACACGACGCTCGCGCCCGAGTCAGCCGCTCCGCGCGAAGCCGCCCCGAGATCGACGGGTCGGCAAAACGTGAGTGGCATGGAAGCCCATGGTCAGAAGTGTGACGGCGGAAGCGAGGCGAAAGGGGCGCCGGACCTACCCCGACCCACGCGGACTGACGCCCCGGACCTTAGGGAGGACGACCGCGGCTTCGCCTCCGCGCCGGATCGGCGTGCGCTCGGCTACGTGCATCCCCGAGATCCGCCGATGGCAGCGTCGTTCTGGCCATGATTCTCCGTCGCTTCTCCTTCTCTGTCTTGCTCGTCCTCGCGGCGTGCGATGTCCCACCGACTGGCGTCGAGACGACCTTCTCTGCGGTCACGGCCGCAGCAGATCCCGGCAGCGTCATGGCGGGCGACGTGGCGCGCACCGGCTGGTATCCCAATCAACCCGCGCTGGATCCCACCGTCGTGGGCAGCCCGTTCTTCGGCCAGATCTTCGACGCCAACGTCGACGGACAGATCTACGCACAGCCCCTCTACGCGGGCGGCGTGCTGCTGGTCGCGACCGAGGAGAACGTCATCTACGGCCTCGACCCCGCGACCGGCGACACGCTGTGGAAGCGGGAGCTCGGCACGCCGTTCCGCCCCGCCGACCTCAACTGCGGCGATCTGACGCCGTCCGTGGGCGTGTCGGGCACGCCGGCCATAGACGTCGCGAGCAACACGGCCTACCTGCTCTCGAAGACGTACGCCAACGGTTCGGCGGGCGTCGCCAGCTACTACGCCCACGCGCTCGACCTGTCGACGGGCGCGGAGCGCGCCGGCTTCCCCGTCCTGATCGCCGGCACCGCCGCCAACGATCCCACGCGCGCGTTCGACGCCGAACGCCAGATGCAGCGCCCGGGCCTCTTGCTGATGAACGACGTCGTGTACGCCGCGTTCGGCGCCCACTGCGACGCCTGGCCGTACTACGGCTGGGTGATCGGCATCTCGACGACGGGCCGCGTGCAGACACTCTTCGCTACCGAGTCCGGCTCGGGCAACGGCAGCGGCGCCGGCATCTGGCAGGCGGGCGGCGCGCTCGTCTCCGATGGCGACGGCCAGATCCTGTTCGCGACGGGCAACGACTGGTCGCCACACGCCGGGCCCGTGCCGGGCCGCACGCCGCCGGGCGCGCTCGGTGAGTCCGTCGTGCGGCTCTCGGTCCAGCCCGACGGCACGCTGGCGGCCGCCGACTTCTTCTCACCGGCGATCCGCGACCAGCTCAACGTCGAGGACGCCGACTTCGGGTCGGGGGCGCCCGTCGCGTTGCCCGCGTCGCTCGGCACGGCCAAGCACCCGAACCTGCTCGCGCAGATCGGCAAGGAGGGCATCTTGTACCTGCTCGATCGCGACGATCTCGGCGGCTACCAGCAAGGGGAGGGGGGAGCCGATCGCGTCGTGCAGAAGCTCGGCCCCATCGGCAACGTCTGGTCGAAGCCCAGCGTGTGGCCGGGCGACGGCGGGTACGTCTACGTCCCCGTCGCGGGCAGTTGCAACGGGAGCGCCCCCGGCTGCCTGGTCGCCCTGAAGATGGGCGCGTCCGCCGACGGGACGCCGCAGCTGGCGCAGGTCGGCACGTCGTCGAGCAGCTTCGCCTACGGCGCGAGCGCCGTCGTCATCACGTCCAACGGGCTTCGCTCGGGCTCGGCGCTCCTGTGGACCGTGTGGTCCTCGGGGTGGTCGGGCGCTGGCGGCGAGCTGCGCGCCTACGACGCCGTGCCCGAGAACGGCACGCTGCCCCTGCGCTACATCGCCGGTATCGGCACCTCGGCGAAGTTCACCACGCCCGGCGTGGGCGACGGGCGCGTCTACGTCGGCACGCGCGACGGACATGTCTTGGGCTTCGGCATGACGGGCGCGCCGCCGCTGCGCGCGCAGGGCGCCGCGTTCCCGCCCACGCTGGTCGGGGACGCCTCGTCGAAGTCCGTGCAGGTCACCGTCACCAGCGCGACGACCATCGTCGGCCTGGGCGCGGCCGGCGACTTCGCCGTCGGCGGCGACGCGCCGCAGGTCCCGCTCGCGGTGGCGGCCGGCGGCGCGCTCTCGATCCCGGTCTCGTTCCAGCCGTCGACCGAGGGAGCCATCGCCGGCGCGCTGCGCATCTCGACCGACGCGGGCACCTTCGCGATCCCGCTGTCGGGCGTGGGGCAGTCGAAGGCGCCGAAGCTGGTGATCGCTCCCGCGGTCGTGACGTTCGCGCCGCTCGTGGTCGGCCGTGCGTCGACGCAGACCGTGACGATCACGAACGTGAGCGGCGCGCCCATGCCCTTGACCGACTTCGTGCCGCCGTCGGCGCCGTTTTCGGTGAGCGGCCTTCCCGACGCGGGCGCCGCGCTCGCGGCGGGCGATTCGGTCACGGTCACCATCACCTACGCGCCCAGCGCGGCCGGCACGTCTTCGAGCTCCCTCTCGATCGCTTCGGGCGAGGCGACCGCGGCGGTGGCGATCGAGGGCTCGGCGCTCATGGGCGGCAAGCTGCGCATCTCGTCGACGGCGCTCGACGCCGGCACGAACTACGTCGGCGTGTCCTCGACGGCGGTGTTCCAGCTCACGAACGAGGGCGACATGCCGCTCGTCATCGAGAAGTCGAAGCCGCCGACGTCGATGGCGTTCCAGGCCGCCGCCGTCTTCGGCGAAGGGACGACGCTGGCGGCGGGCGCGTCGCTCGAGCAGCTGATCGTGGCGACGCCCGTCGTCGTGGGCGTGAACAGCGACGTTTGGCAGCTCAACGCGAACGACGGTCAGGGTGTTCGCATCGTGACCATGACGGTCACGGGCGTCGCGCCGCCCGCGCCCGCATCGGCGGCCGATCCGTCTGGGGATGTCGGCGCGACGGCGATGAGCGATCCGCCCGGTGACAGACCGGCGTCCGTGCGCAGGTCGGGACCCACGATCGGCTCCGGGCCGTCGCGCAACGCTGGGGACCTCGAGGGGTGCAGCCTGGCGCGCGCTCCGTCGGCCGACTGGGCCGCGCTCGGCGGCGCGCTCGCCATGCTGGCGTTCGCGCGCCGGCGTGGGCGCGCGCGCTGATCGGCGCGCGTCGCCATTTCTAGTTCGGCTGTGGCCGGTTCGTCACCGAGGCAGCGTCGACAGGAAGTTCCACATGTCGCCGGGCGAGTAGTTCGTGCCGTTGTACGTGCTGCCGTTGTGTGCGACGCCGGGCAGCGCGCACCACACGACCGGGTAGGCGGCCGGGCACTTGTACGCCTTGCAGGCCGAGTACGTCGGGTTGCTGTACGCGACGGGGGGCGCCGTCATGTCGCAGCCGTTGCGCTTGAGGAGATCGTCGCGGCCCGGCGCCGAGCCGAAGCTGTCGAGGGAGGTCGAGATCTTGTCCAGCGGGCCGATCGGGTTCGTCGTGTCGGCCTCGCCCGCGACCAGCATCGCGGCCATCGGGCCCTTGCACGCCGGGCGGTCGTTGCGCATGCCGCCCTCGTCCGCCGAGATGCCGCGGATGACGTCGGCCGCGGCGCAGCCGAGCGTGTACGCCTCCCAGCCGCCGCTGCTGTAGCCCGACAGGAAGACGCGGCCGAGATCGACGCAGTAGTGCGCCTTCACGTCGGCGAGCACGGCGCGGAAGTACGGCTCTTCGGGCGTGTCCGTGCGGTTGCCGATCGAGGGCCCGCCGTCGTTGAAGCAGCCCGTGAGGTACGAGAGGCCGATCTGGATCGTCGAGCCGGACTTGTCGATCTGAAGGCCGCCGCCGGGCGAGCCCGCGAAGTTCGAGGCGTTGCCGCCGCAGCCGCCGCCGCCGAACGTCACGGCGTACGGCTTGCTGGGATCGTAGTTCGCGGGCAGCTTGAGGCCGTACGGACGGAACGTGAAGTCGTACTTGCCGCTCGAGTCGTAGTACTTGCCGCCCGTGAGGTAGACGGGGTCGAGGCCCGTCATGTGGACCTCCTTGAGCGTGAAGTTCTTTGCGTTGTCGGCGGCGGCCGGCGCCATGCCGCAGCCCGCGCTCATGCCGACGAGCGGCTTGCCCGGCGCTCCGCCGACGCCCGTCGAGCCGCCGGCGCCGGTGGTGCCGGCAGCGCCCGTGGTGCCCGCGGCGCCCGTGGTGCCTGCGGCGCCCGCCGCGCCGGTGGTGCCGGCGGCGCCCGTGGTGCCTGCGGCGCCCGTGGTGCC
>DASZUD010000202.1:0-7750 GCA_035548155.1 Polyangia bacterium
CGCGCGCCGCAACCGTGGCACAGCGGCATCGTGCGGCCGTGCAGCTCGACCAGCTTCAGCTGATCGCGGCGCTTCTCGAAGCACACCGTGCAGGTGGCGCCGCGGCCGACCGGGCGCGCCTCGACCCAACGCTGATAGCACCCCCAGCAGCGGCCACGCCGCAGCTCGACGACCTGCGCGCCGCAGGTTCCGCAGGGCATCGTGGCCCGTTCGACTTCCACGCTCATGAACCGAGTAAAGACCCGCGGGCCAGCGAGGGCAAAAAAACGCGCGAAAAATCGCGAAAATTCGACCAAGGCGCGGCCCGGATCTCCTGAAAAGCGCTCCAGGACGACGCGCCGTCGCGTGCTATCGTTGACCACGCGCGTGGCCCCTCCCGACCCCCTCGACACGCTCGTAGGCCAGAGCCCCGCCATGGGGGTCCTGCGCGTGACCGTGCGGAAGGTGGCGCCGCACAAGGCCACGGTCCTCGTGCGCGGCGAATCGGGCACGGGCAAGGAGGTCGTCGCGCGGGCGCTGCACGCGCTGTCGCCGCGCGCCGCCGGGCCGTTCGTCGCCGTGAACTGCGGCGCGATCCCGGCGGGCCTCATGGAGTCCGAGCTCTTCGGGCACCTCAAGGGCGCCTTCACCGACGCCGTGCGCGATCGCGTGGGATTGGTCGAGCAGGCCGCGGGCGGGACGCTGTTTCTCGACGAGATCGGCGAGCTGCAGGCGGGCTCGCAGGTCAAGCTGCTGCGCGTGCTGCAGGATGCGCGCGTGCGGCGCCTCTCGGCCGACGCCGACGTCGAGGTGGACGTGCGGATCATCGCGGCGACGTCGCGCGCGCTCGAGCAAGAGGTGGTGGCGGGGCGCTTCCGCGAGGATCTGCTGTTTCGCCTCGACGTGCTCACGCTGAGGCTGCCGCCGCTGCGCGCGCGCCCGGGCGACGTCGCGCTGCTCGCGGCGCACTTCCTCGAGCGGGCGCGCGCGCGCATGGGGGCCGCCGTCACGGCGCGCGCGATCGGCGCTGACGCGCGCGCTGCCCTCGAGGCGTACGAGTGGCCCGGCAACGTGCGCGAGCTCGAGAACACGATCGAGCGCGCCGCGGTCTTGTGCGACGGCACTGAGATCGACCTCGCGAGCCTTCCCGAGCGCATCGGCGTCGCGCCCGCGCCGCCAGCGTCCGTGGCCGACCCCGACGATCTCTCGATCAAGCGCGCGGCGCGACGCATGGAGGAGGCCCTGATCCGGCGCGCCCTCGAGCGCACCGGCGGCAACCGCACGCGCGCCGCCGAGCTCCTCGAGATCAGCCAGCGGGCGCTGCTCTACAAGATCAAAGAGTACGGGATCTCATGATACTCAGCGACGACCGCCTTCTTTCGTAAATGGAAATCACGAGTTAGTCTATCGAAATGGGCCCTGCCCACCTACAGGAGCTTCAGGTGCACAACTACGGGTGCCTGAAGGACGTGACCATCGGTCTGACGCGCCTTCATGCGTTCGTGGGACCGAATGACAGTGGCAAGAGCACCATCCTTCGAGCGGTGCAAATTCTCGAAGATCTGCTGAAGCAGCTGCGGATGGAGAGCCAACTGATTCCTGAAGCTGAGCCGCTCCGGTTCTATGATGACCGCGGTCATCGCCTTGCTGGAATCTATGACGCCATTCTCAACCGTGGCGATGAAGCTTTCCGACAGATAGTCGAAAAGGTGACGGCTCTGTTTCCGACGGTGAAGGCGCTTCGACTGCGCAACGTCAATCAAAACACGAAGGCTCTCGAAGTCGAGCTCAGGGACGGTACGCGTGTCCCCGCAAGGTTCGTGAGCGAAGGCCTGCTGTATTATCTGGCGTTCGCATCCCTTCAATATCTCGAGCCGGCGTCCATTCTCCTGGTCGAGGAACCCGACAATGGGCTACATCCGGTCCGGATAGCCGAAGTCATGTCCGTTTTTCGCGAGATTGCGAAGACGACGCAGGTTCTTATCGCGACGCACAGTCCGCTCGTCATAAACGAATTGACGGCCGATGAGGTGAGCGTCGTAACGCGAACGCCGCAGGAAGGGACGAAGGTACGAACCCTTGCCGCTACGCCGAATATCCGCGAGCGGACGAAAGTCTATTCGCTGGGTGAGCTATGGCTCAGCTACGCGAATGGGGTTGACGAGTCTGCATTGTTTTCGGGGCAGACGAAGCCGTGATCTCCGTCTTTCTCGCCGGCGAAGGTTCCACCGAACTCGGCGGTTGGGCCAACAGACCACCCTATCGCACTGCTACGCCTGGGATGCTCGAGACTCTCGCTGAGAGAGTTGTTCCAGAGGGATGGGTAGTGGGCGACGCCCTTTGCTGGAAGAACATTCGGAAATACCGTGCTGGACAGCATCTTGACGTCGAAGCCAGAAATGTTCTTGGCGTTGCTTTGCAGGCCAAGGATGCGTCCTGTGGCGTGCTTCTGTTTTGCCGAGATCGGGATCGCGATACGGAACGCGAACGCAGTATCAAGGATGCGCTAGTTCGTGCTCGAGAGATGTTCCCCATCGAAATCGTCGGAGGCGTTGCAGTCGACGCAATTGAAGCGTGGACATTAGCTCTGTTGGGAGACCGGCAATCTCATCGACATGCGCGGCCGGGAGAATTGGGTCATTCGACCACTGTCGGATTCGATGTAGACGAACTCGAGTCGCCGTCCTTGGTTGAGTGGCTGCGTTCGGCGAAGGCAGCGTTGTGAAGCCGACGTTCGAACCCGATTCGCCCATCTTTCTCGTCGGGTTCATGGCGACCGGGAAGACCACCGTGGGGCGCATCCTCGCGGCGCGGCTCGGCTGGACGCTCGTGGACCTGGACGAGGTCATCGTGAGCGAGGCTGGGCAGCCGGTGACGCGCATCTTCGAGAGCGAGGGTGAGGCCGGGTTCCGCGCCCGCGAGGCGCGCGCGCTGGCGGGCGTTTGCCGCGAAAAGAAGATCGTCGTCGCCACGGGCGGCGGCGCCGCGTGCCGCGAGGACAACCTCGTGGCGATGCTGGCGGCGGGGCGCGTCGTCGCGCTGGCCATCACGGCCGAGGAGGCCGTGCGGCGCGCGCGCGGCGGGGCAGGGCGGCCGCTGCTCGCCGGGCCGGATCCCGTGGGCACGGCCACGGCGCTGCTGGCGGCGCGCGCGCCGTTCTACGGTCGCGCCCACTTTTCAGTCGATACCGTGAACCGGCTGCCTCAGGACGTCGCGCGTGACGTGCTGGCCTGGGTGCACGGACAGCGGCAAGGAGACGCAGCTTGAGCGCAGTTGATGTGACCACAGTGGGCGTCGAGCTCGGCGCACGGCGCTACGACGTGCGCATCGGCGCCATCGCGCCCGAGGGCGCCGCGGACGCCATCGCGCAGGCGCTCGGGGCGGTGACGGGCGTGGCCGTTCTCGTCGACGAGCAGGTGGGTGCGCGCTCGCCGCGCGTCGAGCCGCTCATCGCGGCGCTGCGCGCGAAGCTCCCGGGCGTCAACGTCAAGCGCCTCGACCTGCGTGCGGGCGAGGCGTGCAAGACGCTGACGGAAGTCGAGCGCAGCTGCCAGTGGCTGGCCGAGCAGGGCTTCGATCGCCGCGGCGCCGTCGTGGGCATCGGCGGCGGCGCGGCCACGGACCATGCCGGATTCGCCGCGGCCGTCTACCTGCGCGGCGTACGGTTCGCGCTGGTGCCCACGACGCTGCTCGCGATGGTCGACGCGTCGGTGGGCGGCAAGACCGCCGTCGACTTGGCCGCGGGAAAGAACCTCGTGGGCGCGTTCCACCAGCCGTCGGCGGTCGTGGCCGATCTGGGCTTCCTCGAGACGCTGCCCGCGCGCGAGATCCGCGCCGGCCTCGCGGAGGTCGTGAAGTGCGGCTTCATCGCCGATCCCGTGCTGCTCGATCTGTGCGAGCGCCTTCCGACAGGCGCGGGCGAGAAGCTGCCGCTCCCGAGCGCCACCGAGCTCGTCGCGCGCTCCGTGCGCGTCAAGGCCGAGGTCGTCGCCGAGGACGAGACCGAGAGCGGCCGCCGCGCGATCCTCAACTTCGGCCACACCGTGGGCCACGCGCTCGAGGCCGCGTCGAACTACGGCCTCCTCCATGGCGAAGCGGTCGGCCTCGGCATGCTCGCGGCGCTGTCTCTCGGCGAGGCGCGTGGCCTGGGCACGCCCGCGCTCACGGCGCGCGCCAAGGCGCTGCTGGCGCGCCTCGGGCTGCCCGTCGATCTCCAGCCGCGCCTGTCGGCCGACGTGCTCGGGCGCGTCACCGTCGACAAAAAGCGCCGCGGCAGCGCCATCCGCTTCGTGTTCGTGCCCGCACCGGGCGAGACGAACCTCGTCGACGTCGGCCCGGACGAGATCGCCAGCCACTTCCTGGGGAAGGGCCGCGCTTGACACCCCGAATCCCTAACGAGTACAAGCCGGAGGTCACGTGAGCGCCATGTTTCGCGAAAACATCCAGAAGCTGATCGACAAGCTCGACGGCGGCATCGCGGGCGTGCTCATGGGCTTCGACGGCATCGCCGTCGATTCGTACGCGAAGGCGGGCTTCGGCGATTCGCTGCCGGACATCCAGACGCTGGCCGCGGAGTTCGCGCACCTCGTGTCGCAGGCGCGCCGCACGGTGCAGTCGCTCGACGCGGGCGCGCTGGCCGAGATGACGATCCGCACCGACACGGTGACCCTTGTCATCACCGTGCTGACGCCCGAGTATTTCCTCGCGTGCGCGATGTTGCCGACGGCGATCGTCGGCAAGGCGCGCTACCTGGTGAAGGTGGCGGCGCCGCAGCTTCGCCAAGACCTCTAGATGACTTGTAACCGGTAGTCACACGATCTCTCGGAGGACGATCCGCGAATGAACGGCAAGAAGAAGGGCGGCAAGGAGAAGGCGGCGCTGGTCGCAGTCCCCGCCGACAAGAAGAGCTCCGCCAAGGGCGTCTCGTCGGCAATCGACCTCGAGACGGTGCGCGAGCTCGCGCGCATCATTCAGGAGTTCGGGCTGTCGGAGATCGCCGCCGATCCGTCGGGCCAGGTGCGCGTCAGCCGCGCCGTGTCCGGCGGTCCCGTGGTCGCCGCCGCCTCCGTCGCGGCTGCCCCGGCCATCGCGCTCGCGCCCGCTCCGGCGCCCGCCGCCGAGGCCGAGGCCGGGACGTTCATCACGTCGCCCTTCGTCGGCACGTTCTATCGCGCGCCGTCACCCGAGGCGCCGTCGTTCGTCGACGTCGGCGCGGCCGTCCGCAAGGGCCAGGTCGTGTGCATCGTCGAGGCGATGAAGCTCATGAACGAGATCGAGTCGGAGACCGAAGGCAAGGTCGCCGAGATCCTCGTCAAGAACGGCGAGCACGTCGAGTACGGGCAGAAGCTCTTCCGCATTGTTTGAGATGCTGCTGACCCGAGCGGAGCGCGGCTTTGCCGCGCAGAGCGAGCACGGAGGGTTTGGGAACCCTCTCATGGTTCCCAGCTAGATCTCCCCATGTACAAAAAGGTCTTAATAGCCAACCGGGGCGAGATCGCGCTGCGCGTGATCCGCGCCTGCCGCGAGCTCGGCATCAAGTCGGTCGCCATCCACTCGGCGGCGGACGCGGACGCGCTGCACGTCCGCTTCGCCGACGAGAAGGTGTGCATCGGTCCGGCCGCCGCGCGGCAGAGCTACCTCAACGTGCCGGCGATCATCAGCGCCGCCGAGGTCACGCGCGCCGACGCCGTGCACCCGGGCTACGGCTTCCTCTCCGAGAACGCCGCCTTCGCCGAGATCGTCCAGCAGTGCGGCCTGAAGTGGATCGGCCCGCAGCCCGAGGTCATGAAGCTCATGGGCGACAAGGTGTCGGCCAGGAAGGCGATGACCGAGGCGGGCGTGCCCATCTTGCCGGGCACGGGCGTCATCGAGACGGATCGCGACGCCGAAGAGGCCGTCGAGCGCATCGGCTTCCCCATCATCATCAAGGCCTCGGCCGGCGGCGGCGGCCGCGGCATGAAGATCGTCGAGAGCCGTGATCGCCTGTCGGCGCAGCTGGCCGCGGCGCGCTCCGAGGCGCTCGCGGGCTTCAACAACCCGAACGTCTACCTCGAGCGCTACATCGGCAAGCCGCGGCACGTCGAGGTGCAGGTGCTGGGCGACGGAGAGAAGGCCATGGCGCTCGGCGAGCGCGAGTGCTCGATCCAGCGCCGCCACCAGAAGCTCGTCGAGGAGGCGCCGTCGGTGGCGCTCGACGACGAGCGGCGCAGCAAGCTGCTCGGCATCGCGCGCAAGGCGACGGCGGCCATCGGCTACAAGACCGTCGGCACGCTGGAGTTCCTCCTCGACGAGGACAAGAACTTCTACTTCATGGAGATGAACACGCGCATCCAGGTCGAGCACACCGTGACCGAAGAGGTCTTCGGCGTCGACCTCGTGCGCGAGCAGATGAAGCTGGCGGCCGGCGAGTCGCTGCACCTGCCGCAGGACCTCCGGCCGCGCGGCCATGCCATCGAGCTGCGCATCAACGCCGAGGATCCGGTGACGTTCGCGCCGTCGCCCGGGAAGATCACGGCGCTGAACCTGCCGGGCGGCCTGGGCGTGCGCGTCGACACGCACATCTACAGCGGCTACACGGTGCCGAGCTACTACGACTCGCTGCTCGCGAAGCTCATCGTGCGCGCGGAGAACCGACCGGCGTGCCTCGCGCGCCTGCGCCGCGCGTTGGCGGAGTTCGTGGTCGAGGGCTGCAAGACCAACCTCGACTTCCACCGCCGCCTGCTCGCGAACGCCGACTACGTCGCCGGCCGCATGGACACGCACCTGACCGAGCGCATGTAGACGTAGGGCTCGGCCCCGGGACGCGATTTCGTTCGTCGCGTCGCGTGAGCGCCTTTACAGGCTGGGCGAACGCGTTCAAAATTTCGCCCGCCCGTGGCGACCAACAAAGAGAAGGCGCTGGCGGCCGCCCAGAAGTTCTTGGAGCGCGGGCACCCTGACCGCGCGCTCGCCGAGTTCGTGCGCGTCGTCGAGGACGACCCCGGTGACACGCGCACGTGGCTGCGGATGGCGGAAATCTACGCGCGCCGCGGCCAGAGCGTTCAGGCGAGCGACATCTACCTGCGCACGGGAGAGCTTTATGCGGGGCAGGGCGCGCTCGAGAAGGCGGTGACCGTCTACAAGAACGCGCTCAAGCTCTCGCCGGGCCTCCCACAGGGGCACGAGCGGCTGGGCGGGCTGCTCGAGCAGCTCGGGCAGCCCGCCGAGGCGCTGCAGCAGTACAGCCTCGCGGCGACCGCGTTTCAGAAGGCGGGCCTCTCCGTCGAGGCGCTGCCGGCGCTGCGCCGGATCGTCGCGCTCGCGCCCGAGCGCGTGGTCGCGCGCATCCAGCTGGCGGAGGCGGCGTCCCAGGCGGGGGAGACCGACGAGGCCATCGGCGAGTTCAAGCGGGCCGCCGAGCTCTTGAAGATGCAGGGCCGCAGCGACGAGTACGTGCGCGTCGCGGAGCGCCTCATCTTCCACGAGCCGCACAACTTCCCGCTCGCGCGCGAGCTGGCGGCCGTCTACATCGCGCGCCGCAACCCGCGCCTCGCGCTGGCGAAGCTGCAGCCGGCCGCGAAGGCCGCGCCGCGCGATCCCGAGAACATCCAGCTGGTCGCGCTCGCGCTGGAGCAGATCGATCCGCCGAAGGCGCTGTCGATCTGGAAGGAGCTCGCCGAGTTGCACGATCTCGCGGGGCGCTCGGCCGAGCGTGACGGCGCCGTCCGCGCCGCGCTGGGGCTCGACGCGGCGGACGCCGAGGCTCGCGAGCTCGCGCGGCGGTGGGGCGTTC
>DASZUD010000203.1:0-20811 GCA_035548155.1 Polyangia bacterium
AAGCGCGTCGCGCCGAATTCGTGGGCGGCGTGCTCGTGCAAGAGCGCGAAGCTCTCACGATCGAAGCGCTCGCGCGCACCGGCCGCACCGACGCCGCGGCCGCGCGCGCCGCCGCGTTCCTCCGCGCCTACCCCCACAGCCCCCACGCCGCCGCCGTCCGTGTGTTCGCGACGCCGTGATCTCCTGGCCCTCGCGCTGGCCGCGATCGCACCGGCGTGCGGCCGCGCCGACGCGCAGGTGGGCCTGGTCCCTGGAGACGCCGGAGCGACGGTGGTGTTCTCGGCAGAGATGGCGGCCGCCGATCCCGCGTGGGAGATCACGACCCCCCTGCCCCGCTCGGCCGTCTCGTTCGCCGCCGCCGCGGCCGGCGCGCGCGACGGCCGCGTCGTCGACCTCCGATTCCCCGGCGATTCGAACCTGACGGCGATCGATCGAGCGGATCCCAACCTCGCGACGATGATCTCGACGCGGCAGTTCTTTCGCTACGGCACGTTTCGCGCCCGCCTCGAGCCCGCGCGCTGCACCCCCAGCGAGGAGGTCGTGAGCGCGATGTTCCTTTACGCGAAGGACGGCCGCGACTCGAACCAGAACGGCATCGCCGACGTGCAGGAGCTCGACCTCCAGGTCCTGTGCGGCCGCCCGTCGTTCATCGTGCTCACGGCGTGGTCCGACTACGAAGAGGCGGCGGATGGCGGCGCCGCGAATTTCCGCAAGCGCAGCCACGCCGTCGACACCGCGACCGGGGATCTCTATGACACGCCGTCGCCGTCCGCCGTCGACTACGAGAAGACGGGCAACGCGCCCGAGCTCGTCCTCCCGGGCTTCCCGGCGTCCGGCGCGTTCTACGATCTCGGCATCGACTGGCAGCCGGCGCGCGTGCGCTTCTTCATCGTCATGGGCGGCGCCGAGCTGACTTTGTGGACGCTCGAGGACGCCGCGTACATCCCGCAAGCGCCGCTGCCCATGATGTTCAACGTGTGGCACCCGGCGACCCATTGGCTGCCCGCGCGCGAGCCGGCCGACTATCCGTCCGAAGACGCCGTGCTGCGCGTCGACTTCGCCGAGTGGCGCGTGCCCTGACAGCGCGGCGTCCGTTTTCTTGACGCTGCCAGCGGCCGCTGCGCAGAAATCACCCGCGGCCACGCCGGCGAGCGCGCCCGCCCCGGGGCGACGCGCGCGGGCTCGCGATTTGCTAGGGACGATCGCGGGTGACGATGCGTCGGCGGATCCTATCCCTCTCGATCGGTGTCGTCGTGTTCGTGGGAGCGCTGGGGCTCGCCGCGGGCAGGACGCCGCGCACGATGGAGATCGATCCCAATCTCTACGTGAACGCGCTCGACACCACGGTCGCGTATGACGATCTCCTCAACGCGCGCGATTACGACGACGGATACCAGCCCGAGGCGTACAAGCTCTTCGAGGCGGCGCTGGCGCCTCACGGAACCTGGGCCGACACGGCTCGGCTCGGGCGCGTGTGGTTCCCGTCGGTGAGCGAGGTCGGAGCGAGCTTCGTTCCCTATTCGACGCGCGGCCATTGGACCCTCACCGAATACGGCTGGACGTGGATCTCCGAGTGGAAGTGGGGCGCCGCCACCTTCCACTACGGCCGCTGGGCGGTCCTTCCCGGGCGCGGTTGGTGTTGGATCCCCGGGACGCTCTGGGGCCCTGCCTGGGTCGCCTGGCGAACGGGAAAGAACTACATCGCGTGGGCGCCGCTGCCACCGGAGGGCATCAGCCTGGGACGGCCGCTCGGCCCTCGCTCGCCTTGGACGATGACGCGCGCCGAGACGTTCGGCACGCGCGCGCCCGAGTACGTCCCGCGTCGCGTGTTGCCCTCCCTGTTCTCTCGCACGGTCGCGATCTCGACGCCAATGCCGATTGCGGAGGGTGGCTACACCGTCGAGGTCAACGCCGGACCGACGAAACACCGGTGCTGTCGCGAAAGACCGCGCCAGCGCCTCGCCGACGTGGCCGCGGATCGATTGCCCGCAAACACGGTTCACCCCTTGATGGGCGTCGCGCTCGCGACGCGCCCGTGGGTTCGTAGCGGGTTCGGCGAACAGACTCCGATCTGCGCGTGGCCAGCGGACGGCACTGGAGATATCGGCAGTTGTGGCGCGCCATCGCGGGTGCCCTAGGGCTCATCGTCTAATACCGCCAACCATCGGTTTCGCGCATTTTGGTTTGCGCTCGAACGATCTGGTGCCTATGGTCAATCGCATCCCGCGATGTTCGACTCGCGTTCCCGGGCGCTGCGATGGGCGCCTCGACGAGATGAACGGGATCTGATCACATGCGCCGCGCTGTTCGATTTCTCGCATTTTTGCTCGCCGGGCTCGCGCTGCTGGCCGCCGTCGGGTACGCCGGGCTGACACGGATCACGCGACAGTGGTTCGAAAAGGACCTACGGCTGCGCTCCCAGCTGGCCGTGAGCTCGGCGCATCAAAGCCTCGTCCAGAACTGGACGGCGAGCCGGGGCCTCGCAGAGAACCTGGCCGACATGACGCGCGACGAGCGCGTCATGGCGTCGGCGGCGTGCAGCAAGGACGGGCGGCTCCTCGCCGCGACCGAGGCCTACCCGGCGGAGTTCTCGTGCCGCGCGATCCTCGACCGCGTCGCGCGCGGCGCGGCGGCGTCAGGGGCGAAGGCTCCTTGGAACGAGGCGTCCGAGCTTCGATCCGGGCGCGTCTTCCTGAGCGCGATTCCGCTCGATGACGGCGCCCGCGAGCTGGGCGTCGTCGTCCTCGTCCACGATCTGAGCTTCGTCGAACGGCGCGAGGCCACCGCGCGCAACGTGCTGCTGTTCGTGTTCTTCGTGCTGTCGGTCGGCGCGTCCGTCATCACCCTCCTCGCCGCGCGCTTCGCGTGGCGCGGGTGGATCGTCGAGCTGCGCCGCGCTCTCTCGGGGCAACCCACCAGCGAGTTCCAGCCCATCGTGCGCGACGTGCGCTCGCTCGTGGAGCGCCTGTTCCGAGAGCGGAGCGCCGAGGCGCGCTCGGGCCCCTGGGATCCGAACCGACTGCGCGCGGCGCTCAAGCAGCACCTCCAGGGCGAGCGCGTGGTCGTGCTCGCGAACCGCGAGCCCTACATTCACGAAAAGATCGACGGGCGCGTCGAGGTGCTCCATCCAGCGAGCGGCCTGGTCACGGCGCTCGAGCCCGTGATGCGCGCGTGCTCGGGCACCTGGATCGCCCACGGCAGCGGCAGCGCCGATCGCGAGGAGGCCGACGCGCGCGGCCGCGTGAAGGTCCCGCCCGGTGAGGAGTCCTACCTGCTCCGACGGGTCTGGCTGAGCGACGACGAGGAGCGCGGGTACTACTACGGGTTCTCGAACGAAGGCCTGTGGCCGCTCTGTCACGTCGCCGACGCGCGTCCCGTGTTCCGCAACGAGGACTGGGACCATTACTCGAAGGTCAATCAGCGCTTCGCCGACGCCGTCTGCGACGAGGTCGACTCCGACGATCCCATCGTCCTCGTGCAGGACTATCACTTCGCGCTCGCGCCGCGGATGATCCGGCGCCGGCTGCCGCGCGCGACCATCCTGACCTTCTGGCACATCCCGTGGCCGAACGCCGAGCGGCTGGGCATCTGCCCGTGGCGCGAAGAGCTCCTCGACGGCCTGCTGGGCTCGAGCATCGTGGGCTTTCACACGCAGCAGCACTGCAACAACTTCATGGACTCGGTCGACGCCTTCCTCGAGAGCCGCATCGATCGCGAGAGCAACGCCGTCGTCCAGGGTCAGCGCCGAACGCTCGTGCGCCCCTACCCGATCTCGATCGAGTGGCCAGTGCGGCGGCTCGACGGGCTGCCGTCAGTCGCAGACTGCCGCGCGACCGTGCGACGCGGGCTGGGGCTCGCCCAGGACGTGCTCCTGGGCGTCGGCATCGACCGCCTCGATTACACGAAGGGGATCGAGGAGCGGCTCCTGGCCGTCGACGCATTGCTCGAGCACCATCCCGAGCTGCGCGGACGGTTCGTCTTCGCGCAGCTCGCGGCGCCGAGCCGAACCAAGATCGAGCGCTACCGCGAGCTCGACGACCGGGTCGTCTCGCTGACGTCGCAGATCAACGCGCGCTGGGGCAGCGGGGATTACCGGCCCATTCTTCTCTTGCGCGCGCACCACGAGCCTGCGGCCGTGTTCCGTTACTTCCGCGCGGCCGACCTCTGCTACGTCAGCAGCCTCCACGACGGCATGAACCTGGTGGCGAAGGAGTTCGTCGCCGCGCGCGACGACGAGCGCGGCGTGCTGGTCCTGAGCCAGTTCACCGGCGCGGCGCGCGATCTCCCCGAGGCGCTCATCGTCAACCCGTACGACCTCAGCCAGGCCAGCGACGCGCTGGCCACGGCCCTCAAGATGCCGGCCGCCGAGCAGCAAGAGCGCATGCGTTCGATGCGGCGCATGGTCTCCGAGTTCAACGTCTACCGCTGGGCCGGGCGCATGCTGATCGACGCCGCGGAGGTGCGCCGTCGCGACCGGCTGGCCGGGCGCCTCGCAAACCCGCAGCCGCTCGACGGGACGGCGGCGTGAACTACGCCCTCGCGCGGGCCCACGTCCCCAGCATCTCGCGGTTCTTGCGCGCGCGCGTGCTGCTCGCCTTCGACTTCGACGGCACGCTCGCGCCCATCGTCGCCGACAGAGCCGCGGCCCGCATGCGGCGGCAGACCGTTCGGCTGCTCGAGCGCGTCTCGAAGACGTACCCGTGCGCCGTGATCTCCGGGCGCAGCCCCGAGGACGTCGCGACGCGCCTCGAGGGCCTCCCCGTCCGCTTCGTCGTCGGACATCACGGGCTGGATCCCGCCCACGCCTCGTCCACGATCGCCGACCGCGTCGCCGCCGCCCGCGAGCACCTGGCCGCGGCGCTCGCGGCGAGCGCGGGCGTCGAGATCGAAGACAAGCGCCTCTCGCTGGCGATCCATTACCGGGCGGCCGCGGCGCCGGCCACGGCGCGCGCGGCGATCACGCGGGTGCTCCGGGAGCTCTCCGGCTCGTTTCGCGTCCTGCCCGGCAAGCGCGTCTACGACGTGCTCCCCGCGGGCGCGCCCCACAAAGGCGACGCCCTCGAGCGCCTCAGGCGGGTCGCTGCAGCCGACGCCGCGATCTACATCGGCGACGACGTCACCGACGAGGACGTCTTTCGGCAGGCTCACCCGGATCGCTTGCTCGCGATCAGAGTCGGACGCTCGCGGCGCTCCGCCGCCCCCTACTACCTCCGCGATCAGCGCGATCTCGACGCGTTCCTGAGGCACGTCGCGCTGACGTGCGCGTGACGGATCAACGCACGCGAAACGGGATCGCGATCGACGCGATCTCGACGTCGGTGTCGCCGTCGCGCAGATCGGCTTGCAGCGAGAGCTTCGCCTCTCGCTGCGTCGCGTTCTCGAAGTAGAGGAAGCCGGAGATCTGCCCGCCGTCGGCCAGCACGCCCTCGGGCAGCGCGCGGCTCTGCATCTCGCGCGTCGGCAGGTCACCGTCCCACAGGGCGTACTGGTGCTGATAGAACTGGTCGTCCGTCACGAGGCGCGCCGGCCACGGCGGAATGGACGGGTACACGTCGCCGTACGCGGGCCGCACGAAGAAGCTCGCCGGCGCGTAGTACGGGCGCACCGTGCCGACTCTGTCGCGCGGATGCTCGTGCAGCAGCGGGATGGGCGGCAGAGGCCGGTACACGCGACCGTGAGCGCCCGCGAGCGTGAAGCGCCCCCAGAGCAAGCGGAGCGAATGACCGCTGTGATTCACGATCCTCACGCGCACGGGCGTGAGGACTGATTCCAGATCCTTGGGCGGCACCGCCCAATCGTCGCCGCTCGCGGCGAGGCGCACACCGTCCCGCTCGATCACGGCGAAGCTCGGCGCGTCCGGGATGATACGCGCCCCGGGCGCGGGGAGCATCCGCCCGTGACCGCACCCGATCGTCAACCAGACGAGCGTTGCGCATCCCGCCCGCAGCATGGAGAGGAACGACCAGTGGCGCATGGCTGTTCGGGAAGGCAACCATCGTGCCGTCGTCTCGCCGGGCCGGACCGCGCCGCCGCAACCTCGCGCTGACAAAGAATGCGCCGGTTGGCGCGCGGCTGGAAAATTTCGTAACGACGCGCGAACTGCTAGGGCCCTTCGAAATAGAAGCCTCGCTCGAGATCCTCGAGGAGCCCGGGCCGGCTCGGGGTCCAGCCGTAGCGCTCGCGGGTCAAGGCGCTCGACGCCGGCTGATCGATCGCGAAGAACCGCGCCATCCAGCCAAAGTGCGCAGCTGCGGCGTCGGGTGCGACGGGGATCACGGGCAGGCCCAGCTTCCTCCCGATGACCTCGGCGATGCGCCGGGTCGGCACGGCCTCCTCCGCCACGGCGTGCAGGGTGGCCCCGGCGGGCGCCGTCTCGAGCGCCAATCGGAAAAGCGGCGCGGCGTCCAAGCGGTGCACCGCGTTCCAGCGGTTGGCGCCGTCGCCGATGTAGCCCGAGACGCCCTTGGCGCGGGCGATCTCGACGAGCGTCTTCACGAAGCCGTGGTCGCCTTCGCCGTGCACGGTGGGCGCGAGGCGAACGATCGAGACGCGCACGCCGCGGTCCTGCAGCCCCAGAGCGGCGAGGGCGTTCGCGCCCCTCGGGTGCGCCTGGGGATCGAACGGGACGTCTTCCGTGACGACGCGCCCTGGCGCGACGCCCGCGGTCCCGGAGGCGACGACGAGCGGGCGGCCCGAGCCCGCGAGCGCTTCCCCCATCGTCATGATCGCCGCGAGGTCGGTTCGCACCGACGCCGCGAAGTCGGAGAAGTCGTGAATGAACCCGAGGTGAATCACACCCCCGCACTCCGCGGCGCCTGCCCGGAGGCTCGCGAGGTCGTTCAGGTCGCCCCGCAGCACCTCGGCGCCGAGCGCCGCGACCCTCTTCGCCGAGGCGTCCGACCGGGCGAGGCCGAGCACGCGATGGCCCGCCGCGACGAGCTCGGGAACGACGGCGGAGCCGATGAAGCCAGACGCACCAGTGACGAACACACGCATGGGACCCTCCTTTGGTGACCCGCCGAGCCGGCGATGTCATTAACTGACATTGGGCTTAGCACGCGATGTCAGTGACTGCAATGGCCCGATGACAGCAACTGACGTAGGCTGAGGTCATGGCCCGATGGGAACCCAACGCGCGCGAACGGCTGGCGCGCGCCGCCATGGAGCTGTTCGACGACCGCGGCTTCGACGAAACGGCCGTGGCGGACATCGCCGCGCGCGCGGACCTCACGGAGCGGACGTTCTTCCGCTACTTCGCGGACAAGCGCGAGGTGCTATTCGGCGGCGCGGCGGAGCTGGAGGAGCTTCTCGCGAAGCAGCTCGCCGGCGCGCCGGCCACCGCGCGGCCGCTCGACGCCGTCGCGGCGGCCTTCGAGGCCACGTCGCCCTTCTTCGAGGAGCGACGCGCCTTCGCCAAGCAACGCCAGCGGATCATCGCCGCGCACCCGGCGCTCAAGGAACGCGAGCTCATCAAGATGGCGTCACTCGGCGCCCTGATCGCGGGCGCGCTGCGCGGCCGGGGCGTTCCGGAGCCCGCGGCGAGCCTGGCCGCCGAGGCCGGCATCGCCGTCTTCAAGCTGGCCTTCGAGCGCTGGCTCGACGACGCGCGGAAGCGAGACCTCGCGCACCATGTCCGCGAGGCGCTGGGCGAGCTGAAGGCGGTGGCGACGGGCGACGGGCGCGCGCGACCGAGCGCCGGACCGAAGAAGAAGAGGTACCGGACCTCTTGAATGTCGCCGTCGTGCCGAGGCCTTGGATCGCCGGGAGGCTCAAGGGGGACTCGTCGAACGACGGAACCTCCTCTCGACGCAGCCTCACCTCGACCACGAACCGTCGTTCGAGCGCCGTGTGGCCATTCTAGAGCCTCACGCGGCGACCTTGTGAATGCTGCGCGAGCCGAGCCACAGCCAGGCCGCGCTCATCGCCAGCAGCGCCGCGACGTGCGGCCACAGATCGAGCAGGCTGGCGTCGCGCAGGACGACGCCGCGCATGATCGCGATCATGTGTGTCACGGGGAACAGCAGGCCGAGGGCGCGCAGCACGATGGGCAGCCCCTCGAATGGGAAGATGTAGCCGGACAGGAAGATCCCCGGCAGGAACAGCAACTGCCCGAGCTGCTGCGCCTCCATCTGCGTCTGCGCGCGCGACGAGATCAGAAGCCCCATCGAGAGCAGCGACGCCAGGTAGAAGAGCGCGACGACGTAGAGCACGACGACGTTGCCGCGGATCGGCACGCGAAACCCGAAGCGCATCGCGAGGAGGACCATCGTCATCTCGACCAGACTGAACACGAGGTAGGGAAAGAGCTTCCCCAGCATCAAACCCAGCGGATCGATCGGCGTCACGAGGAGCTGCTCGAACGTGCCCCGCTCTCGCTCGCGCACGATGGCGCCCGCCGACAGCACGATGCCGAACAGCTGCAACAGCACGGCGACCAGCCCGGGGATGATGAAGTTCGCCGTGCGCCCCGCCGGATTGAACAGGATCACGGGCTGCGTGGCGATCGCGCCGGCCTGCGGCGCCACGGCCTCGAGGCGGCTGGCGTAGTCGGCAGCGGCGAGCCCATTGATGCTCGCCAGCGCTTGCGCGCTCGCGGTCGAGTCGGAGCCGTCGATGAGGACCAGCACCTGCGACCGCTGCGCGCGCACGAGGCGCTCCTCGAACTGCGGCGGGATGACGACGGCGATGCGGGCCCGGCCCGAGCGGATCTCCTGGCGGGCGCGCGCCGGGCTGTCCGTCACGGTGACGATCTTGAACGTCCCCGTGGCGCGCAGCCGCTCCTGAAACAGGCGGCTCTCATACGAGCGATCCTGATCGACGACGGCGGTCGGCAGATTGCGCACGGTCTGATCGATGAAGCCGAACAGGATGAGCTGCATGACCGGCAAGACCAGCGCCAGGCGCAGCGTCCCGACGTCACGGAAGATGTGCCGGAACTCCTTGCGGAAGACCGCGACGAACGAGCGCCACATGCGTCACGCCGCCTCACCAGAGGCGCGCGCCGCCTCTTCGGTGAGCTGGACGAACACGTCCTCGAGGGACGGCGCGGCCTCGCGCACGCCGGCCGCGGGGAAGCCGGCCTCGCGCAGATCGCGCAGCACGAGCTCGCCGGAGCGATCGCCCGAGATCACGGCGTTCACCGACTGCCCGAAGATCGTCGCGGCCCGGCACCAGGGCTGGCCTCGGACCCAGGCCAGCGCCTTGGCGGGCACCCGCGTCTCGACGACGATGCGCCGCGTGTTCGGAGCGGTGACGCCGGGCAGGCGCTTGAGCTCCTCGGGCGTCCCCGTGACGAGCAGCTTCGACGAGTAGAGGTAGCCGACCGCGCCGCACCGCTCGGCCTCGTCCATGTAGTGCGTGGTCACGAGGAACGTGATCCCTCGCGCCGCCAGACCAAACAGCAGGTCCCACAGCTCACGGCGCGCGACCGGATCGATGCCGGCGGTCGGCTCGTCGAGGAAGAGCACGCGCGGCTCGTGGATGAGCGCCGCCCCCAGCGCGAGCCGCTGCTTCCATCCACCCGAGAGGTGCCCCGCGCGCCGTTGCACGTAAGGCCCGATGTGGGTCAGCGCCACGACGGCGTCCATCCTCTCCCGCAGGCGCTTGCCCGAGAGGCGGTAGACGCCCGCGAAGAACTCGAGGTTCTCTTCGACCGTGAGGTCCTCGTACAGCGAGAACTTCTGACTCATGTAGCCGATGTTGCGGCGGATCTCTTCACCTTGCGTCGCGACGTCGAGGCCCAGCACCGCCGCGCTGCCCGAAGACGGCGCCAAGAGCCCGCACAGGATGCGGATCAGCGTCGACTTGCCCGAGCCGTTCGGCCCCAGCAGGCCGTACACCTGCCCCGTCGCGACCTCGAACCGGACGCCGTCGAGGGCGACGAAGTCGCCGAACTTGCGCCCCACTCCGTCGACGCGGATCGCGGGGACCTCGTGCGCCGCCTCGCTCATCGCTTCACCCGCACGGACGCCGCCATCCCTGCGCGCAGGACGTCGCCGCCCTCTTCGATGCGGACGCGCGACGCGAACACCTGATCGGCGCGCTCGTCCGCGGTCTCGAGGTTTCGCGGCGTGAACTCGCCTTCGTGCGCGACGGACTCGACCCGGCCCTCGAAGGCGCGCCCCGGAAAGGAGTCCACGTAGATCGGGACCGCCATGCCCGGCTGAACGTGCCCGATCTGCGTCTCGGGCACGTAGATGCGGACGTAGAGCTGCGTCGCCTCGAGCAGCTTCGCGGCCGACGCGTTCGCCGGCAGGATGTCGCCGGGCCGGAGCCGCAGAGATTCGACGCGCGCGGCGCGCGGAGACCGAACTACGAGCTCGCCCAGCATGACGTCGATCTGCTGAACGCGGCCCTGCGCGGCGTCGACGAGCCCCTGCGCCGAGCGGACGTCCTCGGGCGTGCCGTGCAGCAGCGTCTCCAGCTGCGCGCGCAGCGCCGTCGCCTGCGCGGACGCGGCCCGCAGCGCCGTCGCCGCGTTGTCGGCGTCGGCGCGCGTCGCGGCGCCTCCCGCGAAGAGCTTGCGGATGCGCGCCTCGTCGAGCTTCGCCTTCTCGAGCGTCGCTTCCTCGGCTTCGACGCGCGCGCGCGCCTGCGCGATCTCGGCGCGGCGGGCGGTCGGCACGGTGCGGCTGAAGACGCGCGCGAGCGCCGCCTGGGCCTGTTCGAGCTGGCCGACGGCGATGAGACGCTGCGCGGGCAAGTCGCCCTTCTCCAGGACGACCAGCGGCTGGCCCGCCGAGACGACGTCTCCCTCGCGCGCCTCGATCTCCTGCACGCGCCCGCCCACGCGCGAGCCGACGTCCATCGTGTCGGCCTCGACGGTCCCGCTCCACTCGAACGGAGCGCGCGACGCGCGCACCCGGTACACGACGTAGGCGGCAATCGCCACGACGAGAGCCAGCACCACGACGCTCTTGCGCTTCACGGCGGACCTTCCTGCGCGATGCTGACAAAACCTAAGTACGACCGCGGGCGATGCCACCCTCCCCCGCGCGGAAGGGCGTGCCGACATCGCGGTCTTCGGCGATCGATCGCTTCAAGCAGGTCGACGGCACGAGCGCCGAGGTGCTGAAGTGCGTGGCCTGCGCGTGCCCGCCCGTGGAGCGCTCACCACGTCGCGAGCCAGGCGGCTCCGATCACGATCTCTGAGCGGAGCGGCGATCGGCACGCCCAAAACTCGACGCTCAACGAGCCAATAAATACTACCAATCTCCCATAAAAATCAATAGCTACGACATTTTCACCCGCTGACGACCATGGGTGGCTCCGCCGAAAGGAGTCCCCATGGCCTCGCTCAGTCGCCCGCACGCCGCCGACTCGACGAACCTGCTGGTTCGCATTCTGGAGAGCCCCGGGCTCCTCGCCGCCGTCCGGGATCTGCCGGGCGCGGTGCTCGGCAGGCTGATCGACCGCGTCGGGCTCGAAGACGCAGCAGAGCTGGTCGCGCTCGCGAGCACGGAGCAGCTCGAACGGATCTTCGACGAGGATCTGTGGCGCGCCGATCGGGCTGGAGCCGACGAGACGTTTCGGCCCGAGCGGTTCGCGATGTGGTTGCGCGTCATGCTCGAAGCCGGCGAGGACGCGCTCGCGCAACGGCTCTGCGAGCTGCCGCAGGATCTCGTGGCCCTCGCCGTCCATCGCCTGGTGCTGGTCCTCGACATGGACGTCGTCGAGGAACAGCTCGGGTGGGCGGGAGACGAGGGCGAGCCGATCGCGCGGGCCCTCGCCGACGCCGTCTTCGAGGAATGGGAGGAGTTTCGGCTGATCGCGCGCGACCGGGACACGTGGGAGGACGTGTGGAGCGCGCTCGTGTCGCTCGATCGCGAGCACCACGAGCGGTTGCGGGCGATCCTCGGCCAGTGCTGCGCGATGAGCACGGAGTACATCTCCGGCCAGGGCGGCCTCTACCAGGTGCTGACGGCCGACGAGATGCTGGAGACCGACGTCGAGGCGGGCCGCGACGATCGTCGCGCGGCCGAGGGCTTCGTCAGGCCGGCGGACGCCCGGGCGTTCCTCGAGCTGGCGCGGCGGGGCGACGACGGGGCGGAGCGCGATCCGATCACGCGCGCGTACTTTCGTGAGCTCACGACGCCGCCGGGCAAGCGCGGCGCGCGCGCGCCCGCGCCGGCGAGTGACGTGCGCGACCTGGAAACCCTCCTGCGAGCGGCCGGCGTGAGCGAGCCCCGGCCACTGCTCCAGCTCGGGCCATCGCACGGCGAGCCGCACCTCGGCGCCCCCTGCTTCGAGCAAGCAATGAGCGACCTGCGTGAGCGAGATCCCGAGCTGTTCTCGGAGCGCGCGCGCGAGGTCGGCTACCTGGTCAACGTGTGGATCGCGGGCGGCTCGCACGCGGCGCGGCGCCCCCGTCCCGTCGAGGCGCTCGAGGCCGTGCTGCGAACTTGTGACCTCGGGCTGCGCGCGCTGCTCGCGCCGGATCGGACGCCTCGCGAGGCGGCGCTCGCCGCGCTCGTACGAACGCCGGCCGACGCGCTGTTTCGGCGAGGATTCCGCGCCGTGGAGTGAAGAACGTTCAGAGGCGCTCGATCCTGATCTGCTTGACTCCGGCGACGCCGTCGAGGCTCCGCGCGATCTCGTTGCCCTCCAGCAAGCTCGAGGCGCGGACCTCGAACGTGACGCGCGTGCGCGTCTCGTCGCGGTCGTACTCTTCCTGGAAGACCTTGGCCCCGGAGCGCACGAGCGCCGCGACGACCGCGGGAACGCTGACCCGCGACTCGTCGAGCAGGATCGTGACGCGCTGGCGGGCCACCGGCTCGCCGCGATCCTCGAAGGGCCGCAGCAGGGTCAAGCTGACCAACCCCACCAAGGTCACGAACACGGCGATGAGGTACATGCCCCCGCCTGCTGCCATTCCGATCGCAGCGACGAGCCAGAGGGCCGCAGCGGTCGTCAAACCTTTGATCGTGATGCCCGTGCGAAGAATCGCGCCGGCGCCCAAAAAGCCGATGCCGGACACCACCGACGCGGCGATTCGCGAGGCATCGACCTCCACGAGCTCGCCGGCTGCGTAGTGCTGGAAATAAACGAAGCGCGTCGACACGACCATGAACGTGGCCGACGCGAGGGCGACGATCGCGTGCGTCCGCAAGCCAGCGGGCCGGCCGTGCAGGTCGCGCTCGAAGCCGATGGCGGCCCCCAACCCGGTGCCGAGCAAGATGCGGAGGAGATACTCAGTTTGCGGGGCGAGCCATGCGAGGTGAGACACGACCCGCGATTATAAAGCGACCATCGAACAATTCTCCTTCATCGCCGATCTCCTTCGCGAGCCCAACGAAGCGCCCAGCACGAAGACCCGGAACGCGGAATCAACGTGTCACGGGTGAAACGCCTCGCGGATGGATGCCTCGGACTTCGCCCGCGCGATTGACAGTCCGAACCGCGGCGAGATACCACTGCCTGCGGTGCCGGTTTTCAGTGGGAGTCGTTGGAGTGGTCGCGGGAGGCGCGCCCCCCGCGCCTCGGTGCGCGCGGAGCGGTAATGGCCAAGGTTCTGGGCGTCTCCTGGGCCACGCCGATGGGCGGTCAGGACTTCCACGTCCTCGCCGGCCAGACCTCCGGCGCCCTCGCCGACCTGCTGGCCATCGTCGACGACACGTCGGCGCCATACTGGGCCTCCAGCATCCCGCCCGGCCGCGGCGTCACCGTGAAATTCGTCGTCGAGCCCATCGCTGGCTCGGCGCCCGCCGGGGTGCAGATGGGTCCAACCACCGGCGCGATGAACATCGCCACCACCACCACGGTTCGCTCGTTCATCGTGCGCGCGGAGGTGAGCGACTCGAACGGCGTCGTCTTCACCACGAAGCCGCGGATCCGCGTGCAGGTTCACGCCGGCCTCGCCAGCACCGGACCGAAGGTCTGGCTCACGCCGGACAAGCTGTCGATTCACCGGGGCTCAGACGGCCAGGTCTTGTCCCTGTTCGCGGAGTTCGCCGACGGCATGGTGGGCGACATCACCGAACAGCCCGACCTCACTTGGGAGCTGGTGAACCCAGCCTCCGACAGCAGCAAGCTCTCGATCGACGGCCGCGGCGCGCTCTCCGGCAGAGCGGACTCTCCCGGCATCCCCGTGAAGGTCACGCTCCCTTCGAGCTGGGGCGGCCTGACGGCGACCGCTCAAGTCGAGGTGCTTCCCCCCTGGGGCACGGCCCCGACACTCGCGCCGCTGGAAGCGCACAGAGTCCCTGGCAGTCCCGTTGGCAAGGCCGATGCGCCGAACCTCCTGTTTCTCCCCGAAGGTTTCACGGACAGAACGCAGTTCGTCGACACCGTCAACAAGGTGGTGGGCTCGCTTCAGAAGAGCGAGCACACGAGCCCCTTCGATTGGCTCCGCGACGACGTGAACTACTGGTTCGCTTGGATCCCGGCCCCTTCGAGCGAAAACGGGACCTCCGTCCTTCACGAGATGAAGACGCTGACGCGCAAGGGCCGGCTCTTCGGGGTCAGCCCCCCCACGAACATCAGCCCGGAGACGAACGTCCCGACGGCCGGATCCCTCCTGGCCGACGAGCGGAACAGCACGCTGGGGCTGGGCGTGGGCGGGCGCTTGAACCTGGAACACCAGCTCAGCACCGTGACGATCACGTGGTATCCGCGGCGCACACAGCGCGCGCACCTCGACAAGTTCCTCGCCGCGCTCAAGGATCCCGACGAGACGGAGCCGAACGCCCAAAACATCGGGCTCACCTGGACGACCGGCAAGGATCGCAGCTTCGTCATCGCCCTCGTCGCCGGCGCTCACTACGCCGGCACGCGAACGGGGACCAAGGATCAGGAGCTGATCGCGCCTGCGCTCGACGGAGCCCAGGAGACCGAGCTGCAAAAGGTCTCCGCCCTGGGCAATCGGATGCGGCACTTGCCCTATGACGTCCCGAAGACCCCCGCGCTGAATGGCCGGATGGTGATCGCTCACGAGGTCTCTCACTCGTTCGGGCTCGGCGACGAGTACAGCCTCGGCGGACGGGTCACGGCAGACCGCCTGCCGATCTCCGAGCTCAACCTGCAGGAGGAAGGGACGCTCAAGTCCGGTCAGGGCCTGGACGGAACCAAGCTCAAGTGGTCGTGGCCGCGCGTCGAACGCGCCGCCGAGCTGACCGGTGCCCCGACGGGGAGCGGGCCGTTCACGATCCCCGTGAAGCTCAAGCAGGAGCTGGCGTTCGACGCCCAGCACGTCGTCGTCCAGCTGCGGTCTCGCAAGCTCGATCCCCTGCGCCAAAGCGATCTGTTTCGAATCTCCAGCAAGCCCAGCGGACAGCTCGCCGTGACGCAGGAGAAGGCGGTGCCGAACAGCGTTGGCATCACCACGTTCGCCGCCGGCGATCTCGTGATCGCACCGGTGCTCTCGCCGCAGACCGGCCTGCCGCTGCTGCTCGTGCACGAGGCGATCGCGGCTCACATCACCCAGTTCCATCAGCCGATGAACGCGCCGAAGCAGCCGACACCGGCGCGGACGTGCGACAGCACGACGAACGACGCCCGCGCCATCCAGCCGGCGACGAACTTCCCGGCTGGACTCCAGATGCCCTCCCCCAAGTACGAAACATGGCAGGCGGTCGGCCTCTACGAGGGCGGCGCGACGTTCACCTGCGGCGTGTTCCACCCGACCGGCGCATGCGTGATGCGAAGGGCGCTGCCGAGCGACTCCGCCGATCCCGCCGACGAGACCCAGCGCGTGTTGGGGTTCTGCCCAGTTTGCCGCTACATCCTCGTCGATAGACTCGCGCCCACCCGTCACTTCAAGCTGGACCACTGGTTCGCGCGCCGCTACCCGAAGGTGTGATCCGTGGCCGAGCTCGGAACGTTCCAGCGGATTGCGACCCACCTCGCGGTGGCGATGCGCCCGCTCGGCGACGGCGTCTCCGATCTCGACCATTTCAAGCAGCTGATGCTCAAGCTCGGCTGGAAGGTCGAAGACCTTCCGCCGGCGTACACGCAGCTCGCCACGCAGGTCGAGGCGCTGGTCGCGGCCGCCGAGGCGCTGGCCGCAGCGGACGCTCCCGGCCCGGACCAGCTCGTCGCGCTGCTCGGCGAGGTGAGGTCATTGATCGCGGCGATCCAGGCGATCACGACGGCGCCGGGGGGCGTCGACGCGAGCACGTTCCTCGCCGACCTCGGCGAGCGGCTGTTCGAGCTGCTGCTGGTCGAATATCTCGTCGCCGAAGTCCCGTTCCTCGCGCGCGCGTTCCAGCTCCTCGGCGTGATCCAGTTCAAGGTCAACGCGCCGACCGCGACGCGGCCGGGGTTCACCGAGACTCGCTTCCTCTTCGCCGAGATCGCCGACGTCGTCGCCGATCCGCTGTCAGTCCCGCGCCGCATTTACGGGTGGGGCACGGACGAGCTCGACTTCGAGCTCGTCGCCGACCAGCTCCAGGAGCTGCTGCTGGCGCTGGATTTTCCCGTGGCGTTCCGCCACCCGTCGCGCGAGCGCGGCCTCGCCTACCAGGCCGATCCCGCGATCACGGCGAAGGCGATCGACACCGAGCTGGTCCTGTCGCTGCTCGAGGTCGACCTGCCGGGCGGCCCGGGTGAAGTCGGCCTATGCCTGCTGGAGCTTCCCGCCGAGGATCCCCACCCGGCGGGGCTGATCCTGCAACCCCTGGTTCCCTCGGGCGTCGCGCTCGACACCGACGTCGCGCCCGACTTCAAGCTGTCGTTCCGCGCCGGCAGCGATCTCGCGCAGACCTTCGGCGTCTTCGTCCGTCCCGGCGAGATCGGCGTTCGCTATCCCTTTCAGCCGGGGACGACCCCGCCGACGGCCGGCTTCGGCGCCGCGCTCGGCTACAAGCCGGCGACTTCGAGCCTCGTGCTCGGCACCGCCACGGGATCGCGCCTGCAGCTCGCGGGCGCCACGACCGGCCTCTTCCTCGACTTCGTCGGCGCCGACGCGGAGCTCCGCTTGGAGCTCACGGTCGAGGGGCTCGAGGCCGTGCTCGCGCTCGGGGATCAGGACTCGTTCATCGGCAGCCTGTTCTCCGGCAAAGACGTCACGATCCCGATGCCGCTCGGAATTCGCTGGAGCAACCGCCGCGGGTTCACGTTCACCGGGGGCGCCGGCTTCGAGATCACCGTCGCGCCGCACCTCGCCCTCGGGCCGATCACCGTCGACACCGCGCACGTCGCCGTGCTGGCCACCATCTCCACGGGCGCGCCGCCGGCCCTCACCGCGGGCGCGGACGTCTCGATGCACGGCGCGCTGGGCCCGATCGGCTTCACGGTCGCGGGCCTCGGCGTGCAGCTGACGGCGACCTTCGCCGACGGCAACGCCGGCCCCTTCGATCTGCAGGCCGGCTTCAAACCGCCCACGGGCCTGGGCGTCGCAATCGACGCCAGCTTCGTGTCGGGAGGAGGCTTCCTCTCCTACGATCGGCAGAACGGCCGTTACTCGGGGATCTTGCAGCTGCGCATCGCCGAGATTGGCCTGTCCGCGATCGGCCTCCTCGACACCAAGCTGCCCGACGGCCAGCCCGGGTATTCGTTCCTCATCCTCGTCGCGGCGACGTTCCCGCCCATCCAGCTCGGCTACGGCTTCACATTGAACGGCGCGGGCGGCCTGGCCGGCGTGAACCGCACGATGGTCGTCGACGCCATCGCCGCCGGGCTGCGCGACCACGCGCTCGATTCGGTCCTCTTCCCCGACGATCCGGTCGCCAACGCCGCCCGGATCGTCTCGGACCTGCGGACGTTCTTCCCCCCTTCGCCCGGCCGCTTCGTGTTCGGGCCGATGGCGCTCATCGGCTGGATGACGCCGACGCTGCTGCACATCGAGCTCGGCATCCTGCTGGAGCTGCCCGCGCCCGTGCGCCTCGTGTTGCTGGGCCAGCTGCGCGTGACTCTTCCGAAGGAGGAGGAGCCGCTGCTGGAGATCAACGTCGACATCCTCGGCGTGCTCGACTTCGAGGCGGGGCGCATCTCGGTGGACGCGCTGATTCACGACTCGCACGTCGGTCCTTTCTCGATCACGGGCGGCATGGCGTTCCGCTTCGACTGGGGCGCGGACGATCCTGTGCTGGTGCTCGCCGTCGGCGGGCTGAACCCGCACTACCAGGCGCCGCCGGGGTTCCCGGCGCTGCAGCCGATCACGGTCGCGCTGGGCCTCGACGACAACCCGCGCATCACGCTCAAGGGCTACTACGCGGTCACCGCCAACACGTACCAGATCGGCGCGCTGGCCGAGCTCTACGCCGAGGCGGGCGGCTTCAACATCTACGGCTGGATCGGGTTCGACGCGCTCTTCGTCTACCTGCCGTTCTTCTCGTTCGTCACCGACTTCAGCGGCGGCGTGAAGCTGAGCCGCGGGTCGACGAAGATCGCGGGCATTCAGCTGGACGCGACGCTGTCCGGCGTCTCGCCGTTCCGCGCGAAGGGCAGCGCGTCGATCTCGCTGTGGCTGTTCGACGTCTCCGTCAGCTTCGACCATCGCTTCGGCGGCGACAGCCAGATCGTGCCGCCCGCGGTCGATCCGACGCCGCTGCTGATGGACGCGCTGCGCGACCCGCGCAACTGGAGCGGAACGACGCCGCCCGCGAGCTGGCGCGCGGTCAGCGTCGCCGCGCCGCCGAATCAAACGGACGTGTTCATCGATCCCGTCGGCGGCGTGCTCGTTCGCGAGCGGGTGCTGCCGCTCAATCGGCGCATCACGCGCTTCGGCGACGCGACCCCCTCGGGCCCCGGCGAGTACGACGTCACGGACGCCTCGCTGGGCGGTGGCCCGACGGGCTGGACGCCGGTCGAGGAGGCGTTCGCGCCCGCTCAATTCGAGGAGCTGAGCGACGCGGAGAAGCTGTCCCTCCCTTCGTTCGCGCGCATGGACGCGGGCGTGTCGCTGGCCGGCACGGCGCTCGAAGCGGGGCCCGCGCTGGGCACCGACCTCGTGTACGAGACGAAGATCGTCGACCGCCCGTGGGCCGGCGCGCCCGCGCCGGCCTACCCGCTGCCGCTGCGCAACCAGCTCGTGATGCTGGCGGCCGGCGCCGCGGCGCGCGCACCCTTTCGCGTCACGGGCGCGCAGAAGTTCGTCGCGCCCGGCCCGGCGCGCGTGAAGCTCGACGACGAGCCGTACGTGATCGCCGGCGTCGACGACCTGGTGACGCGGGCGGGCTTCGGGCTGTCGCTGTCGCAGAACGACGCCTTCAGCGCGCTCGCGCGCCACCTCGAGCTTCACCCCGAAGACCGCGGCACGCTGCAGGTCGTGCCGCGCACCGAGGCGGTGGCCCATGGCTGAGCTCGGCAGCTTCAGCTTCCTGCCCTGGCTGCGCCGGGGCATGGCCTGCCGGATCGGGCGCGTCGACGGCTCGCCGCCGCCCACGGGTGACGACGCGGCGCACGTCCGCGTCACCGCGAGCGTCACGCTCAACGGCGATCCCAACCTGGTGGCCGCCGCGCCGCTCACCTTGTTCGGCCCGGGCGAGGTCACCGGCGTCGATCGCGACGCCATCATCCGCGTCGCCCCGACGCCCGACACGTTCGACGTCGAGCCGAACTACCTTCCGCTGCTCGAGCTCGATCAGGCGGATCTGCCGTGGCGCTACACGCCGGCCCGCAACGACGCGAACGATCGCCTGACGCCCTGGCTGTGCCTCGTCGTCCTGCGCGACGACGAGGTTCAAGAGCTGCGCGAGCCGGCCGACACCGGCGAGCTGCCCGTGCTCACGGTGCCCGACGCCGGCCTGCTGCCGCGCTGGAGCCAGCTGTGGGCGTGGGCGCACGTGCAGATCTCCGGCGCGAAGAACCTCTCGCCCGCCGACCTTCGCGCCGTCGTCGAGTCGGAGCCCGAGCGAGCGATCAGCCGGCTTCTGTGTCCGCGCCGGCTCGAGCCGTTCACCGCGTACACCGCGTTCCTGGTCCCGACGTTCGAGCGCGGCCGCCGCGCCGGCGCGGGAGAGCCCGTGCAGCCGGAGCTCGACGCCCTCGCGCCGGCCTGGGGTGACGGCGGCGCGGTGCGGCTGCCCGTCTACTTCCGCTGGCGCTTCGGCACCTCCGCCGCCGGCGACTTCGAGTTCCTGGTGCGGCAGCTCGAAGCGCGCGTGCTGCCGCCCACGGTCGGTCGCCGCGATCTGGACGTGTCGGCGCCGGGCGACGGGCTGCCGGCGGCTTTCGATCGACCGCTGGGCCTCGAGGGCGCGCTGTCGGCGATCGACATGGAGCGCACCGACTGGGCGGGGCCCGTGCAGGCTACGTTCGTGGGCGCGCTGTCGGCGCTGGTCAATCTGCCCGCTGACCGCCTGCAGCAGCCGGGCGCCGACCGCGCGATCGTGCCGCCGCTGTACGGGCGGTGGCACGCGCAGGCCGAGCGCGAGACGCCGGGCGCGCCGCCCATCTGGTTCAACGAGCTCAATCGAGATCCGCGCGAGCGAAGCGCCGCGGCCAGCGGCACGCGCGTGATCCAGCAGCAGCAGCGGCAGCTGATGGCCAGCGCCTGGCAGCAGGTGCAGGGAATTCGCGAGGCGAACGATCGCCTGCGCCTGACGCAGCTCGCGCGCGAGCTCGGCCGGCGCCTCCATCGCCGGCACCTCCCGACCAGCGACGCGGACCAGCTGCTGCAAGTGGGCGCGCCGGTCTTGAGCCGGATCCTCGCGAGCCCCACCACGATCCGCGCGCGGCTGCAGGCGAGCCCGGTGCTGCCGGGCACGCTCGACGGGCAATTTCGCCGGATCTCGCGCCCGCGCGGGCCGATGGGCCGCCGCCAGGGCCGTTCGCTCGCGCCCGAGCCGACCAAGCTCTATAGCCGCCTCAACAGCGGGCAGCTGCGCGGCGCGCCCCCGCCCGCGACGTCGCCCGAGCTCGTGACGCCTGCCG
>DASZUD010000204.1:0-10192 GCA_035548155.1 Polyangia bacterium
GTCGGCGTCCATGCCCGCGTCGTGGCCACCAGCGCCGCCCATGGCGTCGGCGTCAGGGCCGCCGTCCATGCCGGCCGCGCCGTCGGCACCCGCCATCGCGTCGGCGTCGCCGCCGCCGTCGACGCCCGCCGCGCCGTCGGCGCCGGCAGATCCGTCGGCTCCCGCCGAGGCGTCATGGCCGCTGTCGGGCCGCATCGGCAATAGGTTGTCGCCGCAACCCACGGCCAGCAGGGTGAGCGCGGCGACCGCGACGCCTCGGAAAAAACCCAAAGTGTAGAGACTCTTCGGCATTGGGGAGACACCCACTTAGGGCCTGGTCTCCCCACTCGTCAGGTTTCCGACCGAACTTGACCGGTCGCGGCGCCCCCGCGGGTTATTCCTACGAACAGCGCCGACCCGCGCGCTTCACGCGACGCAGTCGCTAGCTCTGAAGCTTCTTGCGCTTCCAGCCGCGCGGCGGGCGCTTCTCGGCCGCGTTCGAGCCCGGCGGCGAGTAGTCGATCCAGCGATAGCTGGGCGGCGGCCGCACGTCGATGTGCACGAAGCCGCCCTTCGGATAGATGCCGATTCCCATGCCGCCGCCGTCGAGCGTCTCCGCGAACTCTTTGATCTTCTTCGGGGCGACGCCTTTGATGCGAATGTCGCTGGCCGTGCCCTTGAAGTGGTTGCTCGTCTGCTTGCGCTGGTTGCGGTAGCCCGAAACGATCTCGAGGGGCTTGCCGCCGAAGTGGTCGTAGACGTGCGACAGCAGCATCAGGAGCTGCGGGTCGATCGGCTTCTCGGTGTCCGTGCGGCGGCAGCGCAGCACGTGGCTGGCCTGCGCGAGCGCCTCGATGTTGTACGAGCCGTCGGGGTTGTAGATGTTGACCTCGACCTCGTCATGAACGCCCGGGAAGATGAGGTGCAGGTTGCCCGAGGGGCGCGGCAGCGGATCCTGCCGGAGCTTGTCCTCGGGGACGACGCGCCCCGACACCTTGCCGTGCCGGCTGCGGTGGCGTGCGTGTTTCCGGCGCGACGGCGCGGGCGCGGTGGGTGCCGCGTCTACTCCTTCCTCCGTGTCGGAGGCGGACGTACCCGTCTCCTCCGACGAGTCGACGCTGGCGCTGGCTATGCGCGGCCTCGCGGAGAACAACGCCGCGAAGGCCACTCCGAAAACGACCATCCGGAGCATGGGAAGGTAGCCTCGTCCTTCCCGTGGGGCGGGTCAACCTTAAAAGGTCACGAAAATGACACACCGCCGCCGCGCCCCGACGCCGCGTTTTCGGAGATCCTGCTCCAGCACCAGCGAGAAACGCGCGCGTTCTTGCGACGCACACCCTCTCGCCCGCACCGAGCGCGTCAGTCGCGCCGCGGCGCCGGCACGTGGCTCGGCAGGTGCGCCAGGTCGATCGAGAGCCGCGCCGCGACATCGAAGATGCGCTCGTCTCGATAAAACTCGCCGTACACGATGCGCCGGATGCCGGCGTTCGCGATCTGCTTGAAGCAGTTCCAGCACGGGCTCGCGGTGACGTAGATCATCGCGCCGTCGATCAGCACGCCGTTCTTGGCCGCCTGGATGATCGCGTTCGCCTCGGCGTGGATCGTGGCGACGCAGTGGTCGTTCTCCATCATGTGCCCGGCGTCCGTGCAGTGGGGCATGCCGCGGATCGAGCCGTTGTAGCCGGTCGACAGGATCGTGCGATCGCGGACGATCACGGCGCCCACGAACTTGCGCGGGCACGTGGAGCGCGAGGCGACGACCTGCGCGATGTTCATGAAGTACTGATCCCAAGGGACGCGCTCTTCGGGCGTGCTCATCGAGGCCATTTGTACCATCGGGCGAGGCCTGGGCGGTCGGCGCGCGACGCGGACCGTGAACGGGCCACACGGCGGCCTGCCGCGCGGACTTGCCTCTGGTAGTATCCGCGCCTCCCGTGGACTGGAAGAAGACACTCAACCTCCCGAAAACCGAATTCGCCATGCGGGCGGACCTCGCGAAGCGCGAGCCCGCTTGGCTTCAGCGCTGGGCGACGGAGAAACAGTACGAGCGCATCCTCGAGGCGCGCGCCGCCGAGGGCGCGCCCGCCTTCGTGCTGCACGACGGACCGCCCTACCCCACGGGCGGCATTCACTACGGCACCGTGCTGAACAAGGTGCTGAAGGACATCGTCGTGCGCTCGCAGATGGCGATGGGCAAGCGCGCCGTCTTTCGGCCGGGGTGGGACTGCCACGGGCTGCCCATCGAGCAGCAGGTCGAGAAGGAGCTGGGCAAGGACGCGAAGGCCCTGGACGCCGCCGCGTTCCGGAAGCGCTGCGAGGCGCACGCGCTGAAGTTCGTCGACGTCATGCGGAGCGAGTTCAAGCGCCTCGGCTGCATGGGCGACTGGGACAACCCCTACCTGACGCTGGCGAAGGACTACGAGGCCACGATCGTGCGGCAGCTCGCCGACTTCGCGCGCCGCGGGCTGGTCTACCGCGACAAGAAGCCGGTCCACTGGTGCCTCGTGCACCGCACGGCGCTCGCCGAGGCCGAGGTCGAGTACGAGGACCACTCCTCTCCTTCGATCTATGTGCGCTTCCCGATCGTCGACGCAGACGCGCTCCGCAAGGCGGACGAACGGCTCGCGGGCAAAAAGGCCGCCTTCGTGATTTGGACCACGACGCCCTGGACGCTGCCGGCCAACCTGGCCGTCGTCGCGAACCCGGAGCTCGAGTACGTCGCGATCCCCAGAGGTGACGAGTATCTGATCGTTGCCGCGGGCCGCGCCGAGACCTTCCTCTCCGAGACGGGCATTACCGCCGATTCGAAGACGTGGATCCGCCTGTCGCGCGAGGGGTTGCACGCGCTCGAGAAGGCGCGCTACTTGGCGCCCTTCCCCGTCGAGGGGCTGAAGGACGCCGCGCATCCCGGCGTCGACTTCGCGAGCGCGCTGTATCGCCTGTTCTTCGCGCGTCACGCGACGCTCGAGGCCGGCACGGGCCTGGTCCACACGGCGCCCGGTCACGGCGCCGAGGACTACGGCGTGGGCCGCGAGCACAAGCTGCCGATCTACGCGCCCGTCGACGCGGCCGGCAAGCTGGAGGGCTCGATCTCGCCGCAGGCGGCGAAGTTCGTGGGGATGAACGTGTTCGAGGCGAACCCGCTCATAGTGAAAGAGCTCGCCGAGCGCGGCCTCTTGCTGAACAAGCCGGGCGAAACGGTGAAGCACTCGTATCCGTGCTGCTGGCGCTGCAAGAACCCGATCATCTTCCGCGCGACCGAGCAGTGGTTCGCCCGCCTCGGCGAGGCGGACGATCCGAAGTCCCTTCGCCACGAGGCGCTCGAGGAGATCGGCAAGACGCGGTGGATCCCGTCGTGGGGTGAGAACCGCATCCGCGGCATGATCGAGGCGCGGCCCGACTGGTGCCTCTCGCGCCAGCGCGTGTGGGGCGTGCCGATCCCCGCGTTTCGGTGCAAGGGCTGCGGGAATGATCTCCTCGACGCTGGCGTTATGGAGCACGTGGCCGACGTCTTCGCGCGAGAGGGATCGAACGCCTGGTTCTCGCGCGCGGCGGCCGAGCTGCTGCCGCAGCCGGCGCCCGCGTGCAGCCGCTGCGGCAAGTGCGAGTGGGAGCAGCAGCACGACATCGTCGACGTGTGGTTCGAGTCGGGCGTGTCCTGGGCGGCGGTCGCCGAGGGGAAGCTCGTCCCGAAGGGCGAGAAGGTCGATCTCTACCTCGAGGGCTCGGACCAGCACCGCGGCTGGTTCCACTCGTCGCTGCTGACGGGCGCGGCCACGCGCGGCCAGGCACCCTACAAGGCCGTGCTCACGCACGGGTGGGTGCTGGACGAGCGCGGCAAGGTCTACTCGAAGTCCGAGATTGCAAAGGCGCGCGCGTCCGGCGCCAAGATCGACTACGTCGATCCGATCGTTTGGATGGAGAAGAACGGCGCGGAGCTCTTGCGCCTGTGGACCGCGGCGTCCGACTACCAGGGCGACATCGTCTTCTCGCAGACGATCATCAACCAGCTGGGCGAGTCGTATCGCAAGATCCGCAACACCTGCCGGTTCCTGCTGTCGAACCTCTATGACTTCGTGCCCGCGCGCGACGGCCTCACCGATCCCGAGCTGCGCGAGCTCGACCTGCTGGCGCTCGGCGTGCTGCGCGAGCGCGATCAGCAGATCTGGGACGCGTACAAGCGCTTCGCGTTCCACGAGGTCGTGCGCCTCATGAACGACTACGTCGTCACGATGTCGGCCGAGTACGCCGACGCCATCAAGGATCCGCTCTACTGCGGGGCAGTAGACAGCCGCGAGCGGCGCAGCGTTCAGACGGCCGTGTACGAGATGACGCGCACGCTGGCCATGTGGATGGCTCCGGTCTTGTGCTTCACGGCGCAGGACGTGGCCGACGAGCTGGGCCGCGCGACGGGCGAGCCGTTCGCCGTGCACGGAGCCGTTCGCCTGGTCGATCAGGGCGAGAAGCTCGGCAACCCGAACAAGCGCTGGATCGAAGAGGTGCGCCCTCGGCGGGAGGCCATTCTGCGGCCGCTCGAGAAGTTCCGCGCCGAAGGGCACAAGCCGCTCGAGGCGCGCGTGCGCGTCAAGCCCGCGCGCGAGGAGCGCCCGCACTGGCAGTGGAACGCAGCGCTGCTCACCGAGCTCTGCGGCGTCTCGCGCATCGAGCTCGATCCGGCCGACGCCGCGGGCCCGACCGAGATCGCGATCGACGAGGCGCCCGGCCCCGAGTGCCCCCGCTGCTGGCGGCGTACGGGCGAGGCGGCCGGCCCGCCCAGCGAGCCCAATCTGTGCGCGCGCTGCGCGGCCGTCGTGTCCTCATTGCCCCCGGAGCTGCTCTCGTGAACGCGTCGCCTTCCACTTCGCCTAGCCGCAAGTACGTCCTCTTCGGTGTCTTCTTCGTGCTGAGCCTCGTCCTCGATCAATGGACGAAGGCGCTGGCCGTCACCCACCTGCGGCCGCTCGGGCCCTGGAACCCGAAGGTCGTCATCGACGGGTTCTTCAACCTGCGCTACTCGGAGAACCCGGGCGTGGCGTTCGGGATGTTTCAGCAGATGCCGGGCGGCAAGTTCGTGCTCACGGCGCTGGCCGTCGTGGCCATCGTGCTGGTGATCATGTACCTGCGCCGCACTGAGGCGGACGCGTCGCGGCTGCACGTCGCGCTCGGGCTCGTGGGCGGCGGCGCGCTCGGTAACGTCATCGATCGCGTGAGGCACGGGAAGGTGACCGACTTCATCGTGTGGCACGTCAAGGCGCACGAGTGGCCGACGTTCAACGTCGCCGACGCCGCGCTCTGCGTGGGCGTCGGGCTCATGATGCTCGACATGGTGTCGAGCCGGCCCCCCTCGACGCCCTCCGAGACGTCGGCGCCGTCCGGCTCTTCCCGCTCGTCGGCCTGAGGCGTCGCAACCGGTTTCGCCATGGATCCCATTCTCGTCACGCTGCACGTCGGGGCGCGCGAGGTGGGTGTCCACACCTACGGCATCCTCATCGCCGTCGGGCTCGCCGTGGGCATTGCGCTCGGCGTGCGCGAGGCGCGACGGCGCGGGCTCGACGCGGGGCGCGTGCTCGACTTCGCGTTCTGGGCCGTGGTGGCCGGGCTCGTGGGCTCGCGGGTCGCCTACGGCGTCATCAACGCCGGCGCGTTCGCGCGCTCGTGCGCGCGCGGCGTGGGCCTTTCGCGTGGGCCGCTGGACGTCATCGTCGACTGCACGCGCATCGTGCAGGTCTGGGAAGGTGGCCTCGTCTTCTACGGCGGCGTCGTGGGCGCGGCGATCGTGGCCGCGGTGTTCGCGCGCCGCGAGCGCTGGTCGCCGTGGGTGCTCGGGGACGTGTTCGCGCCGGGCATCGCCGCGGGACACGCGCTCGGGCGCCTCGGGTGCTTCGCGGCGGGCTGCTGCTTCGGCAAGCAGAGCGGCCCCTGGGGCGTGACCTTCCCGCGCGGCAGCGTGGCCTTCGACGAGCTGGGCTCCCTGGGCCTCGTCGGGCCGAACGCGACCGTGACGCCGCCGCTGCACCCGACGCAGCTCTACGAGGCGGGGGGCGAGCTGGCGCTCTTCGCGCTGCTCTTGGCGCTGCGGCCGCGGCTGCGCGAGCGCCCGGGCGCGCTGGTACTGGTCTACGCGACGCTCTATGCCGTGGAGCGCTTCGTCGTCGAGCTCTTTCGCGGCGACGTCGCGCGGCGCTACCTCATTCCGCTCGACACGCCGCGCCTGGCCGCGTGGCTGGGCGTGCCGCTGCACGAGCCGGTGCTGCTGTCGGTGGGACAGGCCGTGAGCCTGGTGCTGCTGGTGCTGTGCGCCGTCGTGGCGCTTCGGCGGCGCGCAGGAGTCGCCGGGGCCCAAGCTCGCGCGCGCGCCGCGTGATACAATCGACCGCTTCCTTTAGCTTCAACCCCTTGCTTCGAAGGTCTTTGCTTAGATGTATTTCGGGTTGCGTCGTACCGGCGTCTCGTCGATTGCTCGCGCCCTGACGGCGGTCCTCATTTCGCTGGCCCTCTCGGGGTGTGGAGCCTCGACCACCAGTGAAGCGGCGTCCCCGGGCGGTGGCTCCGCCGGGCATTCCGATTCCGCCACGGGCGCGGGCGGCGGCGCCGCCGCGGGCACCAGCGCCAGCAGCGCAGCGGGCGCCGGCGCCGGTCCGTCGTTGCCGTCGTTCGGCGCGAAGGCCTCGTCCCCGCCCGGCGTCTATTTGACCAACGAAGCCGCCCTGGGCTCGGGCGCGGGTCCGTGCGCGACCACGCCGCTCGGCGCCGTCCTCGCGGCGATCCGGACGGCCGAGCCGTCCCTGGCCGACATCACGGCGATCTACGACCCCACGACCGCCGCCACCGGGGGCAGCTTCATCTACGCCTACGACGCCGGCGTCGCGGGCTACGACATCGTGTTCCAGCGCGGGCTCGGCGATTGCGCCGCGGGCTGCACCGAGAACGACTATCGGTACTTCTCGACGAACGCCTCGTGCCAGGCCGTCGCCGCGGGCCACTACCACACGGCGTGGGGCACGAGCACGTGCCTCACGGTCGAAGGGGCGCCGCTGTGGGGGCACCCCACGCCGCCGGATCCGCTCATGGTGTGCGGCGCCGACAACTCGCCGCGCGACCTGCGAGGCACGTACACCGTCGGCGCCGCCGGCCAGCGGACCGCCTGCGCGGCGAACGCGACCGCCGACGCCTTCGCGCGCGCCGTGCGGCTGGTCATCGAACAGGGCGCGTCCGATCTCGGCTCGGGCTTCGTGACCTTCTCTTTGACGGGGGACCCGCTCATCGACGGCGTGCGGCTGCCCGCTCGCTTTCAGCGCTGGCGGTTCGAGGCGGCGCTGCCCGCGACCACGCCCGCGCAGAGCTGCCCGCGCGCGGCCTCGATCACGGCCCACTACGACTTCGAGGGCTACGAGCCCGGCAGCCTCGACGCGCTCGAGTTCGGCGACGACGTCTGCGGCGTCTGCAAGGGATCGCTCAGCGTCGGCCTGAGCGCCGGCGCCACGATCCAGTGACGCGTCAACCGCACAGGCGCGCGAAGGCCGCGGCCTTGACCTCGGTCTCGGCCCACTCGCCGTCGGGCGTGGAGTCGGCGACGATGCCGCCGCCGACGGACAGCGAGATGCGCCCGCCGGCCACGAGCGCCGTGCGGATCGCGACCGCGAGATCGAGATCCCCGGCTGCGCCCAGCCACCCCGTCGCGCCCGTGTACGGCCCGCGAACGGCGGGCTCGAGCTCGTCGATGATCTGCATGGCGCGGCGCTTGGGCGCGCCCGTGATCGAGCCGCCCGGGAACGTCGCGGCCAGGAGCTCCGCGAGCCCCACGCCCGCGCGCAGCCGCCCGCGCACGGTGGTCACGAGGTGATGCACCGTCGGTAGCGACATCACCCGCGCCACGCCGTCGACCACGACGCTGCCCGTCTCGCACACGCGTCCGAGATCGTTGCGCTCGAGATCGACGATCATCACGTGCTCGGCGCGGTCCTTCCCCGACGCCGCCAGCGCGGACCGCGCCGCCTCGTCGGCCGCCGGCGTGGCGCCGCGCGCGCGCGTGCCCTTGATGGGCCGAGTCTCGACGGCGCCCTGCCCGTCGAGGGCGAGGAAGCGCTCGGGCGAGTTGCCGACGAGCGCCGCCGCGCCGTCTGCCGAGACGAGGAACGCGGCCAGCGGGGCCGGCGCGCGCGCGCGCAAGGCGGCCGCCAGCTCGACGGCGGACCCACCGAACGGGGCCGACAGCCGCCGGGCGAGGTTGACCTGGTACACGTCGCCCGCCACGAGGTACTCGAGCACGCGGCGCGCGCCGTCGAGGTACCCGGCCGGGTCGTGGTCGGACGCGAGCGGCCCGGCCGCCGCCGCGGCCGGCGGCACCGGCGCGGCGAGGCGCCCGCTCAGGCGGCGCGCAGCGGCGTCGTCGATCGCGAAGATCGTCGCGGTTCCTCCGACGGGGCGCACCCAGACCGCGTCGTAGAAATGGAACTCGAGCGGCGCGAAGGGCGCGACCGTGGCGTCGGCCGCCCGCAGAGGCAGGCCTACGAACGGTCGTCCCAGATCGTAGGAAAGCCAGCCGGCGGCGACGGGGAGCCCCCGCGGCGCGCCCGGCCACAAAGCGCGCGCCTCCGCCCAGGCGCGCTCGAGCTCGCGCACCGACTCACCACGAACGACGCGAACCGGAGCCGCCGCGACGACGTCGCGCGCGATCGTGTCCTCGTCGCGATCCGGCCCGGCGAGCCAGCAAGCGCCCGGGGCCCCGGCGACGCGGCGAGCGGCCTCGGCCGGCTCGAGCGCCGGTCCCTCGCAGGCGATCACGTCGACGCGCGAGGTTGGCGCACGACCGCGTGGAAGAAGTTCCGCAGGTACTGCGCCCCCGACAGCACGGACACCGCCGTCGAGAGGTAGAGCACGATGAGGCCAACGCGGTGGTAGTCGAGCTGAATGGTCGTGCCCAGCACCGGGTAACGGAAATGAATCAGCAGCATCATGATGGCGACCAGCTGAAACGCCGTCTTGATCTTGCCGCCGTCGCTGGCCGCGATGACGAGGCCCTGGGCCGACGCCACGCTGCGCAGGCCGTTGATCGCGAGATCGCGCGCGATCAGCACGACGACGACCCACGCCGGCGTGCGCCCGAGCGCCACCATGAACACCAGCACCGCCGTGACGATGAGCTTGTCGGCCAGCGGGTCGAGGAACTTGCCCAGCATGCTGACCTCGCCGCGGCTGCGCGCGAGGTACCCATCGAGCGCGTCGCCCACGGCGGCCCCCAGGTAGAGCATGCTGGCGATGAACGAGCGCACCGGGCTGAAGTTGTCGATGAAGAGCAGCACGAACGGCACGAGGACGACGCGCCCCATCGTGACGAGGTTCGGGAGGTTGGTGAACTCGCGCCGGAGATTGCCCATGTGAGTGATTGGTTTGAAGGTTTCTTCGCGAACGCTCGTGGCTTTGCGCTCGGGATCACCCGAGCGGAGGCCGGGGCCGCCGGCCAGAGCGAGCACCGGGGGGCACGGGAATCCGCTCGGGGTCCCCGTCTAGATCGAACAAGACGACACCCTCGCCCTGACAGCTGAGATCGAAGGGGGCGGGCCCGCCGGCGCGGAGCTTGTGCGGCACGAGACGGCCCACCCAGCCGAGCAGGCGGTCGCGCGCGACGTACGCCGGCCGATCTTCGGTGACCTTGACGGCAACGGGCGGAGCGTCGAGCCGCAACACGACGCAGCCCCGGCCGCGGAACTGCAGCATGCGCAGCCCGTCGCCGGGGACCGCACCCGCCTCCCACGAGACGCCGCCGTCGAAGGCCAGCACGCGATCCTCGCGAACGTAGAGAATGTCGTCCTCGAGGGCGAGCGCCTGCCACGCGCCGGGCGCGCCGGCGACCCAGACGTCTCCCTGTCCGACGAGGCGGAAGAACGGCTCTCCCTCGGGCGCGAGCGGCTCGCCGTTGCTGCGCCCCTGAGTGCGCCGGAAGGCCGGCTCGACGCGAACCCCCACGGCGGCCAGCGCCGCGCCCGAGCGCACGAACGCCTCGTCCTCGACGCCCATGCGGAGCGCCTCGCCACACGGAGCGGGCGGCGAGACGCCGGCGCCCAACCGCGCGAGCACGAAGCCGAGCAGCGGCACCGCCGCGAGCTCCACGGGAGCGGCGTCTCCCTCGAGCGTGCCGGGCCCCGCAGGCGCCTCAGGAGCGACCGGCGCGGGCTCGGACGCCTTGGCCGCGACGGCAGGCGCCTCGGCCGCG
>DASZUD010000205.1:0-26090 GCA_035548155.1 Polyangia bacterium
CGTCGACCGGGCCCACGCCCACGGGCTCGAGCGCGATGCCCGCGACGGGGGCGCCGCGCAAGAGCCGCCGCAGCGGAGCCACCTCGGGCTCCCAGGCGGAGAGGATCAACGTGCGCGCCTTCGGCATGCGCGCACTCTATATCAGGCGCTGGGCCGCCGGCGGGGGACGCCGCGGAACCTATGCTAGTGTGCCGGCATCGAAGCACCGCAACGAAACCCTGACCCAATCCTTTAGGGAGGATTCGCGATGAGCCTGGTTACCAAGAAGGCGCCTGACTTCACCATCGATGCCGTCGTCGGCGACGGCGACTTCAAGACGATTTCGCTCTCCGACTACAAGGGCAAGTACGTCGTGTTGTTCTTCTACCCGGCGGACTTCACGTTCATCTGTCCGACGGAGATCCAGGAGTTCTCGAAGCGCCACGAGGAGTTCAAGGCGCAGAACGCCGTGATCCTCGGCTGCTCGACGGACTCGAAGCACTCGCACAAGGCTTGGATCAAGAACGGCCTCGGCGCGCTGAACCACCCGCTGCTCGCCGACTTCAATAAGACGATCTCGCGCGACTACGAGGCGCTCATGGACAACGGCATGGCGCTGCGCGCGACCATCATCATCGACCCGAACGGGATCGTGCAGCACGCGTCGTACAACGCCGACCTGCTCGGCCGCTCGGTCTCCGAGACGCTGCGCCTCGTGCAGGCCCTGCAGACGGGCGAGCGCTGCCCCGTCGAGTGGAAGCCCGGCGCGAAGACGCTCGGCAAGGGTTGATTTCTCGCCGCGGCGCCCCCCGCGGCGGTCAGCATTCTTTCTTCTGCGCCGAGGACCGTTTATCGTGCGGTCCTCGGCCTGTGACTTCACCTCGCCAGACCAGCCCTGACACGAGCCTTCTGCCGCGACGTCGAGCTTGTTTGCTCGCCGCGGTGATCGCGTCCTCCGCGATCGGTTGCGGCCTGCCGCCGAACCCCTCGCGGCCCGAGCTGCTCACGATGGCGGAGCTCGAGGCGCTCGCGGCGCCGGGGAATGAGGACGCCAAGTTCTTTCCGGACGCGGGCGTGCCGGGCGGGCTGCGCATCGGCGACTACGTGAAGTCCGAGGGCGGAAAGTACAGCCTCACGCTCCGCACGACCTGGGCCGAGGGAATGCGGTCCGCTTACGAGACCGCGGAGATCTGGAAGGGCTTCGACGAAGTCTGGGTGCAGCCCGCGTACGTCGCGATCACGCGCGACGCCAACGGAGCTCCTCACCCCGTCAACGACGCGGCGGACGGCGAGTGGCGCCCGATCTTCTCGGTGGGGCCCGGCAGCTCGTTCTACAGCCCGTTCTGGCGCATCTTCTATTTCGAGGTGCCCGACGCGGCCACCGCCGAGAAGTACAAGTCGGCGCGCGACGTGATCGACTCGGGCCGGCCGCTCATCGAAGGCCCCGGCCATACGATGTCGATCGTTCCCGGCAAGCCCGGGCAGGACAGCGACATCGTCGTCCCGACGACCATGGCCGGGTCAGCGCAGCGGGTGGGCGGCCCCGCCGGCGTGAGCGCCGGGTATCTCGACGGCAAGGACGTCTCGTTCCTCGACTTCGGGGAGAGCAACTTCGCCTGGAACGACGACCTGGTCGTCGAGGAGACGCCTCTGTTCGTGCTGCTGTACCGCGACGCCCAGGGGAACGTTCGGCCGTTGAACGTCCCCACCGTCGCCGGCACGGGGCCGCTCTACGCGGGGCGCGCCCCGAACGTCAGCGTCGACAGGGTCCCGCACTACGGCGCGTATTGGCGCCTCTACACCGTGATCGTGCCGTCGACGGCGCGCATCTTCGCGCCGCCCGGCTTTCCTCCGGCGGGCGCGCCGTTCGCGGCCGACATGGTGGGCGCGAAGTACGGCGACACCGTCGTGGATCCGGGGAACGCGCAAGACGTCGAGACGTACGTCGGTCGTGTGGCTCTCAATCCCGTGGAGTCCGCGGACGGGTCCACCGTCGGGTGCTTCGACGACTTTGATTATCTCTTCAAGAACTCGAACAGCGGGTGCGAGTGGCTCGACTCGCAGCCCGCGCTGGAGATGGCCGTGCCTCCGTCGGACATCGAGCGCACGGACATCACGGTGACCTGTCCCTTCGTCTCGTACTACGACGTCGCGGTGAAGCCGTGAATCGCGGCCTCGTCTCGGGCTTGCTCGGCTGCGCGGCGCTGGGCGCGTCGGTCGCGGCGCGCGCGCAGGCGGTCGTCCCCGCCCCACCGCCACCGGTCGAGGTCGAGTCCGAGAACGACACCGAGGGCTACACGCCGCCCGCGAGCGGCCCTGGCGCCGCGCCGGCCGTCGCGGTCGACGGCTACATCGACGTGGGGTGGGCGAACGCGCAGGGCGACGGCACCAGCTTCCCGCCTGGCGACACGCGTCTTCCCGCCGACTATGGCGTCGACCCGTTCGCGCCCGCCGTGAACTCGCGCGGCGACGTCGCGTCGATCGATCCGCACGGCCAGTTCACGAACGGCTTCCTGCCCCACTCGATGGGGATCGGCGGGAATCCGTCGTTCTTCGTGAACCAGGTGGCCGTCGAGCTGAAGTACACGCCGCCTTCGACGCCGCTGATGTTCTTCTCGCGGTTCTATGCCTTGCCTCGCTTTTCGCCCGTCGGGGACGCCACGCGCCTGCTCGTCCAGCAGGCCTTCGGCCGCGTCGTGCCGTTCGATTCGCTCGAATTCGCCCTGGCGGTCGGCAAGTTCGATTCGGTCTTCGGCATCGAATACCTCGAGAACGAGTCGAACATCCGCACGGGCATCACGCCGTCGCTGATCGCCCGCTACACGACGGGGCAGTCGATCGGCGCGAAGGCTTTCTATCGCCTGCAGCTCGCGCCGCTGTGGTCGGCGTTGAGCCTGAACGTTTCGGTGACCAACAGCGGCACGTTCGTCGACGTGCTGCAGACGCCGGACATCAGCCTCACGGGCGTGCCCGTGGGCGCGGCGCGCCTCGGCTACGAGCTGAACCTGCCGCGCGTTCAAGTGAAGCTGGGCGCCTCGGGCATGTACGGGCCGCGCAACGATCAGAGCGATCGCACGGCGACGCAGCAGGCGGTGGGCGGCGACCTGCGCGTCGCGCTCTTCGGGTTCTACGCGAACGGCGAGCTGATCAAGGTCGACCAGGACGAGGGCGGCCCGAAGACGAACGGCAACGGCAGCTTCATTCTGGCCTCGGCGTTCCACGCCCGCGGCTTTTACGGCCAGCTCGCCTACGCGCTGGCGGTCGACGCGGGACCGCTGCACAAGATCACGCCGTACGCGCGCTACGAGCAGCGGCACGCGTGGTTCGACGGTTTCACGCCCATCACCGTGAACCGGTTCACGGCCGGCGTGCGCGTCGATCTGTGGGACTCGGTGATCGTCAAGGGCGAGCAGCTCTGGAACGGCGAGCTCGAGGGCGCGCCCAAGGTGGCCAATAACGTGACGACGGCCTCGGTCGTATACAGCTGGTGACCACGAACAGGACGACCAGGACGACGAAGACGACGAAGACGACGAGGATGGTACGACTCATGCGCGATCAGACGTCTCGCTTCCGCGCCGCGCGCCGCAGCGTGCTCCCGTTCGCGCTGGCCGCAGCGCTGGCCGCGCCCGGTGTGGCCCGGGCGGCAGGCGGCCGCGAGTGGCTGGGCGAGGAGATGCCGCTGCCGCTGGCGGTGAAGACCAGCCAGGACCTGGCGGTGAAGGCGGTCGCGGAGAAGCAGTACCTCATCTTCAATCTGCTCGCAGGCGGCAAGATGGCCTGGGACGCGGGTGACTTCGCGACGGCGGCGAAAAAGTGGGACGCGCTGCTCCGCGTGCCGGCGCTGGATCCCGAGGTCGAGCGGGTCATCCGCCCGCTCGCGGCGGCGGCGCGCGAGCGCTCGGGCGCGAAGCCCTCCGCGGCGGCGCCCGCGCCGGGCGCGAACCCGGCGCCCGTGCGTGAGCGCGAGCGCGCGCCGACGGTGACGGTCAGCGGGACGATCTCGGGTGGTGGCGCCGGCGGGCCCGGCGGTGCAGTCGTGTGGCTCAAGCGCACCGACGGCGAGACCCCGCGGCCCGCTCCCGCGCGCGGCAAGTTCATCGATCAGCGCGGCAAGGCGTTCATCCCTCACGTGCTGGCGGTGCCGGTGGGCACGCGCGTGTCGTTCCGCAACGACGACGCCATCTACCACAACGTGTTCTCGCTCTCGAAGCCCAACGACTTCGACACGGGCCTCTACAAGCAGGGCGGCACGTACGACGAGGTGTTCAAGAAGCCGGGGCCCGTTCAGCTGCTCTGCAACATCCACTCGTCGATGCTGGGCTACGTCTACGTCGTCGACTCGCCGTACTACGCGCAGGCCGACGGCTCGGGGGCGTTCACGATCAAGGGCGTACCCGCGGGTGAGTACGAGATCTCGGTCTGGCACGAGGGGGCGTCCAAGGAGACGCACCAGCGCGTCACCGTGGGCGGCGAGGGCTTGCGGGGCGTCGAGCTGCGCGTGGGCGGCGATCGGCGGCCGCCGGCCTTCGTCCCCGACAAATCGGGCAAGCCCCGCCAATCACATCTGGGTTACTAGGCTCCGATCAGCCACGCCGCCGCCGAGGACGCGGCGGCCTCGAGCTGGGCGAGGTGCTGCGGGAAGAGGTGGGTCGCGTCGTCGACGACCCACAGGCGCTTCGGCGCGGCCATGCGGGCGACGGCGGCCTCGATCGGGGCGCGGCCGCCGTACTCGTCGCCCGCCGCCTGGACGATCGCCTTGGGCTTGCCGCACGCGTCGAGGAACGAGTAGTCGAACATGTTCAGCGCGAGCCCGATGCCGAGCAGCTTGGCGACGCGGCCGTCGCGCGCGCCCACCGTCAGGCCCACGCGGGCCCCGAAGGAGAAGCCCGCCATCCACAGGGGCAGGTTCGGGTGGCGCTGGGCGAGGACCTCGAGCGCCGCGAGGGCGTCGTCTTCTTCGCCGGCGCCGCCGTCGTGGCGGCCGGTCGAGGCGCCCACGCCTCGGAAGTTGAACCGCAGCACGGCGACGCCCGCGTCGACCAGCGCCCTCGCCGCTCGATAGACGACGTTGTTGTTCATCGTGCCTCCGCCGAGGGGGTGCGGGTGGCAGAGGACGGCCGCGGCGACGGGGGCGGCGGGCTCCTTGAGGATTGCCTCGAGCTGGCCGTGATCGACCGGGATCGCGAGGCGACCCGAAGGCGAGGGGACGGGGACGATCGACATGATCGCCTAGTTGGCCACGCAATGCGCGCCGACGCCAAGCGGCTTGCACGTGCCGGAGGGCGCGCAGTCGGCCTGCGAGCTGCATGCTCGCGGCGCGCAGAACTTGGCGCCCGTCATGGACGGAGAGAGCGCGAAGCCCAGCGCGCCGCCGCCCGTGCCGGTCTCGCAGGCCAGCAGCGGATCGCGCGTGCAAGAGAGGGGGGAAGGGGGCGCCGAGCACGCCGCGACGCAGAGCGCGCGACCGTCGCCGAACGTGGCGCACGCCGCGCCCGGCGGGCAGGCGAGGCCTCCCGCACAGCTGGCGCTGCACAGGCCCAGCGCGCCGAGGTCGGCGCACTGGCCGCTCGCGCACAAGCCGTCGTCCAGCTGGCCGCGGGAGTTTCGGCAGGGCTCGCCGACGCGGCGGAGGGACGCAGGGACACAGACACTCACCCACGAGCCCGGCGCCTGCCCGGGCAATGGGCTGCAGACGAGCCCGTCGGCGCAGTCTGCGTCTTGGACGCAGGTGCCGATGCACAGGAAGCCGGGCGTGGGCGCCGCCGCGGCGTCGTCGGCCGCTGCGGTGTCGCGCGCCGCCGCGTCTGCGGCATCGCTGGCGCCCGCGTCACCGGCGGCATCGCGCGCGGGTGCGTCGCCGGCACCGCCGTCGCTGGCGGCGTCTAACGAGGATGGGACGTCGGCGGCGGCATCGCCGTCCGCGTCCGCGGCATAGGCCGACACGGGGACGTCCGCCGCGCCGGCGTCGGCGCCGGCGGGAGGGGCCGGCAGCGGGACCCGCGCGCAGGCCGCGCCCGGCTCACACCCGGACGCGGGGCACGCGCGCGTGCAGATCCCGTGGGTGAAGCCGTCGCCGCACGGCGCGCCCTCGCCGCAGAGGCACGAGAGCCCGGCCGCGCACTGTCCGTCGATGTTGCACGGCTGCCCCGCGGAGTTGGGCGACACCTCGACGAAACCCGGTCGCTGACGGGAGACGCTGCCGCTCGGGCCTTCGGCCGCGACCGCGACGTCGTACGTGCCGGGGAGGACGTACGTGTGCGTCGGCGCGCGCTCGGACGAGGGTGACGTGCCGTCGCCGAACGTCCAGCGGTAGCGCGTCAGCGTGGCCGAGCCCACGGGAGAGAACGTCAGCGTCAGCGGCGCCGTGCCCGTGCAACGCGCGACGCCGGCGTCGAGGCGCGCCGTGTTCCCGGAGGCGCAGCCGGTCGCGACGAAGTCGAGCCCCAGCGCGGTCGCGAGGTCCAACGCGCTCGCGTCGCTGAGCGCCGCGTCCAGCCCACCGTCCGCCGAGGGCTCCGTCGATGACTTGCAGCCCGCCGCGGCCAGCGCCGCGAGACCGATGACGAGCGAGCAGACGAGGCCGCGACGGAGCATTCGTCGTCAGCGTCGCCCGCGGCCTTCTCGCGAGTCAAGCCGATGTCGACGGCGGCGGCGCGGATCCGGGGGGATTTTCGTCGCCCCTGTCGCGCCGGCGCACGGCGGCGGCGGCGAGCGCGCTGGCGGCCGCCACGAGGCGCGACGACACCTCGCCGGGCTCTTCGAACGAGATGCCGACGCGGCGCACGCTGGGAACGACGTTGCGCGCGACGACCGCCAGCTCCGGCTGACCCTGGAGCTGCACGAAGCGGAGAGTGCCTCGATCGCCCGCGCGGACGTCGCTGAAGATCTCGATGGCGGCGCCCGTGAACGACACGTCGAGCACGCGCACGTCGGTCGCGCGCCCTTCGATCTCGAGCCGCGCGGCCCAGTCGACGGGGTAGCGCGGGTGCTGGCGAACGTACGTCCCGAGGTCGACCGGCAGCGGTCCGTCGGCGATGGCGGGCGGCTCGGCGGTGCTCAGCTCGCAAGGATCGTCGGAGACGACGCCCTCCATCATCAACGCCTCGGCCATCGAGTGGAACGCCCGCACGTTCTCGTCGAGACCCCGACGCGCCAGCAGCGGGCGCTGCGAGGTGACCGACTGCGCGATGCGATCGCTGCCGCGCAGACAGCCGAGGACGGGCAGGGGGATCCCGAGGTGCTCGCGGACGAGGCGCGAGAACGCGTGGAACGCCTCGGCCTCCTCGGCGGTGCGCGTGTTGTTGCCCACGAGCCGGCCGCGAAAGCGGGCCAGCGCCTCTCTCGCGCTCGCGCCGTACAGCGACTCCGCGCGGTGCGCGCCGCTCTTGAGGAAGGCGAAGGACGTCTCGATCGCCGAACGCTCGGGGCCCGAAACCAGCACGCGCAGCGCGCGCCGCGAGAAGTAGTCGAAGAAGTCGTCGCGGTTCTCCGCGCCGAGATCGACGATCACGACGTCGCCGTCCAGCTGCGACAGCTCCGCGATCAGCGCCTGCTTGTCGGCGGCCGGCAGCGCGCGGCCCGGCGCGGGCGTCGCGCCCGTCACCAGGTGGAGGTTGCGGATGCCGGTCGACGTCAGCGATGATTCCAGCGTCTCGATCTTGCGATCCAGGAAAGCCTGCACTCCGGGCAGTGGCCGCTTGATGCCGAAGAGCGCCTGCTGGCGCGCGGCGCCGAGGTCCAGATCCACCAGCACCACGTGCGGGCCGAGCCCGGCGATCGCGACGGCCAGGTTCGACGCCACGATGCTCTTCCCGACGCCGGGCCGCGCGGCGCCGACGGCGATGACGCGCGCCGCGTGACGCTTGCCGAGCGGCGGCCGCCAGCGGCTGCTGCCCATGAGGCGCACCCGCGATACGACGCCCCTCACGGGAGCCGAGCTGGTCTGTTGCGGCCGTGCCGGCCCGCCTGCGGATTTATCCATGCGTTTCGGGCCCCCCCGGCTCCGAAAGTCGACGCTTCGGCGCATGCGTTTCCTCGTCGTTTCGTGCGGCTTCCTAAAGGCCTCACCCGAAGCTTCCGATGTCAAGGGCATGACATCGAGAGATGGGGCTGAGGCAGCTTGGGCTTCTTTGCCGAGCACGGCGAACGACGCTCACGCCGACGGGGGCGCTTCGAGCGCGGTGACCGAGTCCGTGGACATGGCACCGTATGCACAGAACGTGTCGCTGCCCGTCGACCTGCCGACCATGCTGCGCCAGATCGAGAACGCGTACATCAACGCGGCGCTGACGCAGACCCGCAGCAACAAGAAAGAAGCCGCCAAGCTGCTCGGCATGGGTCGCACGACCCTGGTCGAGAAGCTGCGCCGCCGCACGGCGGCCTCGCGCGCGGCCTAGGGGCGCGACGGCAGGTCGCGAGGCCGTTCGGGCTGGGCGGGAAGGCCCGGTGTGAGCCCGTCGCCCCTCGACCGGCGGGCTTTGGGCCCGCATCGCGGCACATCGTTCCCGCGCGGGTCTGGTAGTGTGCGGGGCGTGCGCGCCCCAGCGGTCAAGCCACCGATCGGCGCGGTCCCGTGCCTGCTGGCGCGGGGCGGCGCCTCATTTGCCGTCGACCTCCCCGCGCGGGGCGTCGACGCGTGAACGCGGTCGTCCTCGGCGCCACGAAGGGCATCGGGCGCGCGGTCGCGCGGGCCCTCGCCGCGCGCGGTGACCGCGTCTTCCTGCTGGGGCGCGACGAGCGCGAGCTGGAGGCGAGCGCCGCCGACTTGCGCGCGCGCGCGGGCAAAGCCGAAAGCGTGGCCGGCGTCGCGAGCTGCGATCTCGAGCGGATCGAATCGTTCGCGCCTGCCCTCGACGCCGCGGCCGCGGCGCTGGGCCGCCTGGACATCGTCATCGTGACGGCGGGCCTGTTCGCGCCGCAGGCGCGCCTCGAGGCGGACGCGGCCCTCATGCGTCGCGTGCTGGACGTCGACTTCACGGCGACGGTCTTGTTCTGCGAAGAGGCCCGCCGGCGCCTGCTGGCGCAGCCGGGCGCGGGGACGCTGTGCGTGCTCAGCTCCGTCGCGGGCGAGCGCGGGCGCAAGCCGGTGGTTTACTACGGTGCCGCGAAGGCGGGCCTGTCGCGCTACCTCGAGAGCCTCGATCACAAGTACCGCGCCGAGGGACTCCGCACGGTGTGCGTCAAGCCTGGGTTCGTGAAGACCGGCATGACAGAGGGGCTGAAGCCGCCCCCGTTCGCCGGCGAGCCCGACGGCGTCGCGAAGGACATCCTTCGCGGGATCGACGCAGGGAAGCCCGTCGTCTACACGCCCGGGATGTGGGCGCTGGTCATGCTGGTCATCCGCTGGCTGCCGCGCTTCGTGATGCGGAGGATCGGCTTCTGAGTCAGCGGGGCGGGGGCGCGCTTCGGGACAGGCCGGGGAGGGCGCTCTCGATCTCGGCGATGACGGCCGCGACGACCGCGGAGCTGACGCCGAGCTCCCTGCACGCGGCCTGGCCGGCGGGATCGGTCGAGGGCGTCCCCGTGACTTGCCACGCGACGGCGTCTGCCGCCGCGGCGAGCTGCGCCGGGAGGTTGCGGCGCGGTCCGTGGTGGAGCTCTGCTGCCTCGGCCACGGCGGGCGCGAGGCCCCACGCGCGGCAGACCGCGGCGCCCACGCGCGGGTGGTCGCCGTCGATCGCCGCCATCACCAGCGGCCCCGCCTTGGGATCCTCGAAGATGCCCGGCGGCAGGATGCCCTCCTCGGCGGCGCGCTGGAGCAGCACGAGCTCGCCGACGTCGTGAAGCAGGCCCACGAGGAACTCGTGCCCCGACTCGACCCTCAACGCCCTCGCGAGGAGGCGCGCGGCCATCGCGGCGGCCAGCGCGCGGCGGCGAAGCGCCTCGGCGCGCCCCTCGAAGCCCGGCACCGCTGCCGCGATGCCGTTCGTCACGACGACGAGGAGCGCGTCGCGCGTTCCCTCGAGGCCGAGCCGGAGGACGGCGTCACGGACGCTGGCGACCGAATCGCGCGCGCCGAAGACGCCTGACCCCGCGAGAGCCACCAGCGGGCCCGCCAGGGCGGCGTCCGCGCTCAGCGCCGCCTCGATCGCGGCGGCGTCTGCCGAGCGGCCGCGCGTGAGGCGAAGCAAACGCTCGGCGGCGTCGGGCAACGAGCGTCGCAGGGCGCGTTCGTCCGCGCACAGCACCTCGGTGAGGTGGTGAATGCGGATCGGAGCGGTCTGCGCCGCGGAGATCGTCGCAGTCGACCGCGCCACCGACACGCGCCCCGATTCGTCGCGGGCAGCCATGCGCTCGAAGGTTCGTCAGCGCCGTTCAGAAACCTTAATGGACGCGCGTCGTGTGGGTTTGCGCATCACCTCGGTCTCCGACGGCGCATCCGAAAAATTTGCGCGTTTTCGTCGTGCGCGCAGGTCTCGGATCCGCCTTCGCACACGGGTGGAAATCGATCTCTGGTGAAACGCTGAATGGACCATCAGTATTGCTTGACGCGCGGTCCAACCTGCGCCTATATGCTGCGCCAACGAGGATGAGTCTCCTCTTTCGCCCACGGCACAACACACTCGCTCAAATCTCCCTGTTTGTGGCGGCGGCTGGAGCGTTGGGAGGCGTGGGCGGGCTCATGGTCTATGCCCGCACGCCCTACGCTCGCGGCATGCAGGACCCGATCGAACAGCCAATTCAGTTCGATCACCGCCACCACACGCGGGATGAGGGCATCGACTGTCGCTACTGTCACAACACGGTCGACAAGTCACCCAGCGCGAGTATTCCTCCCACGCAGCTCTGCCTGAACTGCCATTCGCAGATCTGGAACAAGAGCCCGCTGCTCGAGCCCGTTCGGCAGAGCTTCATTCAGAACAAGCCGATCGAATGGCGCCGCGTGAACAAGGTGCCCGAGTACGTCTTCTTCAACCACTCGATCCACGTCAACAAGGGCGTGGGTTGCGTGAGCTGCCACGGTCGCGTCGACAAGATGGCCGCCGTCGAGAAGGCCGAGCCGCTCACGATGGGCTTCTGCCTCGATTGCCACCGCCACCCGGAGAAGAACCTCCGTCCCGTGTCGGAGGTCGTCAACATGGACTGGAAGCCGGAGGGCGATCCGGTCGAGACCGGCAAGGCGCTCGCCGAGCAGAACCACGTTCACACGCGCACGAGCTGCACGACGTGCCACCGATGAAGGCAACACGATGAGCTGCGACGAGAACAAGGAAGCGGCCGAGAAGGACCGTCAAAAGCGGCGCTCGCTCCCCATCGTTACCTCGGAGGCCCCCAAGGCGGGTCCTGCGCCGAAGTACTGGCGTAGCATCGCCGAGCACGACCGCGCCAAGGCGATCGCCCTCGGCGCCGCCGATCGAGTGTCGGCGCTCGGCGCCGCCAATGAGTTCGCGCCCGGCGCCGACCAGCTCCCCGAGGGTAGCGTCTCGCGTCGTGGCTTCATGCAGATGCTCGGCGTCTCGACGGCGATCGCGACCGTCGGCGCGGCCTGCACCACGCCGAACGAGAAGATCGTTCCCTTCGTCAAGCGCCCCGAAGAGGTGACGCCGGGCAACCCGCTGCACTTCGCGACGGCGTACGCGCTCGAGGGCTTCGCGAGCGGCCTGCTCGTCACGAGCCACGAGGGCCGCCCCACGAAGATCGAAGGCAACCCCGACCACCCCGAGACGGCCGGCGCGACGACCTCGATCGAGCAGGCGCTGATCCTCGGCCTCTACGACGACGACCGCAGCAAGCAGCTCCGTCGGCGTGGGCAGCCGATTGCGTGGGACTCGTTCCTCGCGGACGTCAAGGCGCTCATGGACAAGCACGCGGCGACGCAGGGCGCGGGGCTGCGCTTCCTGGTCGACCCGAGCGCTTCGCCCACGCTGCAGGACCAGCGCCGCCGCATCCTCGAGCGCTTCCCGAAGGCGAAGTTCGTCAGCTGGTCGTCGACGACCAGCGACGGCGCCGCAGAGGGGCCGCGCATGGCCTTCGGTCAGCCGCTGGTCGCGCGTCACCATCTCGACAAGGCGAAGGTCGTCCTCTCGCTCGACGCCGACTTCCTCGGCGAGGGGGCCGAGATGACCAGCGCGACGCGCGGCTTCGCTTCGCGCCGCGATCCGGGGCCGGACATGAACCGGCTCTACGTCGTCGAGCCGGCGCTCACGAACACGGGCGCGTCCGCTGATCACCGCTTGCGCGTTCGCGGAACGGACGTCCCGAGCTTCGTCGCGGCGCTCGTGGGCGAGCTCGCGAAGGAGACGCCCGCGCTCGCGGCCGTCGCGAACCTTCCCAAGGGCGCGACCTTCGATGAGCGCTGGATCCGCGCCGTCGCAAAGGATCTGCAGCGCGCGCAGGGCGCGGCGCTGGTCATCGCCGGCCGCCGGCAGCCGCCCGCCGTCCACGCGCTGGCCGCGGCCATCAACGCGGCGCTCGGCAGCGTCGGCCAGACGGTGACGTACGTGATGTCGCCGCTGGATCTGCCCTCGGGCCCGAAGGCCCTCGGCGGTTTGGCCGAGGACATCGCCGCGGGCACGGTCGATACGCTGGTCGTCACGGCGGTGAACCCCGTGTACACCGCGCCGGCCGACTTCAAGCTGGGCCAGCTCCTCGCGCGCGTCAAGACGACGATCTATCACGGCCTCTACGACGACGAGACCGCGGCCGTCTGCAGCACGCTGATCCCGGCGACGCACCCGCTCGAGACGTGGAGCGACGCGCGCGCGATCGACGGTACCGTCTCGATCGTGCAGCCGCTGATCTCGCCCCTGTGGGGCGCGTTCACGGAGTCGCAGGTCCTGGCGGCGTTCCTGGGCGAGGGCGACCTCGCGCCGCACGAGATCGTCCGCCGCTACTGGATCGGGCAGCGCCCCGGCGCCGGGCTCTCTCCCGCTGCGCAGTCCTACGGCGCCGCGCTGCCCTCGTCGTTCGACTCGGCCTGGGAGAAGTGGCTCGGTGACGGCGTGCTCCCGGGTACGGCCGCGCCGGCCGTCAATGTGCCCGCGGTCGACATGGCGGCGCTCGCCAAGGTGATCGGTCCGCAGTACGGCGCGCTCACGGCGAAGGGCGAGGGGATCGAGATCGGCTTCGTGCCGGACGTGCGCATCTGGGATGGCCGCTTCGCGAACAACGCGTGGCTCCAGGAGCTGCCGCACCCGATCACGAAGCACACCTGGGACAACCCGATCTTCATCTCCGAGGCCACGGCCAAGGCGCAGGGCCTCGAGACGGGCGACGTCGTCGCGCTGCAGTACCGCGACCGCTCGGTGGAAGGTCCCGTCCTCATCGTCCCGGGCCACGCGGACGACGCGATCACGGTCGCGCTCGGCGGCGGCCGCGAGGGCAAGGCCGAGTCGATCGCCAACGGCGTCGGCTTCAACGGCGGCGCCATCCGCACGAGCGACGCGTTCTGGTTCGATCGCGGCGTCAAGCTCGCGCGCACCGGCGACAAGCACCAGTTCGCCATCACTCAGGATCAGTGGACGATGGCACCCGACGGCCGCGAGACGCCGCCGCCGGCCGTCGACGCCACCTTGGCCGAAGTGACGAACGAGCACTCGAAGTTCAACGAGGAGCTCGAGGAGCGTCGCGGTCCGCTGCCCGTCATCCACGAGCCGGTCGACTACAGCACCCAGCCCTACAAGTGGGGCATGTCGATCGACCTCAACAAGTGCACGGGCTGCAGCGCGTGCGTGACGGCCTGCCAGTCGGAGAACAACATCCCCGTCGTCGGCAAGGAGAATGTCCGCAAGGGCCGCCACATGCAGTGGCTACGCATCGACCGCTACTTCGAGGGTCCGATCGCCGAGCCCGAGGTCGTCAACCAGCCGCTCGGCTGCGTGCACTGCGAGACGGCGCCGTGCGAGTACGTCTGCCCGGTCAACGCGACCACGCACAGCGACGAAGGCCTGAACGACATGGCCTACAACCGCTGCATCGGGACGCGCTACTGCAGCAACAACTGCCCGTACAAGGTGCGGCGCTTCAACTTCCTCAACTACACGGGCGACTACTCGGCCGCTCGTCAGATGGGCACGAACCCCGACGTCACGGTGCGTACGCGCGGCATCATGGAGAAGTGCACGTACTGCGTGCAGCGCATCGAGCGGAAGCGCATCGAGACGCGCAACGCAGGTACGACGATCAAGGACGGCGATCTCCAGACGGCCTGCCAGCAGGGCTGCCCGGCGCGCGCCATCGAGTTCGGATCGCTCAACGACCCGACGGCCAAGGTGACGCGCCTGCACGCCGACGCGCGCCGCTACGACCTTCTTCACGAGCTCGGCACGCGCCCGCGCACCGCCTATCTGGTGCGCGTCCGAAACATCAACCCTGACCTCGCCCAAGGGAAGGCTGAATAAGCGATGGCAGCTGCATCTTCATCGGCGACTGCCGCCACCTCGCGCGACCCGCTCGAGCCGGCCGTCCTCATCGAGGGCGCGCAGACCGACGGCACGCTCAACGAGAGCCTCCTCAACCATGTCTGGCGTGGCGCCGGCCGTGGGTGGTGGGCGCTCTTCGGCGCGGCGCTTTCGATGCTGGGCCTCCTCGGCATCGCGATCGCCTACACGCTGTACCGGGGCATCGGCGCCTGGGGTAACAACATCCCGGTCGGCTGGGCCTTCGGCATCATCAACTTCGTCTGGTGGATCGGCATCGGTCACGCCGGCACGCTGATCTCGGCCATTCTTCTGCTCCTTCAGCAGAAGTGGCGCACGTCGATCAACCGCTTCGCCGAGGCGATGACGTTGTTCGCCGTGATGTGCGCGCTGCTCTTCCCGCTGCTGCACACGGGCCGCCCGTGGTTCGCTGCGTACTGGCTCATGCCGTACCCGAGCGTTCAGGGCATCTGGCCGCAGTTCAAGAGCCCGCTGACGTGGGACGTCTTCGCCGTCTCGACGTACTTCACGATCTCGCTGTTGTTCTGGTTCCTGGGCCTCGTTCCCGACCTCGCGGCGCTCCGTGATTCGTCGAAGTCGCGCACGAAGCGCGTCATCTACGGCATCTTCGCGCTCGGCTGGCGCGGCTCGGGCCGCCACTGGGCCGAGTACAAGTGGGCCTACCTGCTGCTCGCGGGCCTCTCGACGCCGCTGGTCCTTTCGGTCCACACGATCGTCTCCTTCGACTTCGCCGTGTCCGTCATCCCCGGCTGGCACACGACGATCTTCCCGCCGTACTTCGTCGCCGGCGCCGTGTTCTCGGGCTTCGCGATGGTGGCCACCTGGATGATCCCGGCGCGCTACTTCCTCGGCCTCAAGCACGTCGTGACCACCAAGCACATCGAGAACATGTGCAAGGTCATGCTCGCGACGGGGCTGATGGTCTCCTACGGCTACATCATGGAGCACTTCATCGCCTGGTACAGCGGCAACCCGTACGAGGCGGGCCAGTTCTTCAAGGTGCGCTGGTTCGGCCCGATGGCGCCGATCTTTTGGACGATGTTCTTCTGCAACTGCGTCGTCCCGCACTTCTTCTGGTTCAAGCGGTTCCGCACGGACATGCGGGTCGTCTTCATCCTGTCGATCCTCATCAACATCGGCATGTGGTGCGAGCGCTTCAACATCGTCGTCACCTCGCTCCACCGCGACTTCCTGCCCTCGAGCTGGGAGAACTACGCGCCGACCTGGGTCGACATCACCCTGTTCATCGGAACGATCGGCCTCTTCTCGACGCTGTTCCTCCTGTTCCTGAAGTTCGTGCCCGCAGTCGCGGTGACCGAGATCAAGGAGCTGCGCCACGAGCTGGAGCACGACGCGCACGCGGCCGAGCATGATGCGGAGGCGCACGCGTGAGCGCGAACCATCACGAAGAGGACACGGGCTTCGTCCCTGAGCGCTACGTCCTGGCGAGATTCGCCACGTCGGAGGATCTGCTCGAGGGCACGCTCAAGGTGCGCGAGGCGGGTCACAAGGACATCGACACGCACACGCCGTACCCGGTGCACGGCATCGAGAAGGCGCTCGGCCTCGGCCGGCCGCTCATTCCGACGATCGTCCTCGGCGGCGCCATCGCGGGCGCGTTCATCGCCTACTCGATGATGTTCTTCATGAACGTCATCGACTGGCCGCTGAACATCGGCAACCGGCCGCCTCACAGCCCGCCGGCCAACATCCCGATCACGTTCGAGCTGGCCATCCTCCTGGCGGGCACGTCGTCGTTCTTCGGCTTCTTCACGCTGGCGCGGCTCCCCAAGCCGTACCACCCCGTCTTCCAGTCGGAGGCCTTCCGCGCGGCGGCCGTCGACGGATTTTTCCTCTCGATCAAGGTCCCCGCCGGCGAGAGCCCGGACAAGGCCGCGGCGCTCGCGCAGGCCGAGGGCGCCATCCACGTCGAGATCATCGAGGAGCTCGAGCGATGAGCGGGCGTTCCCTTCTGTTGTCTGGACTGGCCGGCCTCGCGCTGGCGTCCTCGGGCTGCATCAACGAGAACATCCTCGACCCGATGGCTGACAACCAGCCGCGCGCGGGCCGTTACAAGCAGAGCGCGTTCTACTCGGACGGTCTCTCGATGCACGCGCCGCCCGAGGGCACCGTGCCGCGCGAGCGCATCACGGGGAACCTGCCGCTCACGACGGGGCGCCTTCCGGACGGCACCGTGCAGCCGAACGGCGAGCCGGCCCCACACTACGTGACGGCGATTCCGGTCCCTGTGACGAAGGAGTTGCTGGCGCTCGGCCAGAAGCGCTTCGACATCACCTGCGCCACTTGCCACGGCCCGCTCGCCGACGGCAACAGCATCGTGGCCACGCAGATGGCGTTGCGGCCGCCGCCCTCGCTGATCACGCCGAACTACATCGCGAAGCCGTCGGGGTACCTGTTCGAGGTCGCCACGAAAGGCTTCGGAATGATGGCTTCGTACGCCGCAGAGCTCGACGTGAAAGAGCGCTGGGCCGTCGTCGCCTACCTTCGCGCGCTGCAGCTGGCGCAGACGGCGTCCGTCGGAGACGTCCCCGCCGACAAGCGGGGCGAGCTCGAGGCGCCGGCCGGCCGCAGGTCCGAAGGTCAGAAGGAGCACCCGTGAGCGCCGCCAGCGACCGATCCAATTTGGCCAAATCGGCCTCTTCACCCGTGCAGATGGACCGCTACCAGGGCGGCAAGAGTTGGTTGACCGTCGGGGGCGGCATCGGTGCCGTCCTGACGCTCATCAGCATCGCGCTGCTCTTCGTCGGCGACGCCGACGAGCGCAAGGTGAGGGGCGCGTCGTACCTGGTGGGCTTCACCTACTGGTGCGGCATCGCGATGGCCTCGGTCATCCTGCTGCAGATCTTCCACGCGACGCGCGCGAAGTGGATGGTGGTCCTCCGCCGTCCCGTCGAGGTGATGGGGGCGACGCTGCCCATCTTCGTGGTGCTCTTCATCCCGCTCGTCCTCGTCCTGAAGAACGTCTACTCGTGGTCGGATCCGTCGGCGTGGTTCCCCGCGGGCACGCCTCACCTCGAGGAGACGCTGAAGCTGCTGGAGCACAAGAGGCCGTGGCTGAACCCGGGCTTCTTCATCGGCCGCGGCATCTTCTACATCGTCTTCATCTCCTTCGTCGGCCTGCGGCTCTTCGGCTGGTCGAAGAAGCAGGACACGACGGGTGACGTCCAGCTGTCGCAGCGGCAGCGCAACCTGGGGGCGGGCTCGCTGCCGTTCGTCGGCCTCGCGATGACCTTTGCCGCCCTCGACTGGCTGATGAGCCTGAACCCGCTGTGGTTCTCGGCCGTCTTCGGCGTGTACTACTTCGCGGGCAGCATCGTGAGCGCGCTCTCGATCCTGGCGCTCATCACGGCGCACGCCCGCGGCAAGGATTCGCTGGGCACGCTCGTTTCGGTCGAGCACACGCACAACATCGGCAAGCTGATGTTGGCGTTCGTGTGCTTCTGGACGTACATCGCGTTCTCGCAGCTCCTGCTCATCTGGATCGCTGGCCTGCCCGAAGAGACGCCGTTCTATCTGGTGCGCTTCGCGCCCGGCTGGCGCTTCATGGGCATCTTCATGATCGTCGGCAACTTCTTCCTGCCGTTCGGCGCGATGCTGTCTCGCTCGTTGAAGCGTGACCCGCGCAAGCTGGGGATCGTCGCCGTCTGGATCCTGCTCGTGCACCTCGTCGACATCTATTGGCTCGTCATGCCGACGTTCAGCCCGAACGGCGTGGCCGGCCTCGCGACCTCGGTCCTCGCCTTCGCGGGCATCGGGCTCATCACCGTCGCCTTCGGCGTCACCCGCGTTCGCGGTCAGTTCGCGGTGCCGGTGAAGGATCCGTACCTGGCCGATTCTCTGAGGTACCGCCAGCCATGAGCGATCACGGACACGGACAGCAGGGCCCCGGAGGGGCGGCTGAAGGATCGGGCGCCGACACGGTCGACTACAGCAAGGTCGTCGGCGTCGGCATCGCAGCCCTCGTCGTCTTCGCGCTGTCGATCCTCTGGTCGTCGAGGATCTACTCGCGCGGCATCAAGGCCGCCGAAGAGAAGGGCGGCCGCGCCGCCGCGGTCGATACGAAGCGGCCCGAGATCGGCATCGTCGATCAGGTCCCGTTCGAGCACGACGCGCGCCTCCAGACCTGGAAGGGCGACCGCCGCGCCGAGCTCGAGCACTACGGCTGGGTCGACAAATCGAAGGGCGTCGTTCGCATTCCGATCGACGTCGCGATGGACAAGGTGGCTGGTGGGGCCATGCCCGCCGGAGCCCCGCGGTGACGAGACCCCGCCTCCTTTTCTCGTGCCTCGCGCTCTCGCTCGCCGCTGGTGCGGGCGGCGTCGCGCGCGCCGCCGAGAAGTTGCCCCTGACGTTCCCGCAGGGCAGCGAGCAGCCTCTCGCGGCGCTGCAGGACATCGACGTCATCGAGCACCTCGGTGATCGGGTGCCGGCGGGGCTCGAGTTCACGGACACGGCAGGGCAGAAGGTGTCGCTCGACACGTTGACCTCGGCGGGCAAGCCCGTCCTCGTGACGCTCGGCTATCACCGCTGCCCCATGCTCTGCAGCCTCGTGCTGGATGGGCTCGTCAAGGCGGCGAAGGCGACGGGCCTCGCGCCTGGCCGCGAGTTCCTCGCCGTCGACATCAGCATCGATCCGCAGGAGGACTTGACCCTCGCGCAGGGGACGCAGAAGCGGATCGTCGACGCCATGGGCGCGAAGCCCGCCGACTGGCCCTTCTGGGTCTCGACGAAGGACGGCGGCGCGGCCGCGCGCCGGCTCGCCGACGCCGTGGGCTTCCGCTACAAGTACGACGCGCAGAGCAAGCAGTTCGCGCACGACGCCGTCGCGTTCCTGATCGCTCCCGGCGGCATCGTCGCGCGCTATCTCTACGGCGTCGAATACCAGCCGCGCGACTTCCGTCTCGCCGTCGTCGAGGCCAGCGACGGCCGCGTCGGCACCTCGTTGGATAAGGTACTGCTGTCCTGTTACAAGTACGACCCGGTGACGCGGCGATACGCGCCGTTCGTCTTCGGGTTCATGCGCATCGGCGCGGGTCTCGTGTTCGTGGCTCTCGCCATGTTGCTGACCGTGCTGTGGCGCAAGGAGCTCGCGATGGCCAGAAGTAGAAGGCTCGGCAACCTTCAGAGCAAGAGGGTCGGATGAACGACTTGATGCGGCGCCTTCTGTGGCTGCCCGACCAGGCTTCGACGTTCGCACCGAGCGTCGACCATCTGCATTACTTCGTCATCACGGTGACGATGCTGGCGTCGGTGGCTACGGGCCTCCTCGCCTTCGGGTTCCTGTTCATCTACCGCGAGCGCAAGCCGAACCAGTCGACGCCGGTCATCGAGCCCAGCGTGCGCTTCGAGCTGGGCGTCATCGGCGTGCCGTTGTTCTTCTTCCTCGTCTGGTTCGTTCAGGGCTACGGCGACTACGTTTGGTACACCACGCCGCCCGCGAACACGACCGACATCTACGTGATGGGCAAGAAGTGGATGTGGAAGTTCGCGTACGGCAGCGAGGGCCCGAACGCCATCGGGACGCTGCACGTGCCGGCGAACCGTCCCGTTCGTCTCCTCATGACGAGCCGCGACGTCATTCACTCGTTCTACGTGCCGGACTTCCGCATCAAGCAGGACGTTCTGCCGGGCCGTTACACGCAGACCTGGTTCGAGGCCACGAAGCCGGGCCGCTACCAGATCCTCTGCGCAGAGTACTGCGGCACGTGGCACTCGCAGATGTGGGGTGAGATCGTCGTCATGGACGGCCCCGAGTATGACCAGTGGCTGCTCAAGCAGCGGCAGGGGCTCTCCGAGCGCGTCGACACGGGCGGAGACGACGGTACCAGCTTCCACGGCACGCTGGTCGAGTACGGCAAGAAGATCGCCATGGCCCAGGGGTGCTTGAAGTGCCACACCGTCACGGGCGAGCCGCACATCGGTCCGACCTGGCTCGATCTTTACAGGCGGCGGGAGACGTTGGAAGACGGCTCGCAGATCGTGGCCGACGAAGCGTACCTCACCGATTCGATGATCGATCCCCGCGGCAAGATCGTGAAGGGCTACAAGCCGGTCATGCCGACGTACAAGGGACGGCTCGCGGCGCCTGAGGCCGCCGCGCTGGTCGAATTCATCAAGTCACTGCGCAGCACGAGCCTCGAGAACGTTCCCTCGAAGGAAGCGGTTTATGAGCCAGTCAACAGAGCTCGATAGCGCCGAACCGATTCGGCCGGTCGTCAACTACCTGAACCACGACCGTGGTGTCTGGTCGTGGCTGACGACCGTCGATCACAAGCGCATCGGGATCATGTACCTCGTCTCGGTGCTGATCGCCTTCCTGCTGGGAGGCATCTTCGCCATGGGCGTGCGTCTCGAGCTGCTGACGCCCGATCCGACGATCATGGGCGCGAACACCTACAATCGGATGTTCACGCTGCACGGCGCGGTCATGATCTTCCTGTTCATGATCCCGGCCATCCCGGGCGTGTTCGGCAACTTCTGTCTGCCGCTCATGTTGGGGGCGAAGGACGTCGCCTTCCCCAAGCTGAACCTGCTGTCGCTCTACCTCTACTGGACGGGCGCGACCATCGCGCTGTGCGGCATGATCATGGGCGGCACGGACACGGGCTGGACGTTCTACGCGCCCTACAGCACGACGACGCCGACGACGGTGTTCCCGGTCATCTTCGGCATCTTCATCCTGGGCTTCTCGTCGATCGTCACCGGCTTGAACTTCATCGTGACGATTCACACGCTGCGCGCCCCCGGCATGGGCTGGATGCGCCTGCCGCTGTTCGTGTGGGCGACCTATGCGACGTCCATCATCCAGGTGCTCGCGACGCCGGTGATCGGCCTCACCGTCATGCTGGTCGGCATCGAGAAGGTCGGCGGCTTCGGCTTCTTCGACCCGACGAAGGGCGGTGATCCCGTCCTGTTCCAGCACATGTTCTGGTTCTACTCGCACCCCGCCGTCTACATCATGGTGCTGCCGGCCATGGGCGTCATCAGCGAGGCGATCCCGGCGTTCTCGCGCAAGAACATCTTCGGCTACAAGATGATCGCATACTCGTCGCTGGGCATCGCGTTCGTCGGCTTCTTCGCCTGGGGCCACCACATGTTCGTCTCGGGCCAGTCCACGTTCGAAAATGGGGCCTTCGCCGTCATCTCGATGTTCGTCGGCGTCTTCACGGCCATCAAGGTCTTCAACTGGGTCGGCACGCTGTACCGCGGCGCCATCAAGGTGAACGCGCCGCTGATCTACATTTGCGGCTTCTTGTTCTTCACCGTCTTCGGCGGCATGACCGGCATCGCGGTCGCCACCGTCTCGCTGGACGTGCACTGGCACGACACGTACTTCGTCGTCGCGCACTTCCACTTCATCATGGTCGGCGCGGTCATCATGGCCTTCCTGATCGCGCTCCACTACTGGTTCCCGAAGATGTTCGGGCGCATGTACAACGAGGGCTGGGCCATGGTGGCCGCGGGCTTCATCGTCCTCGGGTTCAACGCGACGTTCATCCCGCAGTTCCTCCTGGGCAACGCGGGCATGCCTCGTCGCTACTACATGTATCCCGAGCGCTTCCAGGCGCTGAACGTCGCCTCGACGGCGGGGTCGTCGCTCTTGGCGATCGGCTTCGTGATCATCCTCATCTACTTGATCTTCGCCCTCGTCCGCGGCCAGCGCGCCACGGACAACCCGTGGGGCTCGCGAGGCTACGAGTGGATGACGACGTCGCCGCCGCCCAAGCACAACTTCCACGAGCAGCCCATCATCACGCAGGACGCGCACCGGTATCAGAACCCGGGCGAGGAGGTCGAGCATGTCGTCATCTGAGGCGCATGCCGTCTCCGGCGGGCGCGGTGAGCCGCACCTGGCTCACCACTTCGATACGCAGCACCAGCAGGACAGCGCGGTCCGCCTGGGAATGTGGCTGTTCCTGGGGACCGAGGTTCTTCTCTTTGCCGGCTTGTTCCTGGGCTACACGGTCTACCGGAACTTCTATCACGAGGCTTTTCACGAGGCGTCGCGGCACCTGAGCCTGCTGCTCGGAACGACGAACACGATCGTGCTCATCACGAGCAGCTTGAGCGTCGCGCTCGGTTTCCATGCCATCAAGACGGGCAACGAGAAGCTCTGCGCGGCGATGCTCGTGTTCACGATCCTCTGCGCGATGGCCTTCCTCGGGATCAAGTCGGTCGAGTACGCGGACAAGTTCCGCGAGGGCGCGCTCCCCGGTAAGTGGTACCACTTCGAGGAGATCACGGCGCCGGGCGCGAACCTCTATTACACCGTCTACTTCCTCGCGACCGGCCTGCACGCGTTCCACGTCATCGTGGGCATGTGCGTCCTCGCGTGGGTGCTCAAGGGCGTGGTAAAGGGCAAATACGGCCCTCGGAACTACGTCGCGGTCGAGCTGGGCGGCCTTTACTGGCACCTCGTCGACCTCGTGTGGATCTTCCTGTTCCCGCTTCTTTATCTGATCTAGTCGACGAACCGAACCGGAGAAGCACCAGTGGCGAACCCAAGCAAAGGCGACCAGGCACACGGCGAAGACGGCGAGCACAGCCACGGCGTGGGCCGCTACATCGCCGTATGGTTGGCCCTCCTCGGCTTCACGCTCCTGACGGTCATCACGGGCCACAGAGATCTCGGCGCCATCAACCTGCCGCTCGCGCTGACGATCGCGACGGTGAAGGCGACACTGGTCATCCTGTTCTTCATGCACATGATCGAGACGCCCACGGCGAATCGCATCGTGTTCGGGGTGTCGCTGGTGTTCGTGCTCGTGCTGATCATTGGCGTCTTCGGCGATCTCTGGACGCGCAACGAGATGACGCTCCCTTCGGCGGCGCCGAGCACCGAGGGACCGGAGATCGGCGCCACGGCGCCGGTCGCACCTCCCGCCGCGCACGAGTAGCGCAGCGCCGAGTTGACCGGGCGGCGGGCGGGTCGTACTGCCGCTTCACCCGGCTTCGCGATTCCGGCCGCCATCGTCCGCCGGTTCCTCCCGTGAGAGCATGGGGGTATGACGGTCCGGCGCCCGATCCCGAGCCCCGAGGAAGTCTGGCGGGCCTACGACCGCATGGAGGCGCGGCTGACCACGGCGCTGAGCGAGCGGATGCTCGATCTTGCCGGCCTCGGTGCGGGAATGCGCGTCCTCGATCTGGCCACCGGACGCGGTGAGCCGGCGATTCCAGCGGCGCACCGCGTGGGGCCGAGCGGCGCCGTCCTGGGGATCGACGTCTCGGAGAGCATGCTCGCCATCGCCAGACAGAGGGCTCGCGAGGAGGGCGTGACGAATCTCGAGCTGCGCGCGATGGACGCGGCGTCGCTCGAAGGGATCCCGAGCGCGCATTTCCATTCTGCGCTCGTCCGCTGGGGCCTCATGTACATGGACTCGCCGGTCGCGGCCCTCGCGGGCGCACGCCGCGCCGTCGTGCCGGGCGGCGCCGTGGTCGTCGCGGTCCTGGCCGAGCCGGAGCGGTGCTCGTACTTCGATCTTCCTCGACGGGTGCTCGCGAGATACCGGTCGCTGCCGCCGATCGACCCTGCGTCTCCGGGACCGTTCCGCTATGCCGATGTGGAGCGGCTACGCCAGGACCTGGCGCGAGCCGACCTGAACATCGAGCACGTCGAGGAGCTGATCCTCCCCGTGATGGAAGCGGAGACGGCGCCCGAGGTCATCGCGTGGGTGCGCGCGTTCGGGCTGACGCGACTGCTGAATGACCTGCCCGAGTCAGCCCAGCGATCTTGGGAGGAGGAGGTGGCCAAAGAGGTGGACGCGCTTCGCCAGGACGGCTTCATTCGGTTGGGGTGCGCGACCCACGTCGTCGTCGCGTCCGAAGCCTGAAGATGCGTGTCGGATCGCTGCTTCGCGCTGCGCGGTCCTTCGAACGTCAGGCGAGCTTGACTCTGCCCGCGCCGCCAGCTCGCGCGGTGGCGGCCGGTGCTGCAGGGGTCCGCTCGAGCTCGAGTTGCTGGTTGAAGCCCGCCGCGCGAGTCGCGGCGGGTTCGGTCGCTCGAGTCGCGCGGGGTCCGACCTGTCCGGATATCGGACGCGCTAGTTGAGCGCTACGGCCGAGCAGGAGTTGCTGCTGGACAGGATCTGGCTGCACAGCTTCTTGTAGCGCGGCTCCATCGGGCGATCGGCCGTGCGCTCGCGCTTGCCGGGATCGCGGATCGTGATCGGGCCCTGCGTGAGCTCGGGTGCGCGCGCGTTCATCACCTGTGCGAGCGCGTGATCGAGGACCGCGATGCGGTGCGGATAGTGGCGCGCGTAGCCTTTGTCGATGTAGCGCGGCCCATGGTTGTAGTGCGCCCAGAACCCGTGATTCTTGTGGGTGCATGGCACGTCTTTCGTGACGCGCACGCGGTGCCCATCGGCGTCGATGCGCGTGAACGTCTTCGACATGACGGCCCCGCCGTCGCGATAGCTGGCGAGAAGGCGCGCGCCGAACTCGATGTTCGTCGCGGGCTCCATGAGGTCCTTCCACGCCACGCCCTTGACGTCGCCGTTCGTACAGCGCTCATGGCTGTCGAGGTGGCAGCGGATGGCCATGAGGCCGCCATCCTTGGCGAAGACCTTGCCGTCGCGCGTGTAGGAGCGCGACGCCTTCTCGTTCATGTCGCTCTCGTTGATCATGACGGAGAGGAGCAACGTCTCGGACAACTTGTACTTCTTGGCGGACGCTGAGACTGCGTCTGCCACGTGCCGGCACTGAGATGGCGTCCAGGCCGGCGTCTGCCAGCGAATCTTCTCCTTCACGGCGCAGATCGTGCTGGTGAGGCAGTCACTCGCCGTGCCGGTCTCACCCTTGACCGGAGCTGCGGCCGGAGAGGGAGACGACACGACCTCGGTATGCGCCAAGGCGGAGGGTACCGTCGCCGGGCTGTGGGCTGCAGGGGGAGTCGAGGCTCTGGCACCTGGGGTCGAGACACCATGAAAGGCGACGGCCGACGCGATCGCGCCGAGGGCGGCTGCGCCCCAATACAATAGCTTCCGAAGGTAAGCGAGCACGTAGTGTCCTCCTCGCTGACGACAGTTAAAACGGCGCGCCGGCGTTGATGCCGCTCTGGCCGCGTCTTGTGGTCGAAAGAGTCGATCCGGGCCGTCCTCATTTCAAGAGGCGAATCTGTTTAATTGACCGCCCGTCGTTTTTAGGCTTGCAAATTCACGGGCATCGACTAGGACGCCGCAACAGGTCGGCGCGCCGCGCGATCGAAAGGAGCGCGCGAGGCTTCGGCCGTGCAGAATGGCCGCCCTCATGCGCAGTCACACTCCCAGCCCGCTCGCACGCGAGGCCATCGAGCGGATCTGGATCGATGCGGCCGCACGCCTCGGCTTTCGCGTCGTTCGTACGAACGATGCTTACGCGAGCAGCGATGGCCACGGCACGATCTCGATCGGCGTCGGCGAGGCGCTCGACGCGGACGACTCGGTCGCGCAGCTCGTATTTCACGAGATCTGCCACGCGATCACCGAAGGCGAGGGCGCGCTGACGCGCCCGGATTGGGGCCTCGAGAACATCGACGTCGGCGCCGCGCACCAGGTGCGCGAGCACGCGTGCCTGCGGTTCGCCGCGCACGTGGCCGACGCCCATGGGTTGCGCGAGCTGCTCGCGCCGACCACCGAGTACCGCGCGTATCACGACGCGCTCGCCGGTGATCCGCTGGCCGACGGCGACGATCCCGCGATCGCGATCGCGCGCGAGGCGGCGGCGCGCGCCGCG
>DASZUD010000206.1:0-18932 GCA_035548155.1 Polyangia bacterium
CGATCTGGAGCCGCTCGCCGAGCTGGCGGTCGACGTCGCGCAGCCGGACGCGGCGCTGGCGCGCATGTCGCCGTTCGTCCGTGAGATGCACACGCGCACGGGCCTCATCGAGCGCGTGCGCTGCTCGACCGTCGAGCTCGCGCAAGCGGAACGCCGGCTGCTCGATCTCGTCCGCACGTGGTGCCCTGCGCCGGCCACGTTGTGCGGGAACTCGATCTGGAACGATCGCCGCTTCATCGCGCGCTACATGCCCGCGCTCGATCGTCACTTGCACTACCGCGTCGTCGACGTGTCCAGCATCAAGGTGCTCGCCGCGCGTTGGTACGGTGACGGGGCCGTGTTCGTGAAGCCGGAAGCGGGCGCGCACGACGCGATCGTCGACGTGAAGAGCTCGATCGCCGAGCTGCGCCACTACCGCGCGACGCTGTTCCGCGCGCCGTCCCCGGCGAAGTAGGCGATGACCGAGCTTCGTCCGTACCAGCGCGACGCCGTCGAGGCCGTGCTGGCGGCGCGCCGCGCGGGGAAGCGCCGGCTGCTGGTGCACCTGCCCACGGGCGCGGGCAAGACCGTGATCTTCTCGCAATTGGCGCGGCTCGCGAAGCGTCAGGTGCTGGTGCTCGCCCACCGCGAAGAGCTGCTGGAGCAGGCCCGCGACAAGCTGCAGCGGGCGCTGGGGGACGCCGCCGTCGTCGCCATCGAGCGCGGCGCGACGCGGGCGCCGGAAAGTGCCCGCGTGCTCGTCTGCTCGATCCGCTCCCTTCACGAAGAGCGCCTCGCGAAGGTGATGCGCGGGCGCGACGTGGGCCTCATCGTCTACGACGAGTGCCACCACGCGGCGGCCGCCGACAACCTGCGCGTGCTGCGCCAGCTCGGCGCCTTCGAGCCCGGGTTCACGGGCACGCTGCTCGGCTTCACGGCGACGACGTCGCGCGGCGACGGCCAGGGGCTCGACGAGGTCTTCGAGGAGATCGTCTACTCGCGCTCGCTGCCCGAGCTCATCGACGACGGCTTCCTCGCGCCCTTGCGCGGGTACCGCATCTCGACGACGGCCGATTTGCGGCAGCTGTCGTCTACGGGCGGGCTCGACTTCGACGAGGAGCAGCTGGCCGAGGCCGTCGACATCGAGGAGCGCAACGCGCTGGTCGCGCGCTCGATTCAGGAGCTCGCGCGCGACCGCCGCACGATCGCGTTCTGCGTGACGGTGAACCACGCCCGCCACCTGGCCCACGCGCTGAACGCGCTCGGCGTGCCGGCGGGCATCGTCCACGGCGCCATGCCGGGCGACGCGCGCGCGAAGGCGCTGGCCGAATTTCGCGAGGGACGCGTGCAGGTGCTCACCAACGTCGGCGTGCTGACCGAGGGCTTCGACGATCCGGGCGTGTCGTGTGTCGCCATGGCGCGTCCCACGCGCTCCGAAGGGCTCTACGCCCAGTGCGTGGGCCGCGGCACGCGCCTTCATCCCGGTAAGGTGGACTGTCTCATCCTGGACTTCGTCGACCTGACGGAGCTGAGCCTGTGCACCTTGCCGTCGCTGTTCGGCACGCCGCGCGACCTCGATCTGCGCGGCGGCGACGCCAACGAGGCGCGCCGCGAGTGGCTGCGCATCGAGTTCGATCGCCCCGGCTTCGAGCTGGAGGCGGGCGCCGTCACGCTCGCGGAGATCCAGGATCGCGCCGCCAGCTTCGATCCGCTGACGCTGCAAGCGCACGAGGACGTGCGCGCCATCTCCCGCCACGCCTGGTTCTCGCTGGGCCGTCACGGCGTGGGGCTGCACTTTCAGCGCGCGGGCCGCGTGAGCGAGATGCTGGTCGTGCGGCGTGCGGCCCGCGGCAAGTGCTGGGAGGTCGTCATGGACGGCCGTCCAATGGAGCGCTTCTCGCGCCTCGAGGCGGCCGTCGAGGCCGTCGACTTCGAGCTCGAACGGATGGGGCGGGGGGCGGTCCTCTCGGCGGCGCCCGAGGCGGCCTGGCGGAAGGCCGCGGCGCCCGCTGCGGACGCGCAGGCGGTTCCCCGGGCGACGAACCTCGCGGAGGCGCTGCGCTTGGCCGTTTGGAACCGCTTTCACCCGCGCGGCGAAGGCTCCCGCGCGCGGGCGCGGTGAGGAAGCGTCTCGGGTCCGCCCCCGTGGCGAGCTCGAGAATCGCCGGAAACTTGCATCGCTGATTACGATGTCCGACCCGCAATGGCGAGGAGGCGCAGCCGTTGCCAAGGTGCCCGTCCTCGAGTGTTAAGTGCTGGCGAGCGGTCTTCGTCGAGGCCGCGAGATGACCTGGGATGAGCAGCGAAGGGAGCCAGCGATGACGAGCGGAGTGGGCAGGCGAGGGGCGCGGGCGGGGCGATACAGCGGCGGGGCGATCGCGGCGGTGAGCGCGAGCCTCGCCGTGACGGTCGCGCTGGGAGGTTGCTCGTCGCAGAAGGGCGACGCGGAGACGGTGGAGTCCGCGCTCACGGGGACGACGTGCGCCGTGGGTGCGAGCTGCGAGCTCTTCGTCACGCTGCCCAAGGGACTCAAGACGAACGAGACGGCGGTCGTCTCGCGCGACTGGGTGCACATGGGCGACCGCTCGACGGTGCGCCTCGACGCCGCGACTTTCGGCGGCGTCGCCAACACCGGCAAGGGCGACGTCATTCTCGGCGTGAAGACGAAGGTCGGTGGCCTGTCGACCCGCGGCCTCGCGTTCCTGCGGCTGCAGTCGGAGGTGCACGGTGCGTTCTTCGCCGGGTCGGTCAAGAAGGAGGCGCAGGTGATCGCGCCCGCCGTCGCGGCGCCGCCGCCGGGCGAGCCCACGAAGATCGCGTGGAACGTCAGCTTCACGGCGGCCACGACTGCGAACGCCGTCACCGTGAAGAGCACGACGCGCGTGCTGCCGCCTGGCCGCTACGGCGCCGTGCAGGTGCAGAGCAAGGGCATCCTCAAGCTCTCGGCGGGCGCGTACTACTTCGACTCGTTCAAGTCAGACAGCGGCACGCAGGTGCTCGCCGACACGACGGGCGGCACGGTCGTCGTCTACGTGCGCGCCGGCTTCGCGCACAACGGCGCGCTGCAGTCGGCGCCGCGCTTGGGCGACGTCCTGCTCGGCCTCTTCTCCAGCGACACGCTCGCGATCAAGACCGAGCTCGACGCGACCGTGATCGCGCCGAACGCCCAGCTCAATTTCCTCACGACGCCTAACGGCAACGCCGCGTCTTACGACGGCGTCTACTTCGCGAACCGCGTCAGCATCGACTGCGACGTGAAGATCGTCCGTCACGATTTGTCGCGCACGGGCCCAGGCTACGACACGGTCGCCATCACGCGCACGGCCGGCTCGGGTACGGCGGCGCCGCCCTTGCCGCCCGTCGCGGGCACGACGCCGGAGGCCTACAAGGCCGCGGTGCTCGCCTACATGACGAACCTCTACAACTCGGGCTACGACGGCGAGACGGTGGTCATCCCGCCGCACCCGGAGAACACGGGCCACCAGCCCGTCGACGATCAGACGAAGGCGCTCGCTCCGTCGCCCGTGCCGTCGCCGCCCGCGGGCTCGCCGGCCGCGACGGTCGCCGGCGGCAAGCCGGCCATCGTGGGCGAGTTCCCGCGCCTCGATCCGTCGTACGTCGATCCGCCCCCCGCGACGCCGCCCAAGACCTGCCCGCTCGGCATGGGCTTCGGCCTGCCCGAGCCGATGGCGGGCGGCGGAACGCCTCCCACGCCGGTGAACAAGCCGTTCTCGTTCGGCCACCCCGAGGACCCGAGCCGCGACTTCGACGCCTTCTTCGCGATGACCGGCTCGACGCAGTACGGGCTCGACGCCGCGACGGGCTTCACCGCGGGCGCCGTCGCCGACTTCAACGCCGGCGTCCGCATGTTCGGCGTCGAGGCGAAGTTCATCTCGGCGCACGCCGACGGTGACACGGCGACCATCCGTGACCCGCTCGCGCAGGGCAAGGCCAGCGTCGAGCTGCTGGGTACGACCGTCGACGCGTGGACCTTCAGCCAGGCGTTCCCCACGTTTCACGCCAGCCTGTGCGGCTCGCTGTGCAGCACGCCCAAGAGCTTGCTGCCGCACCCGATCGAGTTCCCCGTCGGCCCCGTCACGATCAGCGTCGACGCCGCGCTCGAGGGCGAGATCCCCGCCGACCTCGTGCTGAACGACGGCGGCCCGAACTTCACGGTGTCGCCCATGCTGCGCGCCTACGCGACGGTGGGCGGCTACATCGGCGTGGGCTTGCAGCTGGGCGTCGAGGGGCAGCTCGACGTGCTGCGCATCGACATGCCCGTCGACGCGAGCCTCAACTGGGCGTTCGACAACTCGCCCGAGGTCTGCGCGGCCACGATGGACCTCAACACGGGCCTGAAGTTTCGCTTCAGCACGCTGAACGGAAACCTGGCGCTCGTGGCGCGCATCGACGCGTTCGTCGGCACGATCGAGCTCGCGCGCTGGCAGATCCTCTCGTTCGACGGGCTCGTCTATGAGACGCCGCGCCTGCCGCTGGTCGACATCCCCATGAAGATCCCGCTCGGCTCGTGCACGATCGAGCGGTCGTCGTGCGGCACGCCGACGCCGAACCTGACGATCACGGACCTCGCGCCCTCGGGCCAGGAGGCCATCCCCGTGCCGGCCGGCTACGGCGCCGGGCGCGCCCAGTGCGATGGGCAATACATCATCGAGATCCCGGAGTCGGGGCTCACGGGTGCCTTCACGTTCATCGCCGACGTGAGCGCCGATTCCTTCACGCGGCCACCCACGTGGGACTGCCTCAAGGAGAAGGGCTCGGCGACGTTCCTCACGACGACCGACGGCACGACGTGGACCGCCGACTCGTTCTTCCTGTGGGAGGGCACGGGCTCGGATTCGGTGACCGGCGCGTGCAAGACGCGACGCCGCTTCGAGAAGAACCCGGCGCCGGGCACGTTCGGCGATCCGGAGGAGCGGTTCATCTATTCGCACCTGCCGGCGGGCGTGAAAGCGGCGCGCCTCGCCGTGACGGCGACGGCAGACTGCGATTCGCTTCCGCTCTTGCTCACCGTCGGGCTTTCGACGCAGCCTTAGCGCATGACGAGAGGGATGGCGGGCGCGGCGCTGATGGTCGCGCTCGCGGGCTCGGCGGCGGCGCCCGCGCGTGCGGCGACGGGCGAGGTCGAGCTCGCGACGTACGAGGTCGAGCTGCGCTACACGAGCGCCTTCGCAGGCGCCGGGCAGCTCGAGGTCACGTTGGTCGGGAAGATGGGCGTGGCGCGCCTGCCAGGGCGGCCCGCGCGCGAATCGTGGGACTTCTCGGCCATGCGTGCTGCCGCGACGAAGGCCGGCGGCGTCGCGGCTGGGGCGTACCGCGGGCTCGACGCGCCCGTGTTCGTCGAGCGTGACGGGCACGGCGCGCCGGCTCGGCTCGCGTTCTCGCCGCGCGCCGACGCCGGGACGCGCCAGCTCGTCGAGTACGTCGTAGGCGAGCTGCGGGCGCCGCAGCCCGCGGGGCGTGCGCGCTGGCGCGAGACTGCGCGCGACGCGACTGGCAGCTACGAGGCGGATTGGACCGCGGCCGCGCGGCGGCTGCACATGACGAAGCGCTCGTACGTGCCGCAGGCGGGTAGGCCGGACATCGTCGTCGTGACGTCCGAGCACGACCTCGGCGTTTCGCCCGCGGGCACGCTGGACGCGGCCACATTACGTGAGACACTGCGCCTGCCCTCCGTGCAATCGGAGACGACGGCGGCGCTCACGCTGAAGCTGGCCTCGCGCGCCCCCGTCGCCCTCGCCGAGTTCGCCCGCAGCCCTGGGCCCGACGTCGTGTGGTTCGCCTTCGGCACGGCGCACGCAGCGACCCAGCGCGAGAAGGACGAGGCGCTCATGGAGCGCACGTCGCGCGCGCAGGCGCTCGAGCGGCTGCGCACGACCTCGGGCAGCGAGCTGTTCAAGGCCGCTGGCGTCGCGGCGGCGTTTGCGCGGCAGGACGCCGGCATGGTGCCCGCGCTTGCCGCCGGGGCGGGCGACGCGCCGGGACAGCTGCCGCTCGCGCGTGCGGCCGCGGTCCTGCTCGCGGCCGAGACCGACGCGGCTGACGCCGTGCTCGCGCGCTGGCTCGGAGAGAGCGGCCCGCGCGCCGTCGCGGTGTCCGAGGAGCTGCTCCTGCGTCGTCCGCCGTCACCGGCCTTGCTCGCCGCGCTGGAAGCACGCGCGGCGACGCCCGCGCCCGCCGATCCGCTGTGGCGACGCTCGACCCTCGCGCTCGGCGCGGCGGCGCGCGCGCTCGCGCCCACGCGCGCCGCCGAGGCGCGCGCGGTGATGCAGCGCCTGCTCGCGATCGACGACGAAGCCGGGACAAAGTCGCCCGAGGTCACGCTCGCGGCGCTCGGCAACACCCACTCGCCCGTCGTGTTCGACCGCCTGCGCGCGCGTCTCGCGTCACGCGACGTGGGCGTCGCGAGCGCGGCGGCCGTCGCCCTGGGCGCGATCGAGGTGCCCGCGGCGGCCAAGCTGCTCGACGAGACGGCGACGCGCACGAACGCGCCCGCGGGGCTGCGCCTGTCGGCGCTGCGCGGCTGCGGCACCCGCGCGGCCAGCTCGCGCTGCGCGACCCTGGCTCGCATCGCGCGCACGGACGGCGACGCCGGCATTCGCCGGGCCGCGCTGGACGCGATCGCCTCCGACGTCGCCGCACACCGCGCGCTGCTCACCGAGTTTGCCGCGCACGACGCCGACGAGAAGCTGAGGGCCTACGCGGCGCAGGCGCTCGCCACGCCCGCGCCGCAGCCGGCGTCGAGCTGGCATCCGCGCTAGGCAGGTTGCCGGCTTACCGCTCCGTATGCCGGGGCGCGGTCTCGGCCGGCGGCACCGCTTCGAGCTCCTCGTCCGAGTACTCCGTCAGCGTGTAGACGAGCGACCCGTCGTCGCTGACGCCGGTACTGTTCTCGTAGTGGAACTGGAAGTCCTTGGGGAACTCCGTCCCCCCCTCGACGAGGAACGTCTCGTCTCCGTCGTAGTGGATGACCTTGCCGATGGATTCGCCCCGTGTACTGACCACGAGGAGGCTTTCGTGGCTCATGTCCGGCCCTCCTCTCCCACCCTTCAATCTCCCACGATCCGCAGGAAGCGCACGCCTGGGCTCGGTGTTTCCCGTGTGATGTCGCACGCCTGGTGCGCCGCCATTCGGCGGTCCGCCAAACGACTGCCACCAGCGGTACTTCGAGGCCGCCAAGGCGATGGTCGAGACCGTCTGGTCCGACGACGCGCTGAAGGGCCGCAGCGTCACCTGCGCGCCCGACACCACGGGCAAGTGCGCGCGTGCCGTCATCTCATGTTGCCGGCGTGCTTACGGCAGTCCGCGCGCGTGGGGCTCGACGATGTTCACTTCGCGCGCGCGCGTCGCCGACGCGGGGGCCACATACGGCGCGGTCACGCCAGGGCCACAGGCGTCGCCCGGGTCGATGACCCGCAGATCGATAGTTCCGGCCCACGTCGAGTCCGGAGGGATGTCCATCACCCCGTCGGTGCTGCCGTCGTAGCCCTTGGCCGTGGGCTCGACGCCCCACGGGTTGCGCATCGCGATCATGAAGTCGTCCGTCTTTGGTGGCAGCACCGCGTAGCCGTGCGCGGTCACGGCCTGGAACCCGTTCGCGAGCGCCTTGCCCGCGATGCCGAAGCCGCCGCTCACGATCTTGCCGGCGGCCAGCACCGCCTTCACGACGCGCGTGAGCTCGGCGGGCGCGAGCTTGCCGCGATCGAACGCGACGCTGCCGCCCGCGCCCGTGAACATGGGCGTCTGGTGCTCCGAGCCGATGCCGCCGATGTCGCCGACGACGGGGAACACCTGGATGTACTTCATGGTGGCCTTCTCGAGCACGGTCGCCCAGTCGGCGACGCCGCCCTTGCCCGAGACCTCGCCGATTCCGCCGCCGCCGTCGAACAGGAACTGCGAGTCGAGGCTGACGGCGATCCGCTGGCCCTTGGGATCGTACATGGCCACGGTGTACGTGCCGTCGTGGTTGTCGGTGATGATCCGCTGAATGAAGGGCGCCGAAAGATACGCCAGGCTCGCGAACGCCGTGTCGCCGTCGCAGTTGCCGATGGCGTGCTGGTTGACGTCGGCGGGTACGGGCAGCGGCCCCGAGGGATACAGCGTCACCGTCGCGGTCTTCCAGTTGAGGCCCGAGGTCGACCCGGGGATCGCGGGCTGCGCGTGCGCGTCGTGGAGGAACGTGAGCTCCTGGTTGGTGGCGACGTGGCCCGCGACGCCGTCGTAACGACGGCCGAGCGGCGTGTTGCGGGAGTTGGTGTCGTCGGTCGCCTTGGCGGCGAGGTCGGCGATGCTCGCAGGCAGCCCGGGGCTGCACGAAAACGGGTTGACGCCCGTCGAGCCGCCGTCGGTGCCCGTGCCCGCGTCGCCGTCCTGGCCGGCTTGGCTGCTGTGCCCGCCCGGCGGCGCCCCGGCGGCGCTGCCGGCCGCGCCCGCGCTCGCGTCGACGGCAGGGCTCGCGCCGGCGTCGCCGTCACTCACGCCCGTGCCTCCAGCGCCGGCAGACCCCGTTCCTTCGGACGCGCTGCCTCCGGCACCGGCCGCGCCGGTCACCGTCGGGCTCGTCGCGCCATCGTCATTCCCTGCACCCGTGACGCGGCCGATCGACGCGTCGCACGCGCAGATCCCCCATACGGCCGCCGTCACGAGGGCGAAGCTCGCCTTCGTGTGGCTCATCGTGGCTCCTCACGGGCGCGTCGCGAGAGCGCCCGCCGCTACATGGCCGAGGGGTCACGCACTCATCGAAAAATCGTCGGGCAGCCGAGGATCACCGCTTTGCGTCCTGCCGCATCGCAAGCCTCGTCGACCGGTCTCACGAGGCCCCCTGTCGCCGCCGCAGCGCCTGGTCCACTCGACGCGCGAGCCGGCTGGACTCGATGGTGTTTCTCCGCTAGTCCAGTCCCGTGGACGACCGCGCCCGGCACCTGCGGCAGCTGCTCTCGGCTCGGACGCACCTCGAAGCGCCCCACGCGGGCGGGACGGATTGCGTGCGGCTGTCGGCCGGCCTCGCCGACGGCTTGCCGGGCCTCATCGTCGATCGGTTCGGCGCGCTCGTCGTGGCGGTCGACTACGCGGGAACCACGAATGGCGGCCTCGCCGCTCCCCCGTTGTTGGAGCTCGTGCGAGAAGCCTGCCCCGGACATCACGTCGTGGCGAAGGCGCGCGCGTCCGCGGACGGCACCAACAAGTTCGTGACGGCGTCTTACGCGCCTGACGGCGCCGCGCTGCCGCTCATCGCTCGTGAACGTGGTCTGAAGTTCGAGATCGGCCTCGATCCCGCCCATGACTTCGGGATCTTCCTCGACGCCGCCAAGGCCCGCATGTTCGTGCGCGAGGCGGCGCGCGGGTTGCGCGTGCTGAACCTCTTCTCGTACACGGGCGCTTTCGGGGTCGCCGCTGCCGCGGGCGGAGCGGCGGACGTCGTCAACGTCGATCCCAACCGTGACTATCTGGCCTGGTCGCTGCGCAACGCCGCGCTCAACGGCGTGAGCATGCGCGTGTTGCCGGACACGGCCCAGGATCACCTCGCGAAGCACCTTCGACGGCTCGCGCGCAACCCCGCTCAGGCCAACTACGATCTGGTGATCGTCGACCCGCCGGCCTTCGGCGTCGGGCGCGGCAACGAGCGCGTGCTGCGGTTGCTGTGGCCCGAGCTCTTTTCCAGCCTGCTCGCGATGGCGCCGCAGAAGGTCCTGCTCATGTCCAACGACAAGGCCTTCCGCTCGCGGCAGAGCTTCGTCGAGCTGGTGCAGGCACAGCTGGGGCAGCGCTATCGCTTCGAGCGCCTCGGGACCCACTTGACGCCGGGAGATCTCGCGGCCGAGCGCCCAGCGTTGCGATGGACGCCGGGCGGCGAAGGGGAGGTGAACGATCCCTTTTACGTCGAGCCGGTGGTGCTGACGGGGACCCTGCTCGCCTGATCGCGAGACGGCCTGCGGCTCCGGACCGGCCGCCGGTTCACTGCTGCCTTTCCTCGTGATCCTCGTCGAGGGAGCTCTCGGCGGCGGACGCCTTCTTTGCGATCGGGAACAGGTAGGTGACCTGAAAGCGCACGAGCCACGTCGGGGTGCCCGTGGGCGCGAACGCGTTCCAGTACCCTTGCAGGTTGATGTTCACAGGCGAGCCGAGCTTGACGATGGCACCGGCACCACCGCCCACCGGCACCACCCAGTGGCTGTCGACCCAGTCGCCCGTGATCTCCGGCGCCGTGACGAGGTAGGTGTGCCTCGGAAGATTGACGTTGATGAACGGCTGCAGGAAGAAGGCGTCGACCCGCTTGCGCGCAGGATCGCCCCCGACTGACCAGGCGTTGTTCACGAGCACTCCGGTGACGAGGCCGTGGCCGATCCACACGCCCACGAGCGACGGACCGATCGAGAGCTTGCCCGAGCCGAGGGTGGGATCGGTCGCCGTGGGAATGACGATCGTCGGTCCCAGGCCGACGGTGAATCCCCCCGGCAGCTGGAGGGCGACGTAGATCTGCGGATTGAAATCGCCCAGGCCCCACGTCGTTCCTCGATCCTGAGTGACGTCGGGTATGCCGACGAAGGGCGTAATCAAGCGGGGCACCAGCGTCCACGTCTTCGTCAGCGGAATCGGGATCACCGGCTGCATGTTCAGGATGAGCTCCGAGCGGTGAAACGGCCCCATCCCGCCGGCGAAGTTGAACTGGAAGGGAAAGCTGATCAGGCTCGAAATCGGGTTCTGCGACTGCTCGGCGAGCTTCTTCGCCTCGTCCTGTTTCTCTTCCGGCGTGGCTTTCCCTGGGGACTCTTCCCGCTCGGGGCGCGCGTGCTCGTCCATCGCGAAAGCGAGCGTGGGCAGCATGAGCGCGGCGCAAATCGGAGCGAGGGCCTGCCATTTCGACGGCGTCATGGGCGGCCATTGTGGGTCCGGATACGCTCGCTGGCCGTCGGGCCCGACACGAAACGTCGCGCGCGGATCAGTCGCGCCGCGAATCAAATGCACATGACTTGGGCACGCCTCGCGAGGAGCGTGAAATGACTCAAAGCCACTTACGAGGACAAGCCGTCCTTCGAGCCGTATTGCCGGAAGACGTCGAGTGGAAGCCCTTTGCGGCGTTTCCGCCCGCGGTACGGCTCGCGCGGATCCTTGGTGATCTGACGCGACCTGAACCCTACGCCATTCGGGTGAAGGTGCCGCATGGGGTGAAGCTGATGCCGCACCGGCATCCCGAGGATCGCTTGTACACGGTCCTCTCGGGTGTGTTTTACGTCGGCGTCGGTGACGACTTCGATGCGGGCAAGCTGCAAGCGTACCCGCCGGGCGCGGCGATCGTCCTGCCGGGAAACACCCCTCACTTCCACTGGGCGAAGTCCGGGGAGTACATCACGCAAGTGACCGCGATCGGGCCGCTCGGCCTCGAGTACGTCAGACCCGCGGATGACCCACGGAACGGGCCGCCCGGATAGCCGCCGCTTTCGAGCATCGGGAGCCGTGCTTACGTTCCGGGTAGGAGCGAGAGCGGCGATCCCCACGCGGGGATGTGAGAAGGAGGTGCAACCGTGGCGAAGGTACTTTTCATCGTGAGCGGAGCCACCTATTGGGTGCTGAAGGACGGGACGAGGTACGCGACCGGGTATTGGGCCGAGGAATTCGCGAGGCCGTACAAGATCGTCACCGACGCCGGTCACGAGGTCGTGGTCGCCACGCCGAACGGCGTGACCCCGAACGTCGACATGATGAGCCTGCGTCCATCGATGGCGGGCGGAGAGAAGGGAGCCCTCGAGCTGGAGGCCATCATTCGCTCTGCGGAGGTGATGCGGCGGCCGCTGAAGCTCTCAGACGTCCGCCTCGAGGACTACGACGCGGTCTATCTGCCGGGCGGCCACGGTCCGATGTCGGACCTGGCGTTCGACGCGGACGTGGGACGGCTGCTGACCGCACAGCTCGCGTCGGGCAACCCGCTTTTCATCGTGTGCCACGGCCCCGCCGCGATCCTGGCCACGAGAATCCACGGCGTATCGCCGTTCAAGGGCTACCGAATCACCTGCTTCACCGACGAAGAAGAGGCGGCCGTCGGCCTCGCCTCGAGGGCGACGTGGCTGCTCGAGACCGAGCTCAAGGAGAAGGTTGGCGTCAACTTCAGTCGCGTCGAGATCTGGAAGCCCTACATGGTCGAGGACCGCAATCTGGTCACCGGCCAGAATCCCGCCTCGGCCGAGGTTCTGGCGAAGCGATTGCTGGAGGTCCTCGCGTCGAGGGCGCTTCCGCAGCGCAGTCAACCCCGAAAGGCGGACGCCCGAGTGAGTTGAGACGAGTCGGTCCGCGGGAGGGCATTGCCTCCTCTCCTGCGCGTCGCGGAGTCGCCGGCGTCGAAGCGTTCCCGAGTGCGGCCTCGGCGTCACGGGCGCGCCGGCGCTGCGACACGAGCGCGGGGGTGACGCAACCGTGCACCCAAGGCCGGTGAGTCGCGCCACTCGGCGCGGAGGGTCGTGGTAGCCATTCGTTCATGACCCGCCGGTCCAGCCCGCGCGCGAGCGCGTTCGTGGTCATCGTTGGCGCGTTGTTCGTCGCCCGCTGCGGCGGGAACCACAGCCTTCCCGTGCAGCCGGCGAGCGGCGAGGCGGGCGTGGGCGGCGGCACCACTGCGGGCGCGAGCGGCGCCGCCGGCGTGGGCGCTGCTGGATCAAGGGCGGACACAGATGGCTCGGCTGGGTCGGCGGCCGGGAGCGGAGGCGCCGGCGTCGCGGGGGCCGCGGGCTTCAAGGGAATCCTCGGCGAGGCGGGGAGCGATGGCGGCGCGCCCGATTGCAGCACGGTCCTCTGTCCGGCGCTCACTTGCGCAGACGGCATGGCGCCCATGCCGGACCCGCTGTCGTGCTGCCCCGTCTGCAAGTCGGTCAAGTGCGCGGGGATCTCGTGCCCCGACGCCACGCCGGGCAGCTGCCCCGCGGGCATGCACCCGGAGCCGAGCCCCACGCAGTGCTGCGAGTCCTGCGTCGTCTCGGCCGACCTCTGCAACGAGGCGCGGGCGCAGTTCGAGCAGCTCGTCGGGGCCCTCCGCGATCACTTTGGCGGCCCCTGCCAGTCCGACGCGGAGTGCACGTCCACCGCTTGGAACAACGGCTGCTCGGGCAACTGCTTCGTACCGGTCGCGAAAGCCGGGGCGGCCATGTTCGACGCCAACCTCGAGGACAGCAGCAGGACCTGCGACATGGTCTGCGGCGCGGCCGCGCCGATCAGCTGCGACCACATGACCTCTGTCTGCGTACAAGGCCGCTGCGCGGCGAAGCCCTAGCGTTCCATTCTTCGATCGGCCCTGGAATGAGCGCCATCGCGTGGCCGCCGACGACGCTCATGAGGGAGCGCGGCACGACCCACGCAATCGTGGAGCCCTCGCGTCGGGCGCGTCGCGCGCGTGACGTGATCTGATAGAAAGGGCGGCGAGACGCAGATGCTCCGAGACGACATCCTCTTGCGACGCGACGGCCTGCGTTTCTACGGCCTCACGCCGCCCAAGCGGGGCCAGGAACCCGACAAGGTGCGCGACATCGCCCAGCGCCAGGCGCGGCGCATCGCCGCGCTCGCGCCCGACGGTCTTGTCCTCTACGACCTGCAGGACGAGGCGGGGCGCACGGAGGCGGCGCGCCCGTTCCCGTTCCTCCCCACGCTCGAACCGCTCGACTACTCGCGCGACTACCTCGCGGCGCTGGACGTGCCGCGCGTCCTCTATAAGTGCGTGGGCAACCAGACGCCGGCCGAGTTTCTCGCGTGGATCGACGCGCTCGAGGCCGGCGGGGGCCGCGACGCCTGCGTGCTCGTCGGCGCGCCCACGAGCACCGGTGGCCCAAAGGCGGGCGCGCTCGGCCTGTCGACCGCGTACGAGCTTCTGAGCCGGCGCGCCGCGCCGACCTGTCTGGGCGGCGTCGCGATCGCCGAGCGCCACGCCCGCAAGCTCGACGAGGACGAGCGCCTCTTCGGCAAGCACGCCGCGGGCTGCCGCTTCTTCATCTCGCAGACTGTGTTCGACGCGAGCGCGACGAAGTCGCTGCTCTCCGACTACGCGCTGCGCTTCGCGCGCGAGCGCCTGGCGCCGCCGCCGTTCATCCTGAGCTTTTCTCCGTGCGGCTCGCTCAAGACGATGGAGTTCATGAAGTGGCTTGGCATTTCGTTCCCGCGCTGGCTCGAGAACGACCTGCGCGCGGCGCCCGACATCCTGCGCAAGTCGGTCGACCTCGCGCTGCAGATCTTCGCGGACGTGCGCGTCTTCGCGAAGGAGAAGGGGATCCCCCTCGGCGTCAACGTCGAGAGCGTGTCGATTCGCAAGGAAGAGATCGAAGCATCGGGCGAGCTGTTCGAAGCGCTCTCGGCAAGGATGTAGTGCGCGTGGCCCATGACGCTGGGGACCAACGGCATGGACGACGACACGGATATGCGCGTCTCGCGCGGTCGTCGCCGTGACGCCGCCGTCGAGTGAAGGCGCGCCGGCGAGGACGTCGCTCGCCGAGCTCGCGCTGCTGTTCTTCCGGCTGGGCACGACAGCCTTCGGAGGGCCAGCGGCTCACATCGCGATGATGCGCGACGAGGTGGTTCATCGCCGCAAGTGGCTCACCGACGAGCGGTTCCTCGATCTCCTCGGCGCGACGAACCTGATTCCGGGGCCGAACTCCACCGAGATGGCGATTCACGTCGGCTGGATCCGACGCCGCTGGGCCGGTCTCATCGTGGCCGGCGTGTGCTTCATCGTGCCGGCCATGCTCATGACCGGCGCGCTCGCGTGGGCGTACGTGCGCTTCGGGCGGCTGCCCGAGACGGCGTGGCTGCTCTGGGGCATCAAGCCGGTCATCCTGGCGGTCGTCGTCCAGGCGCTGTGGAAGCTCGCGCCGACCGCGGCCCCGACATGGCCGCATCGGGGCTTGGGCGTTCTCGCAGCCGCTGCTGCGGTCGGGGGCGTGAACGAGATCGCCGTTCTATTCGCGGCGGGGGCGATCATGGCCGCCGTTCGAGCGCGGCGATCAGGGGCGAGCTCGGGCCTTCGGCAGCTCGTCCCGGCGGTTCCGGTGGCGGCGGCGCCCGTGGCAGCGTCGGCCGTCAGCCTCTCGGGCCTGTTCGGGGTGTTCTTGAAGATCGGTTCGGTGCTCTTTGGCAGCGGGTACGTCCTGCTCGCCTTCCTGCGCGCCGATCTCGTGCAGCGGCTCCATTGGCTCACCGAGGCCCAGCTCATCGATGCGATCGCGGCGGGCCAGGTGACGCCAGGGCCCGTCTTCACGACCGCCACCTTCATCGGCTACGTACTTTCGGGGCCCGCCGGCGCGCTCGTCGCCACCGTCGGCATCTTCCTCCCGGCCTTCGTCTTCGTCGCGATCAGCGGCCCCCTCGTGCCGCGGATGCGCGCCTCCCGTCTCGCCGGCGGCTTCCTCGACGGGGTGAACGTCGCTTCGCTCGCCCTGATGGCGGTCGTGACCGCTCAGCTCGCGCGCGCCGCGATCGTGGACGTGACGACGGCGATGCTCGCGCTCGTCGCGGCCGTGGCTTTGCTGCGCTTCAAGCTGAACTCGACCTGGCTCGTCCTCGGCGGCGCGGCCGTGGGAGTGCTTTCACACCTGCTGTGGGCGGGGCTGCCGTAGTGGTGGAGGCACCTCGGCGCGGGATCAGAAATTTTCAGCCGAACCATCCGAAGGAAGGCACCCACTCAACCGTCGGATTTGGCCATCGTATCGGCCGCGTATTCCAGCGCGACGGCGGCGTCGTCCGGGCGGGGCGGCATCACGCGTCCCATTCGAAAGGCTTTGGAAAAAAGCGGAGGCGCCGGGAGTCGAACGTTCGCTGACCATCAATGGTCACGCGGACTTGCCATGAAACCGCGGGCTTCGGAAGAAAATCCGCTCCGCAAGGAGAATGTAACGGCCGAAGAGATGCAGAGACGGATGAGCGCGGGAGGCGCCGACGAGCGGTGAGCGGCGCAACGAGCGTCCGTGTTGCGTGACGGCGGAGGTTGGGCGACGTTCAGAACCAAAACGTCAGGGCGCTAGCGATGAGGAGACGACGCCGACCGGCGATTCTGCCGCTCGACTTCGTCGGGAACGCCGCAAAGGGCGTCTCGGCCCCGGGCTTCCGCCGCGCCTAGAAGTAGCCGCCGATCAGCGAGTCGAAGCCGTACTGGTCGGGGCTGGGCCCCGAGAGATCGATTCTGAGCGACGGACCCGCGGCCACGAAGAAGTGCTGCGCCGGGTGGTAGAGGAACGGCACGAGGCCGTCGAAGAACGTGTCCAACGTCGAGTCCTCGTCGGTCCCGGCCCAGTTGATGGAGACGCCGGCCAGGGGCCACACGCCGAACCGGTCGTCGAAGTCGAAGCTGTATCCAACCCGCGCGCCGAATCTGATGGCGTTGCTGGTCGGGGTGCTCGTGCCGGCGCCGCTCGTGTGTGTATAGGCGAGCACGCCGCCGATCGAGAGGTGCGAGAAGATGAAGAAGTCGAGCCCGGGCGCGACATGCGCCTGCCAGCCGGCGCCGCTCGTCTTGTGAAAGAACAGGTGCTCGTCCGAGGCGGCACCCACGCTGATCACCTTCTGTCCCGACGAGCCGAAGCCAGCACCTGCGACGGGCGGGGCAGCCCCGCCGACTACGGGCGGCGCGATCTCTTGGGCTCTCGCCATTGCAGGTGCGCTCAAGAACAGAACGGCCACGATCGAAATCGGTTTCATTGCTCTCCTTCTGCGCTCGCCTTTTACCGCCCACGGCGATGAGCGCTGGCAGGTCCGCCGGTCACCGGCATCCGGCGCGATTTTCATCACCGTCACGACACGCGCAATGCCGGGTGATCGCCCAGTCGAAGAAGACGGCGTCAAATCAGGTTGCGCCGCCGAGCCTTCGCGCCCATCGCTATTGGCGCAGGAGGGGCCGATGGTATCTGGACGACGTCAGGGGCGCGCGAGAGCTCTATCCGCGCTTGCGATCCTCATGATCTGCGGCGCCGCATGCAGCATCGCCGACAAGGACGACCCGTCACGGCCGAAAGCGGGCAAGGGCGGCGATCGAATTTCCGGCGTCGTGCTCGGCGGCGGCGAGCCGATCGCCCGGGCAGCGGTGACGCTCTGGGAAGCGAGCGCCGATGCGCCGCTCGAGCTGGCCGAGGTCAAGACGAACGAACGTGGCGAGTTCCAGATCTCCGCGAAGAGCGCTCGCGTCGAAAACAGTCTCTACCTGACGGCCGTCGGCGGCGAGCCCAAGGCCGCCAAGGCGAGCGGTGACAACTCGGCTGTCACGTTGATGACCGTCCTGGGCAATCGTCCGCTCGAGCGGGTCACGATCAACGAGCTGACGACGGTCGCGTCCGTGTGGACTCACGCGCAATTCCTAGACGGCGGAGAGATCAAGGGTAACCCCGTCGGGCTTCGAATCGCGGCCGGCAACGTGCCCAACTTCGTCGACCTGACGAGCGGCGCCTATGGCACGACGATCCTGGACGGGCTCAACAGCCAGCAGACGCCGACGATGGCCAACCTCGGCACGCTGGCGAACCTCCTCGGCGCCTGCGTGACACGCGTCAGGCCCGATGCGTGCGCGGCGCTCTTCAGCGCGTCGACCGATCCGAGGGGCAAGGCTCCTACCACCACGCTGGAGGCGTTGCGCTCGATCGCGCGATATCCGGCCTATCAGCCGAAGCGCGTGTTCGCCCTCCTCGACCAGTTCTATCCGGTCCCGGGAGAGAAGCAGCTGCGCCCGACGCCGTTCCTTCCTTACCTGACCAATGCGCCGAACGCCTGGACTCTGCCGCTCAAGTTCACCGGCGGGGGCCTGAGCGGGCCGGGCAAGATCATGTTCGACAGCGAAGGCAACGTGTGGACCGGCGTCAACTTCATCATCGGTGGACAGTCGCTCGACGCCTTCTGGAACGGCAACCTGTCCAAGTTCGCGCCGAACGGACGCGCGCTTTCGCCGCCGACGGGATTCACCGGTGGAGGAATCCTCGGGCCCGGGTTCGGCACCGCCATCGCGGCCGACGACAAGGTCTGGGTCACCAGCACCTCGGGCAAGACGATCTCCCTGTTCGACAAGAACGGAAAGGCGCTGTCCCCGCCGAAGGGCTACGACTTCGGCGGTCAGCTCGGCCTGATGCAGTCGATCATCGTCACGCCGAATCGCGACGTGTGGGCGCTCGACTTCGGCAAGGACCAGATCGTCTATCTGCCGCAGGGCGATGTCGCCAAGGCGAAGTTCTATTGCCAGGCGCCCGAAGGAAAATCGAAGAAGGACAACCCGTGCAAGCTCAAGGGGCCGTTCCACCTCGCCATCGATCAAAGGGATCGGATCTGGGTCACGAACGCCGTCGGTGACACGGTCACGCGGTTTCCGGCGAGCGATCCGACGAAGATCGAGGTCTTCCCGACCGGCGGTCACTCTGGGAAGGGAATGGCCATCGACAGCCGCGGCAACGCGTGGATCACCAACACGGCGGGCGACGGGCTCGATGCCGCGACGAAGGCGAAGATCCTCGAGCTGAAGCTGACCGGCAAGATGAAGGAGCTCGACGAAACGGTCGTCGGATTCATTTCGAAGCACGAGGTCGGCAGCGTGACGATGTTGCAGCCCGACGGCAAGCAAGCGCCGGGGGGCTCGGTGTTCACGGCCGGCAAAACGTTGTGGGCGCCGTGGGCGGTCGTCATCGACGGCGACGATCATGTCTGGATCTCGCTCTTCATGGGTCCAGGGCGCCTGGCGGAGCTGTGCGGCAGCCAGCCCGAGACCTGCCTGCCCGGCATGAAGACGGGCGACGCGATCTCGCCTCCCGGCGGCTTCGCCGGCGGCGGCATGCAGCACCTCACCGACGTCGGCATCGACCCCGCCGGCAACGTCTGGGTCGCCGACAACTGGGAGAATCCAGATGCCTGCTTCGGGAAAGCTCCAGAAGCAGACTCGACCCGCTGCGGAGGCAACGGCCTCACGGTCTTCTACGGAATGGCGAAGCCAGTGC
>DASZUD010000207.1:0-6400 GCA_035548155.1 Polyangia bacterium
CGACGTCGTCGTAGCCGAGCGCCTGATAGAGCCGCAGCGACGGAGCGTTGCCCGTGAAGGCGTCGAGGCGGAGCGCGCCGCAGCGGGCGCGCCGCGCGACTATCTCCGCAAAGCCCATGAGGTGCCGCGCGAGCCCTCGCCGCTGGCATTCGGGGTGGATCATGAGCCTGTGCACGAAGCTCGCGGGCGCGCCCACGCGCCACGCGACGCCGGCGTATTCGGGCTCGGGGCGCTGGTCGACGACGAACGCGCCCGCGACGGGGTGGCCGGGCGCGGCGGCGGCGTACAGCGTGCCCGCGTCGATGTCGCCCCGCAGCGTCGCCTCGGTCGGGTAGCCCTCGTCCCACTGGTCGATGCCTTGTGCGCGCATGTCTGCGACGCACGCGTCGAGCAGCCCGAGCAGCCTCGGGAGATCATCGGCGTGCGCGCGTCGCACAAGCACGTTGCCGGGTCGCATGGGCCGTACTCTACACCGGCGCGTTCAGCCCGCGTCTTCGCTGCTCGCGTCGCGCGCGTTGGGATCGACGAAGCAGGTGTCCGTCTCGCCGGGCTTGGGCTTCCGCACGTCGTACTTCCAGAGCGGGCAGCCGCGGTCGTCCGGCTCGACGCGCCAGTTCGTCGAGCAGTAGAAGTCGCACGTCACGTAGCAGCCGTGGCGGTTCGCTCCGCCGAGGTTGGTGCACCCGGTGGGGGACGTGTCGATGGGGCAGCATGCCGGGCCGCCGTCGGAGGCATCGGCCCCGTCAGGGCCATCGGGCGCGTCCTCGGTGGCGTCGGCGTCGGCCGCTTCGCGCGGACCGTCGCTCGAATCGGGAGGATGCTCCGCGGTGGCGCCCGCGTCGGCCCCGCGCCCGTCTGCGGCGATGGGGGATGCCGCCCCACAGCCTGCTGCGATGACCGACAGCACCAGCGCGCTCACAGGGCCAATTGCTCTCGTCATCCCGCCCTCTGCCGCCGAGGATAAGAGCACACAGTGCCTGAAGTCACGCGCGCCGCCGGCGACATGCCTTATATTTCCGGCTGGCCCCAAACGTGACCCCGCCGCGATGCTGACCTCTTTCTCGAAGGAGGCGCGTGTCCTCCTCAAGATCAGCTTCCTGACGACCTTCGCGGAGTCGATGCTGGTGCCGATCTACTCCGCCTTCACGGAGAAGTTGGGCGGCAGCATCCTCGACGCGGGCATCGCGTTCGCCGTCTTCTCGATGGCGACCGGCCTGCTCATCGCGCTCATCGGCACGCGGCCGTGGTTCCACCTCCACGTCCGCGCGTGCCTCATGATCGGCTTCCTCGTCTCGGCGGCGTGCGACATCGGGTACATCTTCGTCGCCAACAGGTGGGAGCTGTTCTTCGTGCAGATCCTCGCGGGCCTGGCCACCGGCATGATCGAGCCGGCTTGGGACTCGCTGTTCACCGACGACATCGAGCACTCGTCCGCCAAGCACTGGTCGGTCTGGGCCGGCGGATCGCACCTCGTCGCGGGCGCGGCGGCGCTCATCGGTGGGCTCGTCGTCGCCTACGCGTCGTTCACGGTGCTGTTCATCGCGATGGGCGTGATCGACGCGGCGGCCTTCTCCGTCGCGTGGAGCTCGCGCAAGAGCGCGCCCTGAGAACAGGCCAAGAGCCGATCTCAGAACCGATCCAGTTCAGAGGATCTTCGTCCCCTCGTAGTCGAAGCCGAAGCGGATCTCCATGAGGCCGGCCTGCTTCAGCGCGGCGCGCAGCCTGGCTTTCTGCTCGGTATAGAAGAGCAGGAAGCCGCCGCCGCCCGCGCCGATGACCTTGCCGCCGATGGCGCCGTTGTCCAGGGCCAGCTGGTACCAGCGATCGATGTCGGGGTTGCTCATGCTGGCTGAGCGCTTCTTCTTGTGCATCCAGTGCTCGTGCATGATCTCGCCGTAACGCGCGAGGTTCCCGCTCTCGATGGCCTCGAGGCTGCGGTAACCGAGCTCTTTGACGAAGTGGAGGTTGTCGATCATCGCCTGATCGTTCTTCTTGCTCTTGTCGTCCTGGTCCTTGAGGACCGCCGACGCCGAGCGGTAGTAGCCCGTCGAGACCATGACCAGGTTGTCCTCGAGCAGGTCGAGGATCTCGTCGCTGGCGTTGATCGGCTTCGCTTCGACCTTGCCGTCCTGGCGGAACTCGAACGCCGTGACGCCGCCGAAGGCCGCGATGTACTGGTCCTGCTTGCCGATCGGCTCTTTGAGGATGTCGAGCTCGATGCGGCACGCCATCTCGGCCAGATCAGGCGCGTGGATGAAATGGCGCTTGTGCTTGTAGATGACCTTCAGCAGGCACGTCGTGAAGCTGCCCGATGAGCCGAGGCCCGTGCCGGCCGGGATGTCGGCCACGCTGGTGAGCTCGAGGTTGGGCGGCGCGACGCCCGTGAGCTTGAGCGCCTCGCGGATGATCGGGTGCTTGATGTCGTCGACGGACGTGACCCGCTCGATCTGCGAGTAGCGGAGCAGCATCTCCTTGAGGGGCGTCAGCTGCAGGTTCACGTAGACGTACTGGTTGATCGCCGCCGACAGGACGAAGCCGCCGTGCGCCGAGTAGTACGAGGGGAGGTCCGTGCCTCCGCCGCCGATGCTGATGCGCAGCGGGCTCCGTCCGATGATCATGGACGCTGGTTTACCTCGGAGCCGGGCCGCAGATCCAGCGGGCCTCGGGGACCCGCAGGTGCACTTCGCTCGTGAAAGGTGCAGCGACGCCGCGTCGCTCAGCCGTGCGGGCGGCGACTCATCACGAGCGCCACGATGAAGCGCACGACGACGGCCAGCCCCGCCACGCCCAGCGCCAGCCGCGCCGCGCGCGCGAGCCAGACCTCGCGCAGGCTGCGCGCCTGGACGTTCGCGCTGAGCCACGCCGTCACCAGCTCCACGTCCGAGCGGCCCCGCGCCCGTTCGATCCCGTCTCGTCCCGCGAACGTGAGGTGCTCCGGCGCATCGAGAATCGCGCGCGCCTCGGCGTAGCGCCCCGGCGGCGCCGGCAGCTGCCCGCGCGCGACCGCCGCCTCCAGCTCCATCAAGACCTCCGGCAGCCCGAGCGGCGGCCCCGAAGGGGGAAGCTGTCCGCCCGCGATCAGCAGCGCGTTGCCCAGCAGGCGGATGGCTTCTCGGTGCAGCGTCACGGCCGCCGGAGCAAAGGCCGCGTCCGTGGTCTGGTCGGCCAGCCTGATGCGCGCGGCCGCCGCCTGGGCGAGCTGCTTGATGGACGCGAGCTGCCCCGCGCCGTAGGCGCGCGCGGTCTTCTCCGCCCGGTTCAACGAGAACCACTCTGCGAGGGCGCTAATCTTTGCGTTCATAGAGGAAGGTCGCTCCGCCGCCGTTGGTGATCATCGTCCAGGGGCCTTCGATGGCCAGCCGGTATCTCTGGTGCAGCAACTGATTGAAGCGCCGGCTCGTCGTGTCGGCCATGCGCCCCCGATCGAAGCCCGCCGCCATCAGGTACTTGGGCGGGTGCGCCTCGAGGTTGGCGAGATAGGCTTCGTAGACGCGCGTGAAGCTCTCGCCGAAGTACTTCGTCGCGGCGAAATAGTCGGCGACGTCGCCCGAGTCGACGACCTCGCCCATGTACTTCCGCTTGTAGAGGTGCGAGTCCTCGCCGGGCACGGGCTCTTGACCGACGCGCGCTGCGACGTTCTTGAGGAACTGAAGCGACTGCACGCGCAGCTCTTGAAGATGCTGGCCGCGCTTGATGAGCGGCCGCCAGTCGTACGCGAAGAAGAACGCGCCCGCGAAGGCGAGCTGCATGACCGGCCGCCACCACGGCCGAGAGGCGACCTCGAGGACGCGGCCGCGCAGGCCGTGCACGATGAGGAACCAGACCGTGACGAAGAACGCCGTGAAGTAGTGCAGGCCGCCGCCGCCCTGGTTCTTCCAGTAGCCGTAGGCGTTGGTGACCCACGCCACCGGCAGCACGAGCAGCCACACGATCACCTGGGCGCGCTCGCGACGGATTCGATAGAGCGCGAACAGCGCGAGGCCGGCCGTGAGCGCGAGCAGGCGAGCGTGCGCGTCGACGAGCTCCGGCGGCCACAGCGTGAAGCGAGGCCCCGAGAACGTGCCCCAGCCGTTGCCGGCCATGAAGTAGCCGAAGAAGTGCTTGAAATAGAGATCGAAGTCCCCGTGAACCTCGAGCAGGAACGTCGCGCCCCAGACCAGCGCGAAGCCGAGCGCGAACAGACCCAACGATCCGAACACCGTTCGCCAGAAGCGGTAATTGGTCTCTGACACCTGCCGCGCCAGCGTCAGCAGCAGCAGGATCCCGATCGTCGGTATCACGCGCCACGTCGTGAGGAACATCGTCGCGCTGCAGGCGCCCAGCAGGAGCTGCAGCACGATGGCGCGCCCGTTCGTCCAGAGCCGGTGGCGCGTCACCAGCAGCTCGTGCGTCAGGCCGCACGCAAGGATCGTCTCGCAGAGCAACGTCGCGTCGCTGCGGCCCACGATCATCATGATCGCCACGTTCGCGAGCATCAGGGAGAGCGCGCCCGCGGCGAGAAGCGCCTCCGTCCAGTTCCCGCGCGCCCGCCTCGCGGTCAGGAGCATGACGAACGGCGCGGCCAGCACGAAGATGCGCACGACGGCGTGCCCCGCGAGGCGCGGGAACAGCGACGAGATCCACGTCTTGAACACGAGGTCCATCGGCCCGTGGTTCATGTTCAGGAACGCGACGCGGCGGCTGTCGTAGATGTCGACGCCGGCGCGCTTGGCCAATACGAGGAGCCAGTTCGTGCCCTCGCGGATCTCCAGCTCGAGCGGCACCATGAAGGCCGCCCACGCGTACCAGACGGCGAACGCGAACAGCGCCAGCGAGGCGGCAAAGGCCAGCGCCTTGCCCAGGCGAACAACGTGAGCCACGGGGGCCCAAAGATTGCCTCCGAAGGCCCGATTGTCAATGAAATCGCGGCCCTGGGACGTGGTTCCGCGATCATTTTGCGACTCGGGTTTGTCGCCGAGGCCTTCGCTGTATAGAGTCCAGCCCGACCCCCCGTGGAACGCAATTCACCACGAAAGGCCTTCGTTCGCGCCTACCTGACGATCGACGGGCGCAGCCTCGGGCTATTCCGGATGGTCCTCGCGACGCTGATGATCGTCGATCTCGTGCGGCGTTTCCCGCACGTGCGCGACTTCTACACGAACGCGGGCGTGCTGCCGAACCACACCGTGCTCTGGCGCCCGCAGGTGGCGCGCCTGTTCTCGGTGTTCTTCCCGGCGTCGCTCGCGCACGAGGTGTGGATCCTCTTCGCGATCTGCGGCTTCTGCTACGTGGCGCTGCTCGTGGGGTGGCGGACGCGATTGTTTCAGGTGCTGTCGTTCCTCGCGGCGACCAGCCTGCACAACCGCGACGTCTACACCGAGAACTGGGGCTCGGTGGCCATGGGAGCGCTCATGGCGTGGTCGGTGTTCCTGCCGCTCGATCGCCGGTTTTCGGTCGACGCTCTCCGCAAGAGCTTGCGCGCGCGGCCGAACGAGCAGCCCGAGGATCTGACGCCCGAGCGCCTGCCCGCGGCTGATCCGCGGCCGGCGGTCTCGCTCGCCTGCCTGGGCATCTTCCTGCAGCTGGCCGTCATCTATTGGTTCAACTTCATTCACAAGAGCGGCCAGACGTGGCAGGACGGCACGGCGATCCACTACGTGCTGTGGCAGGAGCGCATCGTCACGCACCTCGGCCTGTGGGCGCGCGAGACCCTGCCCGAAGCCCTGTGGTACGGGCTGTCGAAGGGCACGCTGGTCGTCGAGTGCGCGGCGCCCTTCCTCATCATGTCACCCGTGCTGCGCGACTGGACGCGCGGCCTCGCCATCGTGCTCCTCGCGGGGCTGCACACCGGCATCGCGCTCGTGGTCAACGTCGGCGTCTTCTCGGGCTCGATGATGTCGTACTACCCGCTCCTGATCACGGACGGGCACTGGCGCCTGTTGAACCGGCTCGTGCCGCGGCGCGGGCGGCGCCGCACGGTCTACTTCGACGCCAGCTGCGGCGTGTGCTTCCAGATCGTGCGCGTGCTCGCGCGCATGGACGTGCACCGGCGGCTCACGTGGGTGTCGAACCTCGACGCGGCGGCGCTGCCGGCCGACGTGCCGCCCGAGCTGCTCGAGCGCACGATCCTGGTCGTGGATCCCGAGCGCAACCGGCGGTGGACGCGCTCGGACGCGTTCGCGGAGATCTTCGGCGCGCTGCCGCTCGGGCGCCTGTGGGCGTGGCCGCTGCTGGTGCCGGGGCTGCGGCAGCTCTCGGGCGTCGCGTACGACGCCTTCGCGCGCAACCGCACGTCGATCTCGACGTCGTTCGGGCTCGCGGCGTGCGGGATCCCCGTGAGGAAGACGGCGTCGCTCGCGCCCGAAGCGCGCGAATTGGAGACGCCGCTGCGCGCCTGGTGGCGCGCGCAGCTGCCCTACCT
>DASZUD010000208.1:0-8325 GCA_035548155.1 Polyangia bacterium
CCCTGCCCCGCCCGCCTCGAGCCACTCGGTGGCCAGGGCGACCAGCTCGTCGGCACCGGCCACCGCCTCGGCCAGCGCGAGGGCGCGGCGCAGGTACCCGAGCCGAGACGCGCCCGCGCTCAACGAAGCGGAGAGGCGCAGCGCCGTGCGCTGCACGTCGGGCGCGACGCCCGCGGCGGACGCCTCCGCCTTGCGCGCGGCGACGCGCCGGCGGTGGAGCGGAACCCGCTCGTCGCGCGCGAGCGCCAGCCACGCGTGCGCCGCGCGCGCGGGTCCACCCACCTCGGCCTCGGCTTCCGCGGCCGCGACGGCCCACGCCGGAACGGCTGCCTCGGCCTTGGGCGCGAGCTCGCCCAGCAACGCGAGCCGCTCCTTCGCCGGCAGCGTGCGCGCGACGCTGAGCACCGCCATGGTCACCGCGGGCAAGCCCGGCGCCTCGGCGGCCGCGATGCGCAGCTCGTCGAGCGCCGCGCTCATGTCTCGCGGGCGCAGCAGCTCGGCCAGCTGGACGTGCAGCCGCGCGCGCGTCGCCGAGTCCTGCGTCGACGCAACGGCGCGGCGCAGATCGTCCACCCGAACGGCCCCCGCCCCTCTGCGCGCATCTACGGCCGGCACGCCCCCGAAATTATCACGCCCCAGGGTTCCGTTTGTTAGAGTGCGCCGCCAAATGTCGCAAACTGGCGCCAAGAGCCCCCACACGCCCGCCGCCGAATCGTCTAAGGCGGCATTCGCCGTGATTTTGGCCGGCGGCGGCGGAACACGGCTCTGGCCGTCGAGCCGCCGCAAGCGGCCCAAGCAGCTGCTGACGCTGGGCGCCTCCGAATCGTTGCTGGCGGCGGCCGTTCGGCGCGCGCAAGCCGTCGTCGGGCTCGAGCGCACGCTGATCGTGACGGCCGCCGATCAAGAGGCGCAGATCCGCGCGGCCATCCCGTCGCTGCCTGCCGAGAACGTCATCGCCGAGCCCATGCCGCGCAACACGGCGCCCGCCGTGGGCCTGGGCGCCGTCGCCGCCGCACGCCGCGCCGGCCCCGACGCCGTGATCGCCGTGTTGCCCGCCGATCCGTTCATCGGCGACGACCGCGAGTACGAACGCCTCCTCGCCGCCGCGATCGCCGAGGGCCGCGAGACCATCACCACGATCGGCATCACGCCGACCCACGCCGAGACCGGTTTCGGCTACATCCGCACGGCCGAAAACCTCGGCGCCCGCGCGCACGGCGCCCTCGTGCACGAGGTGGGCGCGTTCGTCGAGAAGCCGAACCGCGAGACGGCGGAGCAGTACGTCGCCTCGAAGCAGTACCTCTGGAACTCGGGCATGTTCTTTCTCACGGCGCGCCGCATGTTCGAAGAAGCGCGCCGCCACCTGCCCGCGCTGGCCGACATCCTCGAGGCCGCCGTCGCCGCGTCCGATGACGCCGCGGCCGCCGCTGTCGTGCGCGAGCGTTATGGCGCCGCGCCGAACATCTCGATCGACAACGGCATCATGGAGAAGGCCTCGGGCCTGCGCGTGCTGCCGGGCAGCTTCGGCTGGAACGACGTCGGCAGCTGGGCCGCCGTCGCGACGATCCGCCCCGCCGACGCCAGCGGGAACGTCGTCCTCGGCGGCGCGACCCTGATCGACGGCAAGAACAACCTCGTGATCGCCGACGAGGGCGCGCCGTTCGTGGGCGTCGTCGGCGTCGAGGGCCTGGTCGTCGTCGCCACGAAGGACGCGATCCTCGTCGTGCCGAAAGAGCTCGCGCAGGACGTGAAGAAGGTGGTCGAGGCCGCGAAGAACGCCGGCCGAAACGACCTGCTTTGAGGCTAAAATCCTCGCGTCCGCGAACGATCCCATCTGCGCATTGCCCCCCGGAGTTGCCATGAACCCGAGAGTCTTCCGCGAGTACGACATCCGCGGCGTCGCCGAAACGGATTTCCCCGACGACTTCGTCACCGAGCTGGGTCGCGCCATGGGCGCGTACTTCGCCGACAAGGGCAGCAGGCGCGTCACGCTGGGCCGCGACTGCCGGCTGTCCTCGCCGCGCATCCACGCCGCCATCAAGCGTGAGCTGCTGGCGTCGGGCCTCGACGTCGTCGACGTGGGCATCGTTCACACGCCGGCGCTCTACTTCTCCGTCTTCCACCTCTCCGCCGACGGCGGCGTCATGATCACCGCCAGCCACAACCCCGGCGAGGACAACGGCTTCAAGATCGTGCACGGCCGCAGCACGATCCACGGCGCCGAGATCCAGGCGCTGCGCACGCGCATCGAGACCCGCTCTTACCGTCTGGGCGCAACGCCCGGCAAGGCGAGCGACCACGACATCCTGCGCGACTACGTCGACTACATCGCCGCCAACATCAAGCTCGGCCCGCGCCGCTTCAAGATCGTCGTCGACGGCGGCAACGGCACGGGCGGCCTGGCGATCCTGCCGATTCTGAAGAAGCTCGGCCTCGACGCCGAGGGCCTGTACTGCGAGCCCGACGGCCGCTTCCCGAACCACCACCCCGATCCCACGGTGCCGGAAAATCTGGAGGACCTCATCGCGCGCGTGCGCGACACGGGCGCCGAGGTGGGCATCGCGCTCGACGGCGACGCCGATCGCGTGGGCGCCGTCGACGGCCAGGGACGCATCCTGTGGGGCGACCAGCTGGTGATGCTGTTCGCGCGCGACATCCTCAAGCGGCAGCCGGGTGCCACGTTCGTGAGCGAGGTCAAGTGCAGCCAGGCGCTGTACGACGAGATCGCCGCGCAGGGCGGCCGCGCCATCATGTGGAAGGTGGGCCACTCCCTCATCAAGGTGAAGATGAAGGAAGAGAAGGCGGCGCTGGCCGGCGAGATGTCGGGGCACATGTTCTTCGCCGACCGGTGGTTCGGCTTCGACGACGCCGTCTACGCCGGAATGCGGCTCATCGAGCTGCTCACGCAGTCGGACACGACGCTGGCCGGCCACTACGCGACGCTCCCCTCGCTGCACAACACGCCCGAGATCCGCATGCCCTGCGCCGACGACGTGAAGTTCGAGGTGGTGCGGCGTGCCGTGAGCTGGTTCCGCGAGCGCTATGACGTCGTCGACGTCGACGGGGCGCGCGTGATCTTCCGCGAGGCGGGCCGCAGCGTGGGCTGGGGCCTCGTGCGCGCGTCCAACACGGGGCCCGTGCTGGTGATGCGCTTCGAGGCGGACACGCCCAGGCGCCTCGCTGAGATCCGCGGCCTCGTCGAGGACCGCCTCCGTGACATCATCGCGGAGGTCGCCGGCGCCGAAAAGACGCGGATCCCCGCGTAATTCAGAGCCCTTTTGTTGGAATAAGCGCCCGCGCTCCCCCGTCATACATACGAGGGAGGTTCGTCATGAAGGCCTTCGGTCTTTCGTTTGGGGCGCCAATTTTGGGGCTGTTGCTGGGCGTGGCCGCGCCGGCGACGGCGTTCGCGCAGCACGGCGGCGGCTTCCACGGCGGCGGGGGTGGTGGCTTCCACGGCGGCGGCGGCGGCTTCCACGGCGCGCCTGCCGGCGGCGGCTTCCACGGCGCGCCCGCCGGCGGCGGCTTCCACGGCGCGCCTGCCGGCGGCGGTTGGCATGGTGCGCCGGCCGCTGGCGGTTGGCACGGCGGGGCTGCCGGCGGCGGTTGGCACGGAACGGCGCCTGCGTATGGTTGGCGCGGCGGCTATGCCCGTCCGGGCTACCCCGGCGGCTGGCGCGGCGCCTACGTGGGTCGCCCCGGTTACGGCTACTGGGGAGTGCCGCACGGAGCCGGCCACTGGGGCTGGCACAACGGCGTGAGCGTCTGGTTCGGCGTGCCCAGCATCGTCCCCTACGCGGGATGGATCTGGTCGCCCGGCACCTGGGTCTGGAACGGGTACCAGTGGGTCTGGCAGGACGGCTACTGGGCTCCGCCTTATTAGGACGGGAACCCTCGCAGGGTTCCCGTGCCCTCCCCGCTCGCTCGGGCAGGCGAAGCCTGCCTTCGCTCGGCTTGCGTCCCCTACTCGCAGGGTTCCCGTGCCCTCCCCGCTCGGGTTGCCGGCGGCCCGCTCAGAGCACGCAGCCGATTCGATCTTTGTCGATCGCGATCTCGTCGAGCCACAGCTCGAAGGGCTCGGTGGTCGTTTGGTATTCGGCCCAGCCGAGCCACACGTTCTTGAACTGCGGCAGGATGAACGGCTGGTCCGAGTTGCCTTGGTGCGGCGTCGTGGGGTTCGTGTAGAGCGACGGGTGCTCGACCCCATCCCACCAGAAGCGCGTCTCGTTGCTGTCGCCCTTGTGCATCCACTCGATGCAGAGCCACTGGCCCGTCGGCACGGCCAGCGGCTTCCCGCCCGGATCCTTGTCCGAGTTCGTCCAATCGCCCGTGCCGTTCGCGTCGACGCGGTTGTCGGTCCCGACGCCCCAGTGATTGGCGCCGTTCTGCAGCTGCCCGCCCACGCGGATCTCGCCGCTGACCTGCGCGCCCGTGGCGGCGATCATCGTCCAGTGTGAGTACGTGAAGCCGGTGGCCGGCGTGGGCAGCGCCGCAAAGTAGACGAACGCGCGGCCGAAGTAGGTGTCGTTCAGCGCGGGGAACGTCTTCGACTCCCGGATGGCGCTCTGTCCATTACCTGTGACCTTGATGTGCAGCGCCTTCTCGCCGCGCGCCTTCTGCACGCCGTCGATCACTGGCTTCGTGCCGATCGTGGTCCACGTCGCCGGGTCCAGCGCGCCGCTCTCGAAGTCTTCGCAGAGCTGAACGTGCGCTTGCGCGCAGCGAGCGGCCCCGAAGAACGCCGTCCGGTCCGTCGACAGATCGCGCATCCCTCCCGCGCCAGCGACGCCACCGTCGATGCCGGCGTCATGGCCGCCGTTGCCGCTCGCGCCCGTCGTGCCGCTCGCGCCCGTCGTGGCATCTCCCGTGGTGCCGGCTTCGCCCGTCGCGCCGGTCGCGCCGCTGGCGCCAGCCGAGCCCGTACCGCCCGCGCCGCCGCCGCCGGTGCTCGATCTCGGGCTCGAGGTGCAGGCGCCCACGGCCGCGAGGCCGAGCGCGACGAAGAGAGCAGCAACGCGTCGCACCCGATCAGGGTCGCAGAGGTGCGGCCCGCGTTCAAGGCGACTTCGGAAGGTGCGGAATGTTGTCCTCGTCGAAGTCGGGCAACGCGGGCGATATCACCTCCCGGCACTCCACCGGGATCGGGTTCGGGCAGTTCGTGCCGACGCACCCGCACCTCTTGAACAGCGGAATGAACAGCACCTTCGTTTCGCCGTCGATGAAGTGCACGTGCGACACCTTGCGCGTCGCAAACGGGGTCATGTCATCGCGACTGGCCGGCGGGGTTCGACTCAACGTCACCGTGACGTCGAAGTCGTCGACCGCCGAATCCCCGGGAGTGAGCCCCCACGTCGCCGGGAGCGTGCTCGCGTCCGCGAACGCGAGGTTGCCCCGCGAGGTCTGGAACTGCACGCTCACGAAGTCTTGTCCGGCAATCGCGTCGCTGTCTGCCACGACGACGATCTCCGTGGGCGTGCACCCTGCCAGCGACGCGAGCGCCAGCGCGCCGACCACGACCGCGCCACGAAGCACCGGCACCATCAGAACACCCGATCGAGACCGGGACTGGCGTTTCCCGAGTAGGGCTCGGGCGGCCGGACAAGCAGCCCGAGCAAGACGACGGCCACGGCGGCGCCGCCGATGCCCGTCCAGAACCACCACCGCTTCGCGATCGGGACGCGCGCGGGTTTCTCGACGTCCGGGACTTGGACGATCGCTACCGGCACGGGAACCGGAGCCACGGGCGCGAACACCGGCGCAGCCGAGGGCGCGACCACCCCCGGTGGGGCCGCCGGAGACGCTTCCGGCGCCTCGACCGCCGCCCGCGCTCCGCGCTCCGGGTCAGCCGGGTCTTGCGCGCGTGCCGCGGACGCGAGCGCGACGAGCAGCAACACCGCGCCGAGGCGGACCAGGGGCAAGCGAGAGCTCACCCCCGGATCTGTACACCCCGCGCGCCGAGTGGGTCAAAGCGCGGACGCGCTCACTGCGCGTCCATTCCCGGCCCGCCCTCGCCGAAGTGGCCGTGATGATGCTCGCGCATCTTCTCCATCTCGGCGGCTGCCTGCTTGCGCTGCTCGGGCGTCAGCACCTGCGCCGATTGCACGAAGCCCTGGGTCATCACCGAGGACAGCTTGTCCATCACACCGACGGACTGCTGGCGCAGCTTCTCGATCGCGCCCGTGTCGATCGTCGCAGCCGTCATCGCCTGCGTGAGCTGCTGGTGCAACGCCGCATGCTGCTCGTGCAGCGTCTTGAGCTGTGGCCGCAGCCCTTGCCAGATTCCCTTGATCTGCGCCTTCTGCGCGTCCGTGGCGCCGACCTTGTCGAGCACCTTGTGCATGCGGAAGGCCATGGCGCCTTCGGGACCGCCCGGGCCGCCCGGCCCGCCGTGCGCTTGCGCGACGGAGAACGACAGCGCGCCTCCGATCACGAGCGCCGCCAAGCCGCCGAGCACGCGCCGTGACATCCGGCGCCCGGACCTGCGCGAGGGAGGGTCAGAAATCACCTCGGCGTTCATTTCGTCGTTCGAGCTCATGTTTCGTTCCTCTCGTTTTGCGCGGGCGTCCATTCGCCCCATTCACAGTCTAGAACTGTGACGCTCGCGGGCCGTATTCCACGCGTGAAGAAGTGTGAAGCGGACCACTAAGGTCCGTGACGGTCGTCGCGGCGCGACGCTCGAGCGCCGCGGCCGGACTTCAATTGTCGTCTGCGAGCGTTCGAATGAAGCCGACGAACGAGTCGTTGGCCTCGTCGAGCGCGAGGACGAACTGCCCCGAACGATCTGCGCGCACGACGAGCCCCTGCGCCTGGCAGCTGGGGCGATCGGGCACGACGAAGCCGAACGTCGCGCGGTCGGCGATCCTCACTTCGGCGTCCATCGCCTGAAAGCGCGCGCCCGACTCCGAGACGTCCAGCAGCTCGACGACGAGCGGCGTGCGCTGGCCCGCGAAGCGCACGCCCACGGGGAGGCCCAGCGGGAACCTCGCGTGACGGCGGCGATTGGGCGGCGAATCGTGCATCGTCCTGTTGTATTGGTGCTGAGGAAGAACGAAGCAGCTCAAAAAGATTCGCGCCAAAGGCCGATTTCATGACACCGCGTGTAGAAGCCTCAACGATCTCGCTGGCGTTCGCGGCGGTGAGCGCGCTCACCGGCGCCTCCTGCGGAATCCGCACGAACGCGCTCGGGCGGTGTCGATGAATCCGTGGCGCTTCTCCGCCGCAGCCGTCGCCACGTGCCTCGTCGTCGTGTGGTCGTTCGCGCGCCTGCGTCGTCAGGTGCCAGCCGGTCCCATCACGCCGGCGACGTGGCTCACGCTCGCGCGCGGACTCGTGATCGCGATCGTCGCAGGCTTCGCGACGGCGCCGGCACCCGCGGGCGCGCTGGCGTGGGCGCCCGGCGTGCTCTACTCGCTGGCGGCGCTCGCCGATCGCCTCGACGGCGCGATCGCGCGGCGCACGAAGCGCGTGAGCCAGCTCGGCGCGCGGCTCGACGTGGCGACCGACGCCATGGGCCTGCTGGTCGCGCCCGTCGTCGGCGTGCGGTGGGGACGGCTCCCGCCGTGGTACCTCGCGCTCGGCCTCGCCTACCCGGCGTTTCGCCTGGCGCTGCGGCTGCGGCGCGCCCTCGGCTGGCCCACCTCCCCCGAACGCCTCGCGCCCGATCCGCGCGCGAGATTCTTCGCGGGGGTGCAAATGACCGTCGTCGCCGCGGCGCTCTATCCCGTGCTACCGGCCGCGCTCGCCTGGACGGCCGCGACGGCCGCGATGGTGCCCACGCTCGCGCTCTTCGCGGGCGAGTGGCGGCTCGTCACGGCGCCGAACGGCGCGCGCGACTCAGCGACGGACGGCGGCGCGTGCGCACAGCGCCTCGACGCGTGAAGCGACGTCGGTCCACGTGCCCAGCGCGCCGAAGCGATCGAGCGCCGCCTTCGCCGCGCGCGCCAAGCCGGCGCGATCGGCGGCGAAGCCCGCGAGCGCGTCGGCCCACGGCCCCGGCTCGTCGGGCGGCAGAGCGCGGCCCTGGGGGCCCTCACCCAGCGCCTCGCGCGCGCCGCCGCGGTCGGTGACGAGCACGGCCAGGCCGAAGCCCAGCGCCTCGACGACGGCCAGCGGGTACGCCTCGCGATCGGACGGCAGCGCCAGCACGTGCGCCTCGGCGTAAAGCGACCACAGCGCGTCGCCGCGCAAGAGCCCGTGCAAGCGCACGCGATCTGCGAGGCCCCGGCGCGCGACGAGCGAGCGCACGCGGCGCACGTAGATCGGCTCGACGTCCAGCGCGCCCGCCACGTCGAGCACGATTTCGCCGGGCGCGCGCGCGACGGCGTC
>DASZUD010000209.1:0-4703 GCA_035548155.1 Polyangia bacterium
GGCGCGTCACGTGGCGGCGTCCGTGGACGCTCGCACGAAGGCGATGGGGTTGCCGTGAGCAAGCCCGCGCGGGATCTCCGCTGTCACTGCGGCAGCCTCATCGCCCGCATCGTCGACGGCAAGCTGGAGGTCAAGTGCCGCCGATGCCAGCGCGTAGGCCTGCTCGATCTGTCCTCGTTGGGCACGACGCCCGAGGCGCTCGAGATCAGCTGGCTCCCCGAGCCGCAACGGGCGAAGTCGCGATGAGGCGACGTGGCACGTGGCTGGCTTGAGAAATCGCAGACACGCGACCCTGATCGGCCTTGCATGCGCGGCCGCAATCACGCTGGCGCCACTCTTCTGCTGCGGAGAGTGCGCCGCGGCCGACGTCGATGCGGGCGTCGCCGACGGGTCCGGGTCGGACTCGTCCTCTGCCGAGACTGGTGGGGGCGAGGTCGACGCCGCCGCCAAGGCGCCGGCGACGACGCCTCCTCGCTTGATCCAAGAGGCAGAGGCTGTCTATCCGGAGGAGGCGCGGCGCGCGGGGGTCGAAGGGATCGTCACCCTGGCGGTCACCGTCGATGTGACGGGCGCCGTCACCGACGCGCAAGTCGTGACCTCGCTCGGCTTCGGCCTCGACGAGGCTGCGCGCGACGCCGCCCTGCGCTCGCGGTTCGAGCCCGCGCTGCGCGACGGACGGCCTGTGCGCGCACGCGTCCGGCTCGAGCATAGGTTTGTGCTGCCGCGCGCCCCCGTCCAGCCGAGCCCGCCGGCCGCGCCCGAGAGTGCGGCGGCGCTGTCGCCTGTCGTGACGCCGCCCCCGCCGCCCGCCGGGATCACCGACGTCGTCGTTCGCGGGGCCGCCGCGGCGCAACGTCTGCGCGAATCGGCGGAGGCCGTCACGGTCGTCGACACGCGGCGCGCGAAGGCCGAGAGCTCCGACCTCGCCCAGGTCGTCTCGCGCGTGCCCGGCGTCTCCGTGCAGCGCTCGGGCGCGCTTGGTTCGTACTCCCGAGTCTCGATCAACGGCCTCACCGACGATCAGATTCGCTACTTCATGGACGGTATCCCGCTCGACATGGCGGGCTTCGGCTTCGGCCTGCAGAACACGCCCGTCAATTTCGTCGATCGCGTGGAGATCTACCGCGGCGTCGTCCCGATGCGGTTCGGGGCCGACGCGCTGGGCGGCGCCTTCAACCTCGTGACGCTGGACGACGTCCGCGGCACGCGCGCCAGTTCGTCGCTCGAGCTCGGGTCGTTCGGCACCACGCGCGCCACACTGGCGGCGCGCACGACGCGGCCGGAAACGGGCCTCTTCACGGCGGTGAGCGCCTTCGCGGATCACGCGGACAACGACTACACGATCGACGCGCAGGTGCCGGATGCCGTGGGGAGGCCGTCGACCGAGCGCGTGCACCTGTTCCACAACGGCTACTCGGCGTTTGGCGGCATGGTCGACGTGGGCGTCGTCGATCGCCCCTGGGCGAAGCGGCTCATCTTGCGCGCGTTCGCGAATCGCCAGGCCAACGACATCCAGAGCAACTTCGTGATGTCGGTGCCTTACGGCGAGGCGCACTACTGGCAAGATGCGATCGGCGCGAACGTGCACTACGAAGAGCCGCGCATCGCCGGCTCTCGCTTCGGGACCAGCGTCGTCATCGCCTATGGCCGCAGCTCGACGAGCTTTCAGGACCTCTCGCCATGGGTCTACGACTGGTTTGGACAGCGCGCGAGGGCGCGCGCGCGCGCGGGCGAGATCGACACGCCGTCCGACCAGACGGTGTGGGACGACAAGATCTTCAGCCGCGTCGGCCTCACGTGGACGCCGGCTTCGTGGCAAGAGGTCCGCCTCGCCCTGACGCCGACGTTCGACGATCGCAGCGGGCACGATCACCTCGTGACGATGGGCCGCGACCCTCTGGCGGCCATCCACCGCTATCTCACCATTGTCGCGGGCGGCGAGTACGAGATCGATCTCTTCGATCGGCGTCTGCAGTCGATCGCGTTCGTGAAGGGCTACGTCTACAAGACGTGGTCCGAAGAGCATCTCCCTGGGGACGTTTACGCGCGCCGCGATCAAGAGGACATTACGGGCGGCATAGGCGAGGAACTGCGGTACCGGCTCGCGCCCGCGGTCAGAGCCAAGGCCTCCTACGAACGGACGACGCGCTTCCCCGCGCCGGATGAGGTCTTCGGCGACGGCGTACGGACGCTGGCGAACCTCGAGCTGCGGCCCGAGCACAGCCAGAACGCGAACCTGGGCCTGACGGTCGACGGGTGGCGCACGCGGCGCGGCGAGGTGCGCGCCGACCTCAACGGGTTCTTCCGCCAGGCGTCCGATTTGATCGTCCTTCTGCCCAGCAGCGACACGGCGAAGTACGCCAACGTCAACACGGCGCGCAGCATGGGCGTCGAGGCGAGCAGCGGTTGGACGTCACCGCGCGGGTGGCTCGCGCTGGACGGGAACGTGACCTGGCAGAGCCTGCGGAACGTGTCGTCGACAGGGACGTTCGGTGCCTTCGACGGGGACCGCATCCCGAACCGGCCCTGGCTCTTCGCCAACCTCGCCGCGCGGTTGCAGAAGGCGGACGTGTCCGCGCTGGGGGACGACCTCGCGTTCACCTACCGTCTGCGCTACGTCCACGAATACTTTCGCAGCTGGGAGAGCCTGGGCCAGCGGCAGTACAAGCAGGTCATCCCCGCGCAGACGACGCACGATCTCGTGCTGACGTATGCGACGGGCGCGCCGGGCAAGCTGCGCCAGACCTGGAGCCTCGAGGCCGACAACGTCACAGACTCAAAGGTCTACGACTTCTACGGCGTGCAGCGGCCGGGCCGTGCGTTCTACGCCAAGGTCGTCGCCGAATTCTGAGACGGCATGAAGCTGTCGCGCCACGCCTTCATTCGATTCTGGGACGTACATGCGTGGCTGGGCGTCACGGGCGGCATCGTCTTGCACGTCATGTTCTTCGCGGGCGGCTTCGCGCTGTTCTTCGACGAGCTCGGGGCGTGGCAGGAGCCGGAGCTCGCTCCCGCGCCCGGGGCTGCGGTGGCACCGCTCGTCGGGAGGGCACTCTCCTCGCGCGGCGTTCGGCCGGCCTCGGTGGACGTCACGCTGCCGGGACCACGCCGCCGGGCGCTTGACCTGCGGTGGACGGACGCGCGCACGGGTGCCGGCGGCGAGGCGCGCATCGCCGCCGCCACCGGCGCCGAAATCGGCGAGACGTCGCACGCCGCGCGCATCCTGTTCTGGCTGCACTTCCTCTATCACCCGCGGTTGCCGTGGGGGATCTACGCCGCGGGCGTCTTCGGCGCCGCGCTGCTCCTCGCGATCGTGACCGGCGTGTTGATCCAGCTCAAGGATCTGATTCGTCAGCTGAATCAGTTTCGGCCGGCGAAGTCCATTCGCGTACTCTGGTCGGATCTCCACAAGGTGCTCGGCGTGCTGGGCTTGCCGTTCCAGACGATGTACGCGCTCACAGGGGCGCTGATCGGCCTCGCGCCGCTCCTGATCTCCGTCGTCGGCGGACCCGCGGCTGGCGCGCGCCTGGAGGAGTCACAGCGCGCGTGGTGGGGGGAGACCGCGCCGGGGACTCCCACGGGGAAGCCGGCGCAGGCCCTCTCCGTCGACGAGCTCGTGGCGCGCGCGCGGCGAGCCGTCCCTGGGTTCGAGCCCGAGTTCGCACGGCTCGAAGCGATGAACGACACCTCGATGAGGGCGTCCTTCTGGGGCGCGGGCCGCGGCCGTCTCTTTTCACACGGCGACGTCGTGCTCGACGCGCGCGACGGATCTCTCGTCGCGGACTCCGTGAGCGCCCCCCCGACGCCCGCGGTCGCGGTGAACCGGTGGACGACGGGGATGCACTATGCGTGGTTCGACGGCCTCGCGATGCGGGCGATCTTCGCGATCCTCGCGGCGGCGACGTGTCTCACGATACTGAGCGGCAATTGGATCTGGCTCGCGCGGCGCGCACGTGAGGCGTCGCGGGGTGATCGTCTCCTCGCGCGGCTCACGATCGGCGTCGGTGGGGGTATCGCGCTCGCGACGGCCGCGCTCTTCTGGGCCAATCGACTCGCGCCCCCACCGGTGCGCGTGCTGGTCGAGACGTGGGCGTTCTTCGGGACGTGGGCGCTCGCCACCGTTCTCTTCGCCGTTCGAGGCGAGGCGAGGGGAGGGTGGGTTGGGTTGCTCGGTGCCTCCGGTATGGGCTTCGCTCTCGTGCCTGCGTTGACGCTCGCGCGCTTCGGGACGCGAGCCGGTCTGTCCGCCGTAGACGCAGGGCTCTGGCTCGTCGGCATGTCGCTCCTTCTGACGGCGGTCGTCGTCGACCGCTACGAGAGACGCGCGCCCACCCGCGACGCGAGGGGCGCTTACGTGCCAGGCCCTCGGGAAAGGATCTCCTCGCCATGACGACGCCGGCTCGTGCTCTCCTCGAGGTCGCCTCCCTGGTGCTCGTCTTCGGCGCGGCCTCTCTCGTTCAAGCTCGCACGCGCGGCGCTCCCGTCGAGCTTCCCGGCAGAGCGGCGGCGATCTTCGTCGTAGTCGCGCTCGGCGCAGCCGCTCGCACCGCCGTCGTCGCCAACGGGCTCGGCGAGGGCCTGTTCTTGGTCCTGGCCTCGGCGACCTTGGCAGCGTCGATCTCCGTGCCGCTGTTCGCGGTGCGGCCCGCATGGGCGTGGCGGACGGCCGTGTCTGCCCCGGTCGCTTGGCTGGTCCTCGTTCT
>DASZUD010000210.1:0-2713 GCA_035548155.1 Polyangia bacterium
CGATGCGCGCCGTGTCGCCCCAGAACCGGTGCACGCCCGTGAGGCCCATGGCGTGCGACCAGTAGTCCGACTCGGCACTGTAGCGATAGCTGCCGATGAGCTCGGAGCGCGACCACCGCTTGCGCACGGTGAGCGACGCCTCGTTTCGCGTCTCGGTGAAGACGGCGTCGGCCGCCGTGCCCGCCGAGACCGAGGCGGAGGTGATCGAGTCCACGAGGAAGTGCGCCTTGACGTCCCAGCCCGACGGCGAGTCGCGCTCGACCTCGACGATGGGTTGAATCACGCGCGTCGAAGGCTCGCGGTAGTACGCGCCGCGCACGGTGACATAGTCCTCGGCGCGCGCGCACGGCGCGGCGAGCACGACCAAAATGAAGACGGCCAGCCGCGGCGCGCGCAACGAGCTCAATTGCAGCCGCAACCCCCGCCCGGCTCGCCGTAACCGAGATCGGAGCCCTCGCGGGCGCTGAACCAGTGCTGGTGGAAGCGGTCCTCGGCCAGCTCGTCCGGCATGTCGAGGCGCATGCCGCGCTTGGCGAGGTACTCGCGCTGCCAGGGCTGAACCGGCGGCGGGCGGTGCGCGCAGCCGCCTAGGGCCGCGAAAAGTGCGCCCGCGAAGGCCCACCGCGAGAGCTTCTTCGCGGCGGCCGCGCTCCGTCCGACGCGCGCTTGGGACATGCCGCGTTTGTAACACGACGACGCGCCGGTCGATCGCGCCGTCGCGTGCGCTAGGATGCAACGGACATGGCGCCGGCCTCGAGCTACCTCGTCCTCGACATCGAAACCATCCCCGACCCCGAGCTCTATTCGCCGCCCGAGCTCCCCGCAGGCGTAGAGCGGCCCTTCCCGCCGCTCTACGCCTGCCGGCCCGTCGTGCTGGGGGTCATGTGGTTCGACGAGGACCTCGCGGTCAAGCGCATCGGGACGTTCGGCGAGAACAAGGACGAGGCCGGCATGATGGCCGACTTCGCCGAGTTCATGAACACGCGCAAGCCGTGCATCGTGACGTGGAACGGCCGCAGCTTCGACCTGCCCGTGTTGGCGCTGCGCGGCCTTCGCTTCGGGCTGAACTTCAACTGGTACTACCGCGGCGAGGGCTATCGGTACCGCTTCAGCGAGGAAGGGCACCTGGATCTGGCGGACATGCTCGCCGACCACGGCGCCGCGAAGATGACCTCGCTCGACGGGGCGTCGCGGCTCATCGGCCTGCCCGGCAAGGACGGCGTCGACGGCAGCCAGGTCGAGGGCCTTTTTCACGCTGGGCAGATCGAATCGCTGCGCCACTACTGCCTGTCCGACGTCGCGCAGACGGCGTTCCTGTTCCTTCGCTACCGGCTGGTCGCCGGCCTGATCGACCGCGACGTCTACAGGCGCGCCGCCTCGGGGCTACTCGCCGCGCTCGAGGCGGACGGCCGCTTCTCGCGGCTGCTCGGCGCCGTCGATCGCGAGCGGCTGCTGTTGGGGGCGTGAGCCGCGTGCCGCTCGGGGCCAGCCTCTTGCCTCTGCCGCGCGCGTTCTACGCGCGGCCCACGGAGCTGGTGGCGCGCGAGCTCCTCGGAAAGGTGCTGGTGCGCCGCACGGGCCCTCGCGAGCAGCGCGCGCGCATCGTCGAAGTCGAGGCGTACCTCGGCGAGCGGGACGCGGCCTCGCACGCCCGGCGCGGGCCGACGCCGCGCGCGGCGATCATGTTCGGCCCGCCCGGGTTCCTCTACGTCTATCTCGTCTACGGCATGCACCACTGCATGAACTTCGTCACCGAGACCGACGGCGTCGCCGGCGCGGTGCTCATCCGCGCGGCCGAACCGCTCGGCGACGACGACCCTGCGGCGCTGCGCGGGCCCGGGAAGCTGTGCAAGGGGCTCGGCGTCACGCTGGCCGACAAGGGGTGCGATCTCACGCGGTCCGCGGGCGGCCTCTACGTCGCCGATGCGGGCGGAGCCGCCCCACGCGTCGCGCGCTCGCCGCGCATCGGCGTCGACTACGCAGGCGAATGGGCGGCCAAGCCCCTGCGGTTCTTCGTGCCGCGGCACCCCTCCGTCTCGGGGCCGCGCCTCGCGAACCAGACCTAAGCGCTGGTCGCCGCGGCGCCCGACGTCTGGCGGCGCCGCAGCTCGCGCTCGAGCGACGTGAACATGTTGGGCAGCGACGCAGAGACCAGGCCGTCGGTCACCTTGCGCAGCATGAAGCCTGGCAGCGGCGCGCGGACGTCGAGGCTCACGGTGTAGTCGATCGCCGTGCCGTCGCCCTCGGCCGACAAGCGCCAGCCGCCCACGGAGTTGGTGACGATCTCACCTTCGACGTAGGTCCAGTCGACGGTGAGCGGTTGCGCTCCGTCGCCCACGCACACGAGATCCAGCACGTAGCGGATCGCCAGCACCATGTGGGCGCGGAACTCCACGCGCACGACCTTCCCCTTGGGGGTGTCGCTCGTCGAGAGCACGCGCGCCTCTTTGATCTCGGGGAAGAGGCGCGGGTACGCCGGAAAGTCGACGATGACGTCGTAGACCTCGCGCGGCGTGACGCGCGCGAGGTGCTGGCGGCGGCGGACGGGCTCTCGGGATTCCATGACGCCACGACTATGACGCGCGGTCCGCCTGGCGTCGAGAGAGCACGTCGAGAGAGCGCGTTTGACCGTGTCGGGGCGCGCCGCGTAAGGTGAAGGACCTTTTCTCTCCATGGCCAATCCCTTCGCGCCCCCCGGAACCCCGCACAACTT